>JBOGXB010000013.1:0-36245 GCA_050694215.1 Actinomycetota bacterium
CCACTTCGTGAGCGCCTTGATCGCCCACGGGAAGTAGTAGTGCAGGCTGGTGATCGAGGCGTCCGGGCATGCGTTCGCGTAGTCGATCGGGTAGACCTCGCCATCCTTGATGAGAGTCTCGCAGGAGTTGAACTCCCACAAGAAGAACGCGTTTACCAGCCTTCCGATCGTTACGACCTCACGCCCCACCTTCGCGTCGAGGAAGCCGTGCGCGACCTGGTAGCGATCGTGCAGCGGTCTGCTCGGGTCGTAGCGCATCACCATCGTCTCCGGCCCGATCGAGAGACTGCGTGCGAAGACGTCGAACCCCTCCACTGAAGCCTGCAAGTGCATCAGTCGTTCGCCGGACTCGTCGTAGTGGCGGTTCAGCTCGTCGGGGTCGGTGATACGCGTCACTCCAACCCATGCACCCCCGTCGAACGGCTTCATGTAGAGCGGGTAGCCGATCCTGGATGCGATCTCGTCGAGGTCGAAAGAGCGGTTGTACCTGGCGGCGGTGTAGGGGAAACGGGGATTGTCCGGTGGATTCTTGTACGGAAGGAGCCACGTCTCGGGGACCTTGAGCCCGAGCCGGATCATGGCGCAGTAGGCGGCGTGCTTCTCCATCGACTGGAACGTGAACGGGTTGTTCATGAGATACACGCCGTCCATGAGCGCGATCTTCTTTATCCACTCGCGCGGGTGGTAGTACCAGTGAGCAAGGCGGTCGATGACGAGCGCATGACGCGGCTTCATCCTCAGATCGAATGGCTCAATCGTGATCCGCTCCGTCGCAACGGAATGAGACTCGCCCTCGTACGACACCGACGCCCCGACCCGCCGGATGAGGGCTTCGAATGCGTTCGGCCAGTCCTCCTCCGTGCCGAGGAGCAAGCCGATCAGATGGGATCTCATTTGGTCCCGACTGTACGCCCCCCAAGTCGGCCGAGTGTCATTAGAGCCGCGCTATTCGCAACTGTGCTGACACTCGGCGTCGATTAGCAGAGCCGTTGCAGGTGATGAGCTATCTGGTTACGCCACGACGGCCAGTCGTGGGGAACGTCATATCCCCACAGGTCGAGCTCATGCTTGATGGCCTTGCTGGAGAGTAGTCCCGCGAACTCTGTCGTGCTCTCCAGTGCTCCCGTCGTGTCCTCCCACTGGCCCTGCCCGCAGACGAGCAGAATGCTGACTCTGCCCCGGAGCCAGTCGAGATGGTCTCCTCCAAGATGAGCGACGTAGTCCATCGGGTTGTTGAAGTACACGGCGTCTCCTCGCGGCCCCCATCCGGCCCGCGAGACGTCGTACACGCCACTTAGGCAGATCGCAATAGGGAAGAGATCGGCGCGCTTCAATGCGAAGTTCGCTGCGTGATAGGCGCCGAAGCTACAGCCGGTCGTGATGATCTCCTTATGGCCGCCGCAGTCGGAGTCGATCCACGGGACGACACCGTTGACGATCCAGTCCTCGTATCCCTGGTGCATGCGCGCTCGGTCCTCGAGAGGCAGGTCGTCGCGGGCCCACGAACCGGCGTCGAAACTGTCGACGCAGTAGACCTTCACTCGGCCACCATCGATGAGCCATGAGATCGCGCCGATCATCCCGTTGTTCTCGAAGTCCCATGCGTGCCCTTGCTCCGACGGGAACACGAGGAGAGGACGGCCGTAGTGACCGTAGGCGATGAGATCGCCTTCCCCGCCGGTCGCCGGCGCGTGGACGGTGACGTGGTCTCGCCTCACACCCATACCCGTTGAAGCAACGCAAGGAGATCCTGCTCGAACGTGTCGCGCCATGCGATCCAGTTATGCCCGTCCCGGTTCTCGCGCCAGACGACGTCGTAGCCCTGGGTGCTCAGTGCGTCTCTCATGGCGCGGTTGTTGGCCATGTTCTCCTCGACCGACCCACAGGTCATCGCGATGGGGATCGGGTGAGCCCAATCCGAGGCAGAGAGCACCCTTCCGGCGAATCTCGAGATGCGGCGGAAGCGCACGAAACCCGATTCCTGCTTGTCGAAGCGCTGCCGGAAGTAGCTCCCCGACTGGAGGAAGAGTCCCCCGAAAACGGCTGGGTGGGTGCGGTGAGCGTGCAGCATCGCCAGGGCCCCGAGGCTCGCCCCCATCCCGACCCTCTTGCTCCGCCCGTGGGGCATCGGCGCCATCCGTTCGATCGCCGGGACTATCTCGTACGCGAGGGCGCGGGCGTAGGACGTCGACGCCGAGTAGATGTGGCCACGCTCGACCGGGCCCACCAGTGCGGCCCGCATCGGAGGTAAAGCTCCGGAGCGCGTGAAGAGATCGAGGAACTTGAGGAGGTCCGAGAAGTCGGCGTACTCGGGGCCGTCGTGGGCAACCAACAATGGCAGTGCATCATCCTCGGCCGCGCCGGGGCTCGTCCAAACAATCAGCGGAAGGTCGACCCGCAGCGAGCGGGCGCGGATGTGGGACACGATTTCGTTCCCGTGCAGCTCTCTTGCTGCCTCGGTCCAGGCTGGGGCGCGATAACCCGGAAAATCCACCACAGACTTCTCACCGAACGGGCCGGGAGCGCGTTCGGGGTTCGCGGGATCGGGAATCGTCTCGCTGCCGCCGTCCTTGTGCTCGACACGGAACAGATACTCCATGCGATCCGCGTTGGGGCGGGGGAAGCGGAGCCTCCATGTCCCCGTCGCGTCGACGCGCTCGAAGGCCGGCCCCACGCGCGGGCGGGTGATCTCCTGACACAGCTTCACCGAGGACAGCGCGTGATCGCCATCCTGCAGCGCGAACGTCACGTCCCGGTCGGTCACGCCGGGCGAGACATCTACTGCGGAAGGAGCACTCACACGGAAGGGGGTCAGCGAGGGGCTTCCCACTTGAAGAAGCGCAAAGAGACGAGGAGGCCGAAGACTCCCCACGCCGCGACGACCGCGATGTCGGCCCATTCGTACCCCAAGCTCCCCGGGGGTGGGTTGAAGGAGGCGTTCATCATGTCGGCGTAATGCTTGAGGGGGAAGAACTCGGCCACGGCCTGGAGCCATCTCGGGACATCCTCGTAGGGGGCGAAGATGTCGGAGATGAAGGAAAGCGGGATGACGAGCGCATTTACCACCGCGGGTGCGGCCTCGGCGTTGGGTATTGGCCCGCTGATCGCAAGGCCGAGGGCGCAATAAGCGGCGGCGCCGACGACTACAGACAATAGGAACGCGGGCATGGTCTCGGATGGAAGGGTTACGTCGTAGAAGAGCGCGCCGAACGCGGCCACGATCACGACTAGGAGAAGCGCGATCAGGCTCGAGTGGATCACCTTGGCGAAGAGGTACATCCAGCCGGGGAGGGGAGTTCCGCGAACGCGTTTGAGTATGCCTTCGTCGCGCGCGATGGTCATGGACATCGCTACGTTCGTGTAGCAGGCGGACACGATCGAGAATGCTGCTATCCCGGGTACGAAGAACTGGCTCTCGCCGAATATCGCATTGAAGATCACGAGAAACATCAGCGGAAACGCGAAGGTGAAGAAGGCGGACGCCGGGTTGCGCCAGAAGGTTTTGTTGAAGAACAGAACCTGCCTCAGGGTGATCGCGCTTGTGCTCACTCGCTCGGTCCACCTTCCGGCGTCTGGGTGAGCTGAAGATAGACGTCCTCCAGCGACGGGCGCGAGACGCTGAGGTGGATCAGCTCGACCTCGGTGGACAATGCCCACCCGGTCAAGCCGTACAGGGTGCGCGTTGGATCGGCCGTCTCGAGATGCACGAGGCCGTCGGAACCGACGGACGCGCCGAGCGCTGCAGGTAGGTCGGGTGAGTCCGCAGGCAGTCTGAATGCGATGCGCGTGAGATTGCCTTCCCGGGCGGCGAGCGTCGAGGGCGTCCCTTCTGCGACGATCTCACCGCCCATGATGATCGCAACTCGATCGGCAAGGTTCTGGGCCTCGTCCATATAGTGGGTCGTCAGGAAGACGGTCTTGCCGAGGGACTTGAGGTTCTCGATCATCTTCCATGCGTTACGGCGAGCTCCCGGATCAAACCCCGTCGTCGGCTCGTCCAAGAACAGCAAGTCGGGATCCCCCGCCAGTCCGATGGCGACGTCGAGCCGTCTCTGCTGTCCCCCCGAGAGCTTCTTGACCCGAGTGTTCCGCTTCTCGGTGAGGCCGACTACCTCGATGACGTCGTCGAGAGCCCGTGGGGACGGGTAGTAGCCGCGGAACAGGTCGATCGCCTCCGCGACCGTTAGGTAGTGCTCAACTCCTACCGTCTGGAGGACGATCCCGATCCGTTGCCTGAAAGCGGAGCCACCCCGGGCGGGGTCGAAACCCAGCACCGAGACCTCTCCGGCCGTGCGTATGCGATGACCTTCGAGGATCTCGACGGTGGTGGTCTTCCCCGCGCCGTTCGGGCCGAGCATCGCGAACACCTCTCCCGGGGACACGCTCAGGTCGATACCCCGAACGGCTTCCAGCCTGCCGTAGGTCTTGCGCAAGCCTTTGACGTCGATAGCAAGGGCGCTCATCGCTCGCAGAATAAGCTGTTGCCGTGAGCGGCTTCCTTCAATCTCCGCCTTCCCTCCCGGATGCATGGACCTCGGACCGTGCGCTGCGGGAAGCTCTCGAGTTCCATCTTGGACCCGACGCGTTCGTTCGGGCCGAGCCGGATCTCGCCGAGATGGGCCGAGTCGCTACCGAACCGTCGACACTGGCCCTGTCTGCGAGAGCAGAGTCCGAGCCGCCGCGCCTCGATCACTACGACGCGTGGGGTAGGCGCGTCGACGAGATCGTGGTCTCGGACGCGTATGTCGAGCTGGGGCGGATGGGCGTCGAGGCCGGCATCACCGCCCTCCCATACGAGGACACCCCCCATCGCGACAAGGCGCGGCTGGTGTGGGCAGGGCTCCTGGCTCTGTGGGGGCCCTCCTCCGCTCTGTACAGCTGTCCCGTCGCCATGACTGACGGGGCGGCGCGCACGCTGTTGATTCATGGCGGCGAGGACGACCACGCAGTTGTCGAACGATTGACAACGCGCGACACGTCGGCTGCCTGGACCAGTGGGCAGTGGATGACCGAGACGGCCGGCGGCTCAGATGTCGGCCGTACAGGGACGGTCGCTCGTCGGGCCGAAGACGGATCCTGGCGACTGACGGGCACCAAGTGGTTCACGAGCTCGATCACCTCAGAGATGGCACTGACGCTGGCGCGCCCGGACGGAGGTCCTCAGGGATCGCGCGGGCTCGCCCTCTTCCGCATCCATCGGCATCTCGACGACGGAGCTCCAAACTCGATCCTCGTACGACGGTTGAAGGACAAGCTCGGGACGAGGGCGCTCCCGACCGCAGAGCTCGAGCTTCAGGACGCCCTCGCGTTCCCGGTGGGCGACGTCCATGACGGGGGAGGGGTGCGCCGGATCGCGACCATGCTCAACCTCACCCGCATCCACAACTCGCTCGGCGGTACGGCCGCGATCGGACGTGGGCTCGCGTGGGCACGGGCGTTCGCCTCGGTGCGCGAGGCGTTTGGACAACCTCTGCATCTGCTTCCGGCCCACGTTGCGACCTTGTCGGACATGGCGGTGGATTACGCGGCTTCGCTTGCTCTGACCCTGCGTTGCTGCGAGCTCCTCGGGCGCACCGAGCACGGCACCGCGGACGACGGCCAGCAACTCCTTCTCCGTGCACTGACCCCGATCACCAAGCTCGCGACGGGCAGGTGGTCGATCGCAGCGGTGACCGAAGCGATGGAAGCGGTCGGAGGGGTCGGTTACTGCGAGGACTCCACGATCCCCGCTCTCGTCCGCAACACTCACGTCATTCCTATCTGGGAGGGCACCACCAACGTGATGGCACTCGATTTCATGCGCGTCGTGAGCCGGGGCGCGGCATTGGAGTCGCTCCTCGAGGACGCGCATCGGGACCTCGAGCACGCGGCTTCTCATTCCCCCCTGGGGCCAACGACCGCTCTCGTGGCCGGCGCCCTCGACGAGATCGCGACGAGAGCCGAGAAGGCCACGGCCGATCCGGAGGAAGCGCAGTATCACGCTCGATCTCTTGCCCTGTCGGTGGCCCGTACGTACGCGTGCGCAAGGTTGTGCGCCCAGGGGGCCTGGGCGGCCGAGCGAGGGGACGTCCGGACCGCGTCGACCGCAGCCCGGCTCGCTCACCGGGGCTTGGTCGAGCCTGAGGGCTCTCGGGAGGCGGAGCTCGCGATGGACGATCACCAGATACCCGACTGACGGAGCCGTTGATACGAACGCCCCCACCCGAGCCCTTCTCGTGAGTCTCAAGCTGGCGTCAGTGGCGTTTTTGACGGCATCACTCGCAGCCTGCGCGTCCTCCGGCGAGACCTCTTCGGGCGCCATGCAGGGCGCACATCGGGTCCATCCCGACGCCGACGTGGTCATCGACGCTTTCACCTTCGTGCCCGCCGCGCTCGAGGTCTCCGTGGGAGAGACCGTCACCTGGGTCAACCACGACGCCACGCTGCACACCGTCACCTCGGGGTCGCGGAGGAAGGGCGTGGCCGGCACCGCTGAGCCCGGCAGCTTCGACCACGACTTGGAGCTCGACGACACCTTTTCCTTCACGTTTGAGCGCGCCGGGACCTTTTCCTATCACTGTGACCTCCACCCCCGGATGCGGGGAAGGATCGTCGTCGGGTAGCGGCTCGCGCCGCCCAAGGCTCGCCCCCTAGGCTCGCCCTCTGCCTGGTGCTCTCTTCTTTGCATCCAGACTGCCCCTGCCGCGCCCTGTTGATGCAAAGGAGCGGGAAAACGGCCCTGTCGCCCGGGTCGCGGGCCTAAAGACGGGACCCCGTAGGGCGATACACAATTGATGGACCTAAAGCCCAAAGAGGACACCTACGTGCTGCTCGTCGACGACGAGGAGCTCGTGCGGCGATTGTTCCACAAGGTGCTCGACCGGCAGGGGTACCGCTGCATCGTGGCGGGCAGTTACGACGAGGCGCTGCAGCGACTCTCCGAGCAGGAGTTCGACCTCATCCTTACCGACATGGATATGCCGGGCCGCACCGGTCTCGATCTCCTGATGAAGATCTCAACCGAGCACCCCGAGACGGCGTCGATTCTCATCACGGGCTTTGACGACCCCGGAGTTGCGGCGACGGCACTGGAGCTCGGCGCTTACGCGTACATGGTCAAGCCGTTCGAGAGCAACGAGTTAGTCATCGCGGTGGCGAGTGCGATGCGCAGGCGGACGGCCGAGAGCGCCTACCGCAATCAGATGGATCGTCTCGAACAGATGGTTCGCCAACGCACCCAGGAGATGTGGAACTACGTCGCTCAGCTGGAGCAGGCCGAGAAAAGCATGAGGGCCGTGCAGGAAGAGACGATCCAGCGACTGTCCATGGCGGCCGAGTTCAGAGACGACGAGACCCCACGACACATCCAGCGCATGAGTAGGTACTGCTCGTTAATCGCGGATCGGATCGGCGAGGAGGCGGAGCGCTGCGAGCTCATCCGTGCGGCCGGGGCAATGCACGACGTCGGCAAGATCGGCATCCCCGACGTGATCCTCGCGAAGCCGGGGAAGCTCAACGACGACGAGTGGGAGATCATGAAGCGTCACTGCGAGATCGGCCATCGCATCCTGTCGGGAACCACCTCAGAG
Organism: Actinomycetota bacterium; assembly: GCA_050694215.1. Taxonomy (GTDB): domain Bacteria; phylum Actinomycetota; class CADDZG01; order CADDZG01; family WHSQ01; genus JBOGXB01. Next base: position 7,569 of record JBOGXB010000013.1, read on the forward strand.
GTCATGAACATGGCCGCAATCATCGCCCTGACGCATCACGAGCACGTTGACGGGAGGGGGTATCCGCAGGGCCTGCGGGGTGACGAGATCCCGCTCGAGGGCAAGATCGCTGCGATCGCCGACGTGTTCGATGCCTTGACCTCCGACAACGTCTACCGGGCTGCATTCCCGGTCGCCAAAGCGGTCGAGATGATGGAGGCGGGCCGGGGAACGCAATTCGATGCCGAGCTCCTCGACGTCTTCCTCGGTTCCCAGAACGTCGTGCTCGGCATCAAGGACCGCTACTCGGACGGCGTTCCCAACCTCGTCTAGCGCTAAATTCTCAAGAATTCGACACCGAGCTCGATTTCCTAGAGATTTCGGCAGTCCGGCGGTTGTTGTCTCCTTCGCTCACCCATCCTCGGACGGCCTAACATCGTTGCCGTGAAGGTCGTGCTCGGCTCGGACGAGAAGAACGAGCTCACCGAAGCTATCGCCCAGGACCTCCGCAACAGGGGGCATGAGGTCGAGTTGGTGGGTCCTCCCGGTGGGCAGGACATCCAGTGGGCCGAGGTGGGGCGCACCGTGGGCGAAGCGGTAGCGACCGGAAGGGCCGCCACCGGAGTGCTCTTCTGCTGGACGGGAACGGGTGCGTCGATCGCGGCAAACAAGGTGACCGGAGCGCGGGCCGCGCTCTGCACGGACAAGGGCACCGCCGAGGGCGCGCGGAAGTGGAACGACGCTAACGTCTTGGTGATGAGCTTGCGCCTCACGAGCCCGACGGTTGCCGGCGAGATGCTCGACGCGTGGTTCGAGACGGAGCCAGACCCGTCGGAGGCCGAGAACATCGCGCGCCTCGAGCCAGACCTGAGCGGCTAGAGATATCCGGCTTGAGCTTGCGCGGGGTCTCGAGGTAGGCAGGAGGAGAGGGTGATGGTCACTTACGACGAGCGAACTGCTCTTGTCGTCGTCGATGTTCAGAACGACTTCGCCGATCCCAACGGGAGCCTCTACGTTCAGGAGGGCGAGAAGGTGGTGTCCGTGATCAACGAGCAGGTCGAGCAGGCACGATCGAACCGAGCGACGGTCGTCTACACGCAAGACTGGCATCCCCCGAGCACCCCGCACTTCCAGAAGGACGGAGGGATCTGGCCGGTGCATTGCGTGCAGGGGACGTGGGGGGCCGAGCTCCATCCCGATCTCGAGGTCTCCGGCGACGTGGTGAAGAAGGGGACCGGCGGTGAGGATGGCTATTCGGGCTTCACCGTGCGCGATCCGGAGAGCGGTGAGAAGCAACAGACTCCGCTCGAGGAGATGCTCCGCGCCGGGGGCGTTGAGAAAGTCGTCATCGTCGGGCTCGCCACCGACTACTGCGTGAAGGAGACCGCGATCGATTCTGTGAGCAAGCGCTTCGCGACCACAGTGCTTACCGACGGCATCCGAGCAGTCGACCTGGAACCGGGGGACGGGGAGAGCGCGATCGAAGACATGCGTAAAGCCGGGGCCACTCTCGGATGAGTGACGACTGGGTCACCGGCTCGAACTCGGGGCTCCTGACCGATCTCTACGAGATCACGATGGCGGCGAGCTATCACGAGCAGGGCATGACCGGCCAAGCCACCTTCGACCTCTTCGTGCGGGAGCTGCCTGCAAGCCGGAACTTCTTGATCGTAGGTGGGCTCGAGCAAGCACTCGACTATCTCGAAGGCCTCTCATTCGATGAGGAGGCGACCGATTACCTTCGCTCGTTGCGTATGTTCGACGAGAGCTTCCTCGAATATCTGCGAGGGTTCGAGTTCACGGGTGAGGTGTGGGCCGTGCCCGAGGGTGAGGCCGTCTTCCCACCCGAGCCCATAGTGCGCGTAACCGCTCCGATGATCGAGGCTCAGATCGTCGAAACGTTCCTGCTGAACTGCATCACCTTCCAGACGATGATTGCTTCGAAGGCTGCGCGCGTATCCCTCGCTTGTGGTGACAAGAGGTTCGTCGACTTCTCGTTACGCCGGGATCATGGTGCGGACGCGGGCCTCAAGGGGGCGAGAGCATCGTTCATCGGAGGAGCTTCCGGCACCTCCAACGTTCTGGCGGGAATGACGTACGGGATTCCGGTCAGCGGGACCATGGCGCACTCCTACATCATGGCGTTCGAGAGCGAGACCGAGGCGTTCCGCGCGTATGCGCGCCAGTTCCCCGAACGTGCCGTCCTGTTGATCGACACCTTCGATTCCGAGGAGGGAGCGCGACGAGCAGCGCAGGTCGCCAAGGAGCTCTCCTCGGAAGGGATCCAGGTCAATGGAGTCCGCCTCGATTCGGGGGATCTCGGCCCCCTTGCGCGCTCGGTCCGGAAGATCCTCGACGAGGCGGGGCTCGGCGAGATGCAGATCTTCCTCTCGGGCGATCTCGACGAGTACCGGATCAAGTCGTTGCTGGAGGAAGGGGCACCGGTGGATGCATTTGGTGTCGGCACGCAGATGGGGACGTCGGCGGATGCGCCCGCCCTCGGGGGCGTGTACAAGCTGGTAGAGGACGAACGGGGGCCGAAGATAAAGCTGTCCACCGGAAAAGCGACGCTTCCGGGCCGCAAGCAGGTGTTCCGGTTCCAAAACGAGATCTTCGACTACGACCTGATCGGGCTCGAAGGAGAAGAGGTGCCCGGGTCGCGACCGCTGCTCGAGAAGGTTATGGAGAGTGGGCGCCGCCTCGCCGAACCCGAGCCGCTCGAAGCCCTACAGGAGAGATGCCGAAGCGCGCTCGGTCTCTTGCCACCGCGGCTCAAGCACCTGGAGCCGGCGCGCCGGCCCTATCAGGTTCAACGTTCGACGCGCCTGGACGAGCTCGTACGCGACATGCGCCAGGTGGCGCGCTAGGCCACCTGAGAACGTTAGTAATCCTTCTGCTTCATGATCGTGTCTATCGCCAGGGCCGTGGCCGCGGCCAGGCTCCTCAGGGGGTCGGTGAGCTCCGGTGGGAGCTCGACTGCGTAGGTGTCGGCGTCGGTAAACAGCTCTCGCGCCAGTCCGCGCCACTTCTTCGAGATGCGCGCAACCTCGACCCCGTTGCGATCCTCGATGCGGAAATCCTTGGCCCGCCAGTTCTCTGCGATGGCCGACCCGACCTCCATTCCGGCGGCGTCTCGCATCGCGAACCGAGCCTTGCCCACTCGAATCCGCTTCGAGACGTCACCGATGGGCTGGCCGTCCGGACGACTCACCTTGGCGGTGATGCGAAACCACGGCTTGCGAATGTGGAGGACCGGCATGCCGGCGGCATCGCTGACCTCCAACGTGACCGGCAGCCCAACGTCGGCATCGCTGAATATCCGGAGGAGCTTGGTCAGTAACGACTGGTTGATCTGTGTTACGGACCCGATTCGTTGGCCGTTCCCGTCGAGGATGGCAAACTCATTCTTAAGCTCGAACAGCTTCGTCTTCTGATTGATCACCAGCGCGGGCTGGGACAGCAAGCCGTCACTCGAGTGCATCTCTTCCCCTTCCGGCGTTTGGATGGGACGCGCGAACCTCTATCGTCCGCCGTTAGGCTCCTCCCGGCAAGGTATCCGTTGCCGTGGCATGTGCGGTGGGGTTTTCCGACCCTTGACGGGGGGTCTAAGGGGCTTGAACTCGGCGCGGCGGCGAATGTGGAAGTGGTCGCTGATCTTCGCCCTGCTCGTCGGATGCGGGCAGGAGGGAACCCCTTCGGTCCTCGACCCGCATGGACCCGGGGCTCGCCGGATCGAGGGACTGTGGTGGTTGATGTTGTGGATCTCCGTCGCGGTCTTCGGCGTGGTGCTCGCGTTCCTGGTCGCCGCGGTCGTGAAGGCAAGGAGCAAGGACGCCGCGCCCACGGCTCGTGCGCGATGGGGTGAACCGTTCGTCGTGATCAGCGGAGTCGTCATCCCATCGCTCGTCCTCATAGCCGTCTTCGTCGTGAGTCTGCGAGACATGGCGGCGCTGTCTTCTCCAGAAGAGGAGCCGAGACTGACCATCGAGGTCGTAGGCCACGACTGGTGGTGGGAGGTCGTGTACCCGGAGTCGGGTGCAGTGACCGCCAACGAGATTCACATCCCCGTGGGAGAGCCCGTCCGGCTGGAGTTGACTACCGACGACGTCATCCACAGCTTCTGGGTGCCGCAGCTTCAGGCCAAGACCGACCTCATCCCGGGTCAGACGAACGAGATGTGGTTGGAGGCGGACGAGCCCGGCAGATACCGCGGTCAGTGCGCGGAATACTGCGGGCTCCAGCACGCCAACATGATCTTCTACGTCGTGGCCGAGCCGTCCGGCGACTTTCAGGGATGGCTCTCCGAGCAGGCCGGCGACGCCTCGGAACCTCAGGACTTCGGCGCCGCTGCGGGCAGGGAGGTGTTCCTCAACACCACCTGCGCCGGCTGTCATGCCATCCGGGGCACCGAAGCGGACGCGATGCTCGGCCCCGATCTCACTCACCTGGCGGGGCGGGACACCATCGCTGCCGGCGTCCTCGACAACACCCGCGGTGATCTGGCGAGCTGGATCGTCGATCCGCAAGGCGTGAAGCCGGGTGCGACGATGCCGCCCACGAGCCTCACCGCCGACGAGCTGGAGAACCTGCTCGACTACCTGGAGCAACTTGAGTGATGCACTACCGGGCGGAGCATTAGATGGCGACGATCGCGGAGCGGCTGGAGGTCATCTGGGGTGGGAAGCCGGGCCTCGCCTCCTGGCTAATGACCGTGGACCACAAAAGGATCGGGCTCCGCTACCTGTACACGGGCATCGCATTCTTCGTCATCGGAGGGATAGAGGCCCTCATACTGAGGACCCAGCTCACGCAGGCGAACCTCGACATCCTCGACCCGGAGGCGTACAACCAGCTGTTCTCGATGCACGGGACGACGATGATGTTCCTTTTCGCGGTCCCGGCACTCTCGGGCTTCGGGAACTTCTTCGTGCCCTTGATGATCGGCAGTCGGGACATGGCGTTCCCTCGGCTGAACTCATTCGGGTACTGGGCCTTCCTCGGCTCGGGCATATTCATGTACTCGAGCTTCCTCGTCGGCAGCGCACCCAATAACGGTTGGTTCAACTACGTGCCCCTGGGCGGCACCGAATACACGCCCGGCGTGAACATCGATTTCTACGTTCTCGGCCTCGTCTTCCTCGGCGTCTCGACCACGGGGGGAGCAATCAACTTCGTGGTGACGATCCTGAAGCTTCGAGCTCCGGGCATGTCGATCAACCGGATGCCCATCTTCGTTTGGGGGGAGCTGGCCCTGGGTCTTGCCATCGTGTTCGCCCAGCCCGCTCTGACGACGGGTCTCGTCATGCTCGAGCTCGACCGCAAGTTCGGGTTCAACTTCTTCGACGCGCGGGCCGGCGGCGATCCGGTGCTGTGGCAGCACCTCTTTTGGATCTTCGGCCATCCGTGGGTGTACATCATCGTGCTCCCGGCGTTCGGCCTTGTGTCGATGATGATCCCGGTCTTATCCGGGCGCCGGATCATCGGCTACACGTACATCGTCCTCGCCGAGATGGCCGTCGCTCTAATCGGGTTCGGCGTCTGGGCCCACCACATGTTCGCGGTCGGCATCCCCCAGATAGCGCTGAGCTTCATCTCGGCGTCGAGCTTCCTCGTCACGATCCCGAGCGCGATCCAGGTATTCGCGTGGCTTGCAACTCTCGTTGCGGGCAAGCCACAGCTCAAGACGCCCATGCTCTTCGTGCTCGGTTTCATCGTCATATTCGTCATCGGCGGCCTGTCGGGCGTGATGTTCGCGGCCATCCCCTTCGATCAGCAGACCACGGACTCTTACTTCGTCGTAGCTCACTTCCACTACGTGCTCATCGGGGGAGCGGTCTTCCCGATCTTCGGGGGGCTCTATTACTGGTTGCCGAAGATGACCGGAAGGCTCTTGAGCGAAGGCCTTGGGAAAGTCAGCTTCTGGCTCATGTTCGTAGGCTTCAACCTCGCGTTCTTCCCGATGCACATCTCCGGCCTCCTGGGGCAGCCCCGGCGCACGTACACGTACGAGGGCGGGCTCGGTTGGGATGTCTGGAACCTGCTGGCAACGATCGGGTCGTTCGTCCTTGCCCTCGGCGTCCTCGTCACCCTGGTGAACTGGTTCCGCAGCGCGGGGTTCGGCCCGCCTGCCGGAGACGATCCATGGGGGGGCGAGACGCTGGAGTGGAGCACCACCTCTCCGCCTCCCGAGTACAACTTCGAGACGATCCCGGCCGTGCGCAGCTTGCATCCGATGTGGGACCAGCCTGAGCTGCACAAAGGCCCGCAGCGGCCCGAGGACGGTGCGTATGTGCTGGCTGATGGTCACGAGACGCTGGGCACGAGCATGCTCGACGCCGGCCCTCAGGCGATCCTTCGCATGCCGCACGAATCGCCGTGGCCCGTGGCCTTGACCGTCGCACTCATGGCCACCCTCTACGGCGTGCTCGTCGACGCTTACGTCTTCGCGGGGTTGGGTGCGGTGGCCTGCCTCGCAGCCGTCGCCGGATGGTTCTGGCCGAGAGGGGAGACGCAGGAGACATGACGAGCTACGAGCTGCCCGCCGACGAGATCCGAGAGGACGTGCTTCCGCGCCATGCGTCGGGATCGAGCTCGCCGGGGTGGTGGGGCATGGTCATGCTGATCGCGACCGAGGCGATGCTGTTCGGCACGCTGATCGCCAGTTACTTCTACCTTCGGTTCAGGAGCGGGCCCGTGTGGCCGCCCGACGGAATCGAGGTGCCTACCATCGGTCTGCCCTTGCTCATGAGCGTGATCCTGTGGTCCTCGAGCATTCCCGTGCACATCGCGGATAGGGCGATCCGTCGGAACCGTCAAGGATTGACGAGGCTGGGCCTCGCAGCGGGTTTCGTCTTGGGGGCCGTCTTCCTGACGATGCAGCTGGTCATCGAGTATCCCGAGAAGCTCGCGGAGTTCGGGCCGACGACAAACGCGTACGGATCTTTGTTCTTCACGCTCACCGGCTTCCACGGTACCCACGTCCTCATCGGACTGATGATCAGTCTCTGGACGCAAGTGCGCGCTTGGAGGGGAGCATTCGATGCGACGCGTCATGTCACCATCCAGAACTTCGCCATGTACTGGCACTTCGTCGATGTGGTGTGGTTGTTCGTCCTGTTGACCATCTATCTGTCACCGAACCTGTGATGGCCAAGTCTCGAACGGACGCGATGAGAAAGGCCATTTCGAAGGCGGAGGGTCGGGGATCGGCTCTCCTGTGGATCGGCATTATCGCCGGCCCCGCCGCCTGGAGCGTCGAGATGATCGTCGGCTACGGAGTCGAGGAGATCGCCTGTAGCTCGGGAACCGTCGGCGAGGAGATCGAAGGCGTAGGGGTGGAGCCCATCATCGTGCTGCTCACCCTCATCCTCGGTGTGGTTACGGGGGCCGCGGGTCTCCTTGCATTCGGTTGCCTGCGCCGGCTCAGGTCTTCGGGGGAGACGGCGACGAGTGGGCGTGCGGAGTGGATGGCGATCGTGGGGATCGCAACCAGCGCCATCTTCTTGATCATGATCCTCGTTAACCTCTTCTCGGTCGTGTACCTGGGAGTGTGTGAGGGATCGCTATGACGCTCGCCCACTCCGTCGTTGGGCCCGAGAGCTTGTGGCAGACGTGGAACCTCGCCCCGCTGGTCTTGATCGGGATCCTCCTTACCGCAGCGAGCTACGGGCGCGGGATTCTCGTGTTGCGCCGAAACCGTCGCAGCCCCGGCCTGCGGAGGGTCGTCTGCTTCTACGCCGGCCTCCTGGTCGTCACGGGGTCAATCGTGTCTCCGCTCGATGCTCTCAGCGCGAGTCTCTTCAGCGCGCACATGGTCCAGCACCTGATGTTGATCCTGGTGGGCGCGCCTCTGTTGGTGTTCGGAGCACCGATTGTGCCGATGATGCTGTCGCTGCCCCGTTTCGCCCGCTCCGTCATGAGATCGATCGAACGTGTCCGGGTAGTCGACGCAGCGTCGCGTGCCGTGATGAAGCCCCTGGTCGTGCTGGCTCTGCCCTCGATCGTGTTGTGGGCCTGGCATCTGCCTTCCCTCTACCAGGCTGCCCTCCGCGACGACGGGTTGCACGGCGTCGAACACGTCACTTTAGTGGCGACCGCGATGCTCTTCTGGGCTCTCGTGATCGGCCGCAGGCGCCGCCGGAGGCTCGGGTACGGACCTGCGATCCTGCTTACATTCGTGACGGCGCTGCAGAGCGCGGCCTTGGGCGTCGTCCTGACCTTCGCCTCTGCGGTGCTCTATCCCGTGCACGTCGGAAGAGCCGAGGCCTGGGGATTGAGCGCCCTCGAGGACCAGCAGCTTGCCGGGGCGATCATGTGGATCCCCGCCGGCATCGTCTACCTCGGCGTGATGTGCGCACTGTTCGCTTGGTGGATGAGGTCGATGGAGCGTCCTGTGACGGCGGGGGGAGAGGCACGCCCATGAGCGACCTTGGCCGCAACCAAGCACGGATCGCGGTGCTGATCTGTGGCGCCGGGCTGGTCGCCGCGGGCTCGCTCGTCGCCGGCTTCCCGAACGCTAACGTCTCGGTGGCCCAGACCCCCTATCGCCCTACGCCCGAGCCGACCGGCGCCCAGGACGGACGAACGATGTACTTGCGTGACTGCGCGTGGTGTCACGGGGCCGATGCCACGGGAACGGTGAACGGCCCCGACCTTACGGACGCCGGGCCCGCGCTCGTCGATTTCATGCTGTCCAGTGGCCGTATGCCGATCTCGGCCCCAGATCGGGTCGTGGAGCGGAACGACCCCTACTACGACGCTGTGGAGGTGGAGGCGATCGTTCGGTACGTGGCCACGATCGCGGCGTCCGAGCCGACCATCCCAGAGCTGAACCTCGAGAATGCCGACCTCGGAGAGGGTGCTCTTCTGTACGAGGACAACTGCGCAGCCTGCCACTCGACTACGGGCATCGGTGCGGCGCTCACCTCGGGGCGCATCGCGCCCCCCGTCCGAGACGCGACGGCCGTCCAGGTTGCCGAGGCCGTTCGCACCGGGCCGGGAACAATGCCCGTCTTCGACGAGAACGTCCTCGACGAGGAGCAGCTCGGCGCCCTCGTCCGTTACGTGGTCTATCTGAGCGATCCCTCCGACAAGGGGGGACATCCTCTCGGGCGTCTCGGACCCGTTAGCGAAGGAGCGGTCGCCTGGATCATCGGGTTGGGGCTGATGATCGGCGTGATCAGATGGATTGGGACCTCTTCTTGAGCGACGGAAACCGCAACAAAGGCGGCCTGGGCATCGCCATCGCCTTCGCGCTCAGTGGGACGGGCTCCGGGGCGTTCATCGTCGCCTACTTCTACGGGGCGAACACACAGCTCGAGGGCATCTTCCTGGCGGTGTCCGTTGGCGCGCTCGGGTTGGGCTTCGTCGCATGGGCGAAAGAGCTCATGCCGGGAGGCCACTACGTCGAGGAGAGGGAGCCGTTGCCCAGTTCCGTCGAGCAGCGCCGCGCGGCCGCGGAGGATTTCGCCGAGTCAAGTGAGGAGATCGGGCGCCGGAGGATGCTCGGTAGGTTGCTTGCGGGCGCTGCCGGCCTGTTCGGCGTCGCTGCGCTGTTCCCGATTGCATCTCTTGGACCAAGTCCGGGGCGTACGCTCTTCCGCACGGCATGGACGGCCGGCGCGCGTGTGGTGACGCGCTCGGGACTGCCGATCCGGCTGGACGACCTCCGGGAAGGGGCATTGATCACCGTGTTCCCCGACGGCTACACGGACTCGTCGGATTCCCAGGCCGTCCTCATCCGTGTGCAACCCGCAGAGCTCGAGCTCCAGGCCGGGCGCGAGGATTGGGCTCCCGATGGGGCCGTCGCCTACTCGAAGGTATGCACGCACGCGGGATGCCCGGTGGGGCTCTACGAGCAAGAGGAGAACCGGCTCTTCTGCCCGTGTCACCAATCGATCTTCGATGCGCTGAGGGGCGCGGAGCCGACCGCGGGTCCGGCAACGCGGCCGCTGCCGCAGCTGCCGCTTGACGTCGACGAGGACGGTTTCCTCATCGCCCGTGGGGACTTCCCCGAACCCGTCGGCCCCGGCTTCTGGAATGCGGGCTGACGATGCCCCGTTTTCTGCTAACTCAGTCACAAATGCGGGAGGTCCAGTTTGCAGAAAACGGTGAGGGCGCGCCTGTGGGGCGGGGGAGGTAGCCGTGCTGCAGCGCGTCTCCCGTTGGGTCGACGACCGTTTGGGTGCGAGCTCGTTCGCCCGCGATGTCCTGAACAAGGTCTTCCCGGACCATTGGTCCTTCATGATCGGGGAGATCGCGCTCTATAGCTTCGTCATCCTGGTGTTGACCGGGACCTTCCTGACGTTCTTCTTCGACGCGAGCTCGGTCGAGGTGACCTATCAGGGCTCGTACGCTCCTCTACGCGGCGTGCGCATGACCGAGGCATACGCATCGGTCCTCGAGCTGAGCTTCGACGTCGAGCTGGGCTTGCTGATGCGTCAGATCCATCATTGGGCTGCGCTCGTGTTCGTCGGAGCGATCGTCTTGCATCTCTGCCGCATCTTCTTCACCGGCGCGTTCCGCCGGCCCCGCGAGATCAACTGGATCATCGGCGTGACCCTCTTGATCCTCTCGATCTTCAATGGCTTCACCGGCTACTCGCTTCCGGACGATCTCCTTTCCGGCACCGGTTTGCGGATCGCTTATTCGGTTGCGCTCTCGATCCCGTTCCTGGGACCGGTGCTGGCGTCCCTTGTCTTCGGCGGAGAGTTCCCAGCCGGCGAGATCATCTCGAGGCTCTTCGTCACCCACATACTGCTGGTGCCCGGCTTGATTGCCGGACTGCTTGCGGCGCACCTCGGCATCATGTGGCGGCAGAAGCACACGCAGTTCCCCGGGCCCGGTCGGACGGAGACCAACGTGGTCGGCTCGAAGCTGTGGCCCACCTACGCGGCGAAATCGATTGGGCTCCTTCTCCTTCTCACCGCCGTGCTCGCGGCGCTCGGGGGCCTGTTCCAGATCAACCCCGTGTGGCTGTACGGCCCGTTCGAGCCTTACTCGGTAAGCGCACCGGCGCAGCCTGACTGGTACCTCGGTTGGTTGGAGGGTGCGCTTCGTCTGTTCCCCCCGTGGGAGATCCGCGCCGGCAGCTTCATGGTCCCCAATCCGTTCTTCCCCGCCGTTCTTCTGCCCGGAGTGACCTTCCTTGGACTCTACGCATGGCCCTTCCTGGAGGCCCGATTCTCCGGCGACCGCGAGCCTCACGAGCTGCTGGACCGCCCCCGCGATCGCCCCTTGCGAAGCGCGCTCGGGGCGGCAACGCTGGCCTTCTACACGGTGCTGTTCTTCGCCGGGAGCAACGACATCGTCGCCGACTTCTTCGAGGTATCCGTGGGTGCGGTTACGTTGACGTTCCAAGTCCTCGTGTTCGTCCTCCCGCTGGTTGTCGGCCTCTTCGTGCATCGTCTGCTCAGAGCCGTCACGGCCTCGGAGGCGGAAAACGTCTGGCACGTCTCGTTCCGCCACTTGGTTCGCCCCCCAAGAGGATCGGCCAAATCCCGATGAGGGGAAGTATTAGATTGACCCTGGAAGACGAACGATGGACGTGGGTCTACGAGCAAGACGACGTCCGCCTCGCGAGCAACCACGACTACCCCAACAGAGACGAGGCCGTGCATGCCGCCCGGCGCGCATACCCAGATGCGGTCATCGCCGGCAGCGAGGTCCGGCGAGCAGAAGAGGACGACAAGCCCTCGCGGGGCTTCCTCGGCTTCGTGCTCATGACTCTGGCCGTGTGGCGATTCTCTCGCCGCGCGAAGAAGCTTCACCGTTAAGGGGCCCGATCCGCTTCGCGGTAATTGCGGGCCGGTGCTCGGGGGTTTGTTCACGATCTATCTGCGGTGAACTCGGCACCGTTCGATCGCTCCGTTCCGTTTGCTTGCGCACAGGTCAAACGCGTTAACGTTTCCGAAGTGAGCCGGGCGCGACTTCGCTTCTACGCAGAGCTCAATGATTTTCTCCCGATCGAGCACCGCTTTCGCGAGTTCGAGCGTTCCTTCGGGACCGGAACGACGGTCAAGGACCTGATCGAGAGCACCGGGGTACCGCACACCGAGGTGGAGCTCGTTCTGGTTAACGGCCGGTCGATCGGTTTCTCGTATACGGTGCGGGACGGCGAGCGCATCAGCGTCTACCCGACCTTCGAGAGCTTCGACGTGTCTCCCGCTCTGAAAGTGCGTGACGAGCCCTTGAGGCGAACCCGCTTCGTCCTGGACGTCCACCTGGGGAAGCTGGCACGCCATCTGCGATTGCTGGGTTTCGACACTCTCTACGAACAGGATCGATCTGACCCCGAGCTCGCCGAGATCTCGGCGGGTGAGCAACGGATCCTCTTGACGCGAGACCTCGGTTTGTTGAAGCGACGGATCATCACCCACGGGTACTACGTGAGGGAGAGCGACCCTCGGGCCCAGTTAGCCGAGGTGGTCGCGCGCCTCGACCTCACCCGGAGGATCCAGCCATTTACCCGATGCTTGAACTGCAACGGTGAGCTGGAGCCGGTCGACAAGAAGGAGGTGGCGGATCGACTCGAAGCGCGCACGCGCCGCCATTTCGAGGAGTTCTGGATATGCCGCGAGTGCAAGAACATCTACTGGAAGGGCTCCCACTACGACAAGCTCTTAGAACTCGTCGCGTCCGTCCGTTCCTAGTTGCGCCAGGCGACGTCCGTCACCCGCCGGAGCGCTAGGTCAAGTTGTCGCGGAGGAACTTAACCGTCCGCTCCCAGGATTCCTGAGCAGCTTCCTGGTTGTAGGTTCCGAGCCGGTTCGTGTCGTTGAAAAACGCATGGCCCGCGTCGTAGAAGTGGAAGCTCGTCTGTACGCCGGCATCCTTCATCTCCCGCTCGAGCTCCGTGGCATCGTCCTCCGAGATGAAGTCGTCATTGGTGCCGAAGTGCCCCAGCACCGGAGCATTGATCTTGGAGAAATCGGGTTTACCGTGCGGCATCACGTAGTAGTAGCTGACGACCGCGTCGACCTTATCGTTGGCGGTAGCAGCCCATACGGATAGTCCGCCTCCGAGACACCAGCCGGTCGATCCCACGCCCTTGCCCTCGAACCCGTCGTGGTTGGCGAGATAGTCGACCGCCCCTCGCATGTCCTTCTCAGCCTGGTCCATCGACATCGCCATCATCTTCTGCTGCGCCTCGTCCGGCTGATCGGTCGTCTCTCCCCTGAAGAGGTCGGGTGCGAGCGCGAGGAACCCCTCTCGAGCGAATCGATCGCACACGTCGCGGATGTGTGGAACCAGGCCCCACCACTCCTGCAGAACGATCGTTGCCGGCCCGCTTCCGGAGGTCGGTACTGCGAGGTATCCGTTCGCGGTGCCACCGTATGCCTCGAATTGAACGTCTGGCATTTCATTCCTCCCATCAAGAGGGGATCTTGCAGTCTGCACCGGGCTTATCGTCGCGGTCGCGACGCTATCCGATGGGTCCCCCAAGTTTCGACTGCCCGCTCTCGGCCTCGGTCTGCCTGATGACTTCTCCGGGTCTCGGGACCTCCCGCGAAGAGTGAGCCGCGCCACTCGGCCTCGCCGGGACCTCCGATTCGTATGGAGGCGGTGTCCGGGCGTCGAATCCACTCGACGTCACACCCCGGTGTATAGGAAGCTTCCTCCTGGGCAGAGTAGTCCCTGGCGTTACGAGTCGGAACCGATGCATCCTAAGGAAGCGGGGTGATCCATGGGCGCGGACCGCGACGTTCCAATGGACGTACCGGAAGGAGATGCAGAAGAGCAGTCACGGTCCTGGGAAGGCGAAGAGCAAGAGGGTGAACGTGCCCCCACCGTCCCGATCGATGCTCCGGAGGCAGACGTTCTCGATCAATCTCGCGACGCGGCTCCGGAAGACGACGAGCGAGAGCGCGGCTAGTCAAGCGGCTTGGAGGGTGGAGGGGTGACCGAGCAAGCATCACAGGAGGGCCGAGGGGTAGACCGCCCACGCTCCGACGAGAACGAGAAGGAGCGGATCGATCGGGAGCTGCAGGAGTTGCTGCAGGAGCTGCGGGTGGCGATTCCTGGGGTGCAGGTCTTGTTCGCGTTCCTGCTCACCATCCCCTTCGCGCAGGGCTTTACAAAGATAAGCCCCGGCGAACGCTATACATACTTCGCGTCGCTCCTTACCGCCGCAGCCGCCACTGCTTTGTTGATCTCACCAACCTCGTACCACCGGCTCCACTTCCGAAGCGGAGAGAAGGAGCGGCTGCTCTTCAGCTCGAACCGACTCGCCATCGCCGGCCTCTTCCTTCTCGCGGTAGCGATCGCGCTCGCACTCTTCGTGATCACGACGCAAGTAGGCAGGGGGGTGTAAGAGGCTTGGCTCTACCTCTGCTTCTGGCAGGCCCGATCCTTCGTCGCGCGGAGCCGGAGAGAGTCTGTGTGTGGCTCGTGACCAGCTCGGCCGTGGCGATTGGCGCGCACGTGTTCTCAGTAGGTGCCGGAGAAGCCGGACAGAAGCCGATCGGGGCCGGCATCGCCGAGACAATCGCTCTCGGACAGCGCCTCTTCATTCATCTCGTGTCCATCCACCCGAACGAGGGATCGTTTCCTACGGACGAGCTACTCGCTTACGACATCGAGCTCAGAGACGACCGAGGCAGCAAAGGCTTGAAGGATCTCGGCCTGACCAAAGGAGACGCGGCGATCACGTACGAGGGGTTCTCTCTGCCGACGTTCTTCCTTCGGAGGCGAACGCCTGAGCTCACCTTGCTGCATGGGTCCTGTAGGGGACTCAGAGGGAAGGGTGAGGACGCGCTGGCATGCGGCGACAAGGTAGTGGCAAGCCATGTTCGCGATCTCTCCAAGCGGCCGAGCGCCCTCTTCCTGACTGGCGATCAGATCTACGGCGACGACGTCTCGGGCCCACTGATCAAACATCTCACCACGTTGGGCAACGAGCTCTTGGGATGGGATGAGGATGGCTCCATCCCCGGCCTCCCGAAACTCTCTGAGATCCCCGCATACGGCCGCAAGGAGATCGCTCAACAGGAGGTCAAGCTCACTTCGGACAAATGCAGGAACCACCTGATCGGCTTCGGGGAGTACGCGGCGATGTATCTCACTGCGTGGAGCGAGACCTGGCCCAATCGCTTTCCGGAGTTCGAAGAGGCCGTAGCCGGTCTCGGCGCGGGGCGATTGAGGAAGATGCTTCTGCGACGCAAGTACAAGAAGGAGCTCGAAGCGATTCGAGTCACGCATGAGTCCTTGCCGAGGGTCCGGCGCCTTCTGGCAAACGTCCCCACGTACATGATCTTCGACGATCACGACGTCACGGACGACTGGAACCTCACCGAGGAGGTGCGACGCGGCATGAAGGACAGTCCGTCCGGCCGCCGTGTGGTGGCGAACGCTCTCGCCGCGTTCTGGGCGTTCCAGGCTTGGGGCAACCATCCTGAGGGCTTCGATGACTCCTTCAAGAAGACGGTTGCCGCCTATCTCACCCAGGACGCGGACGTGGACGCGTCCACTTACGAGGAGGCCCTTTGGTCCGTCAAGGGGTGGTGGTACCACGCACCCACCAATCCGCCGGCGATCTGCATGGACACTCGTACCCAACGTGGTTACGACAGCCCCGGCGGTGCGCCTCGTCTATTGAGCGACGAGGGACTCCAATGGCTGAAAAAGACGGTCACGAGGTCCGGTTACGAGCGCGGTGACCCTTTGATCATCGTGTCACCGGTACCGGTGTTCGGGATAGAGCTTCAAGAACGACGACAGAAGTTCCTGGCGACGAAGATTCGAGCCACCAAGATCGATCTCGAGGCGTGGCACTCGAACCTGCGTGGCTTCGTGGAGCTCCAGAGGGTCCTGATCGGCGAGTTGGGACTGACCCATTGCTTGATCCTGTCGGGCGACGTTCATTACGGATTCAATGCGACGGCGAGCTTTGAGACGCAGCACGGAAAGCTGCAAGCCGTACAGCTCGTCAGCAGCGCCCTGAGGCACGGGGAGACCACGAGTGAGCTGTTGATGAATGCGCTCGGCCGGGCCGTCGGCCATGAGCAGAATCGACTCGGATGGGAAGAGCCACCCGATCTGGGCAGCTTCGCCCCTCTCAAGAAGAAGCTCATTCGCCGGGCCCCCAATCTCGACGAGTGGAACGGGGCCGAGCTCTCCTTTCTGGCGGAGCACCGCGTCCATCAGCTAGGGATCGAGGATCCACCGGACTACAAAGAGTCCAAGAGGTATGTTGCCCTGTCCGGAACGTCCTCGACGCTCGTGGGCGAGAACAACCTCGGATTAGTGAGTCTGCTGGGCCACGAAGTGACTCACACACACCTCACGAGCGACGCGAGAGAAGACCGGCCCAACCAAGCGACCATGCAGGTTTGGGCCTGACGAGTCGTTACGAGGTTATTTGGAGATTCGATCAGGAAGGCCGTAGATCAAACGCAAGGTCGAGATGTCCGCATCGGTGGCCGAACGCAGAGTCGGTCACGAGATTGGGTGGTCGATGATGCGGCGTGCCGCGCCCTCGAGGTCGGGAGCCCGGATGTCCGGAGAGGAGAAGGTAACCGGATAGACGAGCTCTTTGCCCGAGATCCAGGCGGTTCTCAAGCCCGCTCGCGCCGCGCCGGCGATGTCCCACGCATGAGCCGCCACCATCCACAGCTCACCCGGCTCCCGTCGCCGGGCCATCTCGTAGACGGACGGGTGGGGCTTCGACACCCGGATCTCGTCGCATGAGAGGAGCGCGTCGAAGTGACGGTATAGCCCGGCTCCCTCGAGCAGGGTTGTGGTGATCTCCTTGCTGCCGTTGGTCAGCGCGAAGATCCTGAACCCTGCCTCGGTGAGGACTTGGATCGAGGCACCCGCTCCTTCGGCCGGATCCAGCTCCTTCAACGAGGCGATCACGCGTTCGATCGCGGCATCGTCGTGTTCCACCTCCAGGGTCACGAGAGTTCTCGGCAGGGATGCCGCAAGGACGTCCCGTAGCGGCGCGTAGCCTCCCGCATGGGATAGGGCGAAGAAGTCGCGCAGTGACCCCGCGAACCACATCTCCAGTGCGTGAGGGGGAGCTCCGAGTGCCTCGAGCCCATCGCGCGGACGCTCGAGAGTAAAGAGTGTTCCGATCACGTCGAAAGCAACGGTCCCCCTGCCGCCGTCTGCCATGTGAGGGATCCTTCCCCGGTCTGGTGCTTCAACACGTCGTATTCCGGCTGGCCCGATCGACTCGGACGGTAGGTCGAACTGTAAGGAAGGAATGTCCCCAGTGGGGGATGATCGCGTCATGGCACATCGAGCCGCGGTCGTCACGGTTAGCGACGGCGTCGCGAGAGGGAAGCGACCGGACGAGTCGGGTGGGTTCGCAGTGGAGCTGCTGAGGGACAACGGCTTCGAGGTGCCGGACCACTCGGTGGTTCCAGACGATGTCGACGTGATCGAGGGTGAGCTGCGTCGCCTCGTCGGCCTGGGGGTGGCTCTCGTCATCACGACCGGGGGTACCGGGTTGGGGCCCCGCGACGTCACCCCGGAAGCAACCAGGCGGGTCATCGACAGGGAAGCTCCAGGGCTCGCGGAGCTGATGAGACAGGCCGGTCTTGTCCACACTCCGATGGCGGCGCTATCGCGAGCGATCGTGGGATCGTTTGCATCCACACTCGTCGTGAACATTCCGGGCAGTCCCCGGGGGGTCCAGCAAAGCCTCGAGGCGCTCATGCCCGTGATCCCGCATGCACTCGATCTCCTCGCCGGTCGTACAGGCCATTAAGTCTCAACGCCGCGCGCGCCTTATTGGTGTGCTGAGGCGGAGAGAGCCGCCGTCCCTTAGCGACGCCTCAGCACGCTCCACCTGCTCGTGCCGAGGGCCCGCGGACTTGTTACGGTAACGTAGGCTACGGCAACGTAACCGTAGAGAAAGAGTCCTTCAAACAAGGAGGTGGGCGGCATGGATCGAGCTCACACGGTGGCCGTCGAGCGGCCTGTACCCGGAGTCGTGTCTCTCGGTCCCTCGGAAGCCAGGCTTCAGCGCGTCGCGATACTGATCCTCACGATCGGCCCCTTCGTCGGTTTCCTCGCGGCGATAGCGATTCTGTGGGGGCGAGGGGTGAGCGGGGTCGACCTGATCGTCTTCCTTGCCTTCTACATGGTCACAGGGCTGGGAGTGACGGTGGGGTACCACCGACTGCTTACCCACAGAAGCTTCCGCGCGTCCCGATCGGTCAGAGCGTTCTTTGCCGTTGCGGGTTCGCTGGCCATCGAGGGGTCGGTGATCAGCTGGGTAGCGGCACATAGGCGTCATCACGCCTTCGCGGACGTTGAGGGTGACCCACATTCACCTCATCTCGCCGAAGAGGAGGGGCTGGTGGGCGTGTTGAAGGGGCTGTGGCACGCTCATGTCGGGTGGCTCTTCGACGAGGAAAAGACCTCGGTCGAGCGATGGGCACCAGACCTGCTCAAGGATCCCGTCATGAGACGGATCGATCGACTGTTCCCCCACCTGGCAGTTATCACCCTCGTGCTTCCGGCCGTGGTCGGATTCGCTTTCACCGGCACCCTGTGGGGGGCGATTACCGCGTTCCTGTGGGCGGGATTGGCACGTGTCTTCCTGTTGCATCACATGACCTGGAGCGTCAACTCCATTTGCCATTACTTCGGAAAGCGGCCCTTCGAGACGACCGATCTGAGCACGAACAATTGGCCACTCGCTCTGCTTTCATTCGGGGAGTCCTGGCACAACAACCATCATGCATTCCCCACGGCGGCGATCCATGGTCTAGGCCGCTGGCAGCTGGACACGAGCGGACTGGTCATCCGTGCTCTCGAACGCCTAGGTCTTGCGCGAGACGTGAAGCGCGTGACGCAGGAGCAAGTGATCAGCAAGACAGGGTAGGTGGCTCTCCCCTCCTATCCTAGGAGGATGAGCAACGTGAGGCAGACGCGCGTCCGCATGACCGGTCGTGAGCGACGTGAGCAGCTGCTCGAGATAGGCCGCGGGGTTTTCGCCGAGAAGGGCTACGAGGCCGCGTCGATAGAAGAGATCGCGCAGCGGGCGAGTGTATCCAAGCCAGTGGTTTACGAACACTTCGGAGGCAAGGAAGGCCTCTACGCGGTCGTCGTCGACCGAGAGGTCCGATCTCTGCTGGATCGCGTCACCGACGCCCTCGATGCCGATCATCCGCGCGTCAAGCTCGAGCAGGCTGCAAATGCATTCCTGAGCTACGTCCAGGAAGAGCCGGGAGGATTCCGCATCCTCTTACGAGATACGCCTGCCGTCAGCGGCAGCGGGACGTTCGCCAGCCTCATCGGGGATATCGCCGCTCAGGTCGAGTATGTGCTCGAGGAAGAGTTCAAGGAACGCGGCTTCGACGTGAAGCTGGCTCCCCTCTATTCACGCGCCCTCGTCGGCATGATTGCCCTGGTGGGTCAATGGTGGCTGGATGCAGAGAAGCCCAGTCGAGATGTGGTTGCCGCGCATCTCGTCAACGTCGCGTGGAATGGGCTCGGGCATCTCGATCGGAGCCCATCGCTACGTTCGTCGGAAGATTGATCGTGGTCGAGTCACCGGAGGAGCGGGAGATGGAGGTCATCAAGCGGCGGTCGCGGTCCGCCCCGCTGGAGTTTCAGTATCCGGAGAAGCGCGTTCGAGCGTTCTTCGCCGACACGGCGATCGCGGACAGCTCACGTGTGCTGCTGTTGCTCGAGCGGAGACACCTGCCCGTCTATTACTTCCCGATGGATGACGTCCGCATGGAGCTCCTGAAGGAAACAGACAGGCACACCCACTGCCCTCGCAAGGGCGACGCTTCGTACTGGACCATCGAAGTCGGGGACCGGCGGTCTGAGAACGCCGCATGGTCGTACCTGGATCCGATCCCCAAGGCGTCCGAGATCAAGGGCTATGTGGCCTTCTACGATGAGAGAGTCGACATCTACGTCGACGGAGAGCTGAAGTCCCGCTCAAAGTAGCTCACCGCCGGCGCTCGGAGCTCTCAACGAGCGCGCTTCCTCCTCCACGTCGCGACGGCTCGGCTGCCGCCTGGACGAGCCCACGGCGAAGGAACGCGATGCCGGTCGCCGCTCCGATCTCAGCCGTCTCTACGAACTGATGTCCGCGGTCTCGAAGAGCAGCCGCCTGGGGAGTGTTCAAGAACGTGGGCTCCGCCTGGGTCGTCGTCGTGTTCCGTTGCGACAGCCTGGGTGCCGCGATCGCTTCGGGAAGGCTCATCCGGAAATCGAATCGGTTGACGAGGATCTGCAGCACCGTCGTGATGATCGTCGACCCTCCCGGCGAGCCCACCGCTACGAGCGGCCGTCCGTCGCGTAGGACGATGGTTGGGCTCATCGAGCTCCGGGGACGCTTTCCTCCCTCGACGCGATTCGGGTGAGTCGTCGAGTCGAAGTTGAAGTCGGTGAGCTCGTTGTTGAGCAGGAAACCCCAGCCGGGGACGACAATGCCGTTACCGCCGGTCGATTCGATCGTAAAGGTGTACGAAACCACGTTACCCCACCGGTCGGAGACCGTCAGGTGCGTCGTCGAGGCCCCTCGGTTCACGGTCGCGGATGCACGAGCAGCGGACGGAGCCGAGTCTCCCTGATGCGGATATGGGTCTCCCGGATCCACGGGGCTCGTCGCGGCTTGCTCGGTAATCAGACCGCGCCGCTCGGCTGCGAAGCTGTTTGAGAGAAGACCCGCGAGGGGAACGTCGAAGAAGTCGGGATCGGCGAGGTAAGCGTTGCGGTCGGCGAACGAATAGCGCGACGACTCCAGATAATCGTGCAACGCCTCTTCGCGGTCGAGGCGGCTCATCCGGAACCCCTTGAGGATGTTGAGAGCCTCGCCCACGGTGGAGCCACCGCTCGAGGGAGGCCCCATGCCGAACACGTCGACGCCGCGGTAGCCGACCCTCGTGGGCTTCCGTTCCGGCGCGACGTAGGAAGCCACGTCGCTCGACGTCATCACTCCGGGACGCCAAGCGTGATTCGCATCTGGAGCGACCGGTGGGTGCCGGACGGCTTCGGCCATGGCGTTGGCCACCGCGCCTCGATAGAAGCCCCTGGCTCCACGCCGCGCGATACGCGCATAGGTGTTGGCCAGATCAGGGTTGGTGAACGTCGTGCCGACATCGCGCGGCGTTCCGTCTCTATCGAGATAGAGAGCGGCCGTGGAAGGAACGTCGTCGAAGAAATCGACGTTTCCCTGGGTCTGATCGAAGAACGTCTGGTCGATCTCGAATCCTTCGCGGGCGACCTGCCTTGCAGGCTGCAGCGCTTTCCTCAGCGACATGGTTCCGTATCGAGCCAGTGCTCTGCTCCAGCCGCGCACCGTCCCCGGTACACCCGCCGAGAGGCCGCTGAACCGGGCGTCGTCGAATGCCAGCGGAGCGCCGTTCTCGAAGAAAGACCGCGGGTGCATCTCCTCAGGCGCCGTCTCTCGATGGTCGATCGTCGTGACGCTCTTGTCGCTCGCGCGGTAGATCACCATGAAGCCGCCGCCTCCGATGCCACACGAGAAGGGCTCGGTCACTCCAAGCACCGCCGCAGCGGCGACCGCTGCATCGACCGCGTTGCCCCCGGCCTTCAGGATCTCCATGCCCGCGTCGCTGGCCTCGAGATCGACGGTTGCGATGGCTCCGCCCCTGCCAGTCGCCGTCGGCTGCTTGGTAGCCGCCAGCGTCGCGGTAGGCGTCATGATCGATGCGATGAACGCCGTGATCAACAGGAGCGCGGCATGTGGTCGTGAGACGCGCAGCATGAGACTCCCCCCTCTGTGGTTTCGTGGCGAAATGCTAAACGCGGAGCGCGATGCGCAGGATGGGTTCTTCGATCGCCCGAGCCCACAGGGCATAACCCTCGGGACCGGGGTGGAAGAAGTCTTCACAGAAATAGCGACCGGGATCGCGGGCGAAGGCATCGCCCACCGAGGCCCCGACATCGACAACGGCAACCCCGGCCGCCTCGGCCGTTCGACGGAGGCTGCGATTGATCGCCCGGCAGCGCGCCGCCACGAGATCCCTGAGAGGGCGCGGCAGCGCAGGGGCATCGAGCCTGGGTCCGAGAGCAACCACCGTTGTTACGTCCGCTCCCAACAAGGTCTCCAGGGCTTTCCTCAATCCGGCCCTTAACCGGGGGAGTGGCGTGAGATGGATCGCGTCGTTTACGCCCACCCCGATCAGCACGATGTCCGGTCGCATCGAGGCCGCTTGGGGAGCCAGCTCGGCCGCGACGTCGGCCATCCGCACGCCCGAGCGGCCGAGGACGTCCAGGCTCACCGAGAGGTGCCGTCCCAGGAGGCGCGCGAGCAAGACTGGATAGGAGAGCGCACGTGACCCAGCCCCCACTCCGACCGACGTGCTGTCGCCGATCACGACGAGGTGAACGTGCTTGTCGCCGGCTCCGAAGCGCCCGTCCATCTCACCCGGGGCTGCATCGAAGAGGTAGTTGCGCCTGCGAGCGATCAACGCCTGACCAACCAGGACGCCAAGGCCACCGGCAAGACCAACGACTGCTCTGCGTGACGTGCGCAAGACGCCGGCCTCCCTAGATCCTCGATCTCGTTGGTCTCTAGCCTCTACGCAGCATTGCGGAGCGCTTCCGGAAATTCCAGCTCGTGTGTGCTCTCGTCACCCGGGTAAGTATTCCTGGTCGTACCTCGATCCGAACCAAAGGGATTCCAATGACTACCGTGCCACCAGACCGAGCGACCGGAGGAAGAGATCCGGGCGGCGCGAACCGAGAGCGGCGTGATGGCCGCCAGAACGCTCTCGTCCACGAAGGGGCCTCACCGGATCGTGGCCAGGGCCATGACGGCAACGCGGGAGCCGACGAGAAGGTGGAGGTCCTGGGCCCCGACGGAGCGCACCCACCGCGTGCCTAGCGAGATCCTCAGCCCCACCCTTTTTGCCAACTGAGCTACAAAACGCCATCCGGTTCTCGCCATCAAACGAGGGTGGCGCGGTCACCTTCCACATGTGGCGGCCTAACCCGGCAGGAGATTCCTCACCCGTACACTCCACGCTATGGCACTCAACGTCGCTCAGAAGCTGATCGAGTCTCACCTCGTAACCGGCGACATGACGCCCGGAAACGAGATTGGTCTGCGGATCGACCAGACCCTGACTCAGGATGCGACCGGAACGCTGGTGATGCTCGAGCTCGAGGCGATGGGCCTCGACCGCGTCAAGACCGAGCTGTCGGCCCAGTACGTCGACCACAACCTCCTGCAGACCGACGAGAAGAATGCCGACGATCATCTGTTTCTCTATAGCGCCTGCCAGAGGTTCGGGATCTGGTACTCGAAACCTGGGAATGGAGTGAGTCACCCGGTGCATATGCAGCGTTTCGGCATTCCGGGCAAGACGCTCATCGGATCCGACAGCCACACCTGCGCGGCGGGATCGCTGGGCATGCTGGCGATCGGGGTGGGAGGGCTCGAGGTTGCAATGGCGATGGCGGGGGAACCGATCTACATCGGGATGCCCGAGATCTGGGGGGTGGAGCTCACCGGTCGCCTTCCCGACTGGGTCAGCGCCAAGGACGTCGTCCTCGAGATGTTGCGGCGCCACGACGTCAAGGGCGGTAAGGGGCGCATCATCGAGTACTACGGCCCTGGACTTGCACACCTCAGCGCCATGGACCGTCACGTGATAGCGAACATGGGGGCCGAGCTCGGCGCGACGGCCACGGTCTTTCCCTCCGACGAGGAAGTGAACCGGTTCCTGACCACCGAAGGGCGTGGGGATGACTGGGTGGAGATGATGGCCGACGATTCTGCCTCATACGACGTCGAGGAGCAGATAGATCTCTCTTCCCTCGAACCACTGGTCGCCAGACCCTCGAGTCCCGGCAACGTAGTTCCGGTCCGGGAGGCGGCAGAAGAGCAGATCTATCAGGTCGTGGTGGGCTCGTCCGCCAACCCGGCTCTGCGCGATTTCGGAATCGTTTCGATGATCGTGGATGGAAAACAATCGCATTCGCGCGTCTCCTTCGATGTCAATCCCACCTCGCGCCAGACTCTGGAGGCCCTGATCGACATGGGCTTGCTCGCGGGGCTAGTGCGCGCGGGAGCGCGCTTACATCAAGCCGGATGCATGGGTTGCATTGGGATGGGTCAGGCCCCAGCCACCGGGCAGAACAGCCTGCGCACGATGCCGCGTAATTTCCCCGGACGTTCGGGGACGAAGGAAGACTCCGTCTGGCTGTGCTCGCCCGAGACGGCGGCAGCGTCGGCGCTTACCGGGCGAATCACCGATCCGCGTGAGCTGGAGGAGCTCTACGGCATGACGTACCCACGGTTCGAGCTCCCCGCGGATCAGAAGGTGAATACCGAGATGCTCGTGGCTCCGCCGGAATCGGGGGCAGGGGTCGAGCTGATCAAAGGGCCGAACATCTCATCGTTGCCGGAGTTCGATCCGCTGCCCGATCAGCTGAAGCTCCCGGTGCTGCTGAAGGTGGGCGACAACATCTCAACCGACGAGATCCTCCCGGCAGGGCAGCGTGTACTGCCCTTCCGCAGCAACATCGAGAAGATCTCTGAGTTCTCATTCGAGCAGATCGATGACGGTTACTACGAGCGCGCTTCGTCGCTCAAGGACGGGGACGGCCACGCGGTCATCAGCGGTTCCAACTATGGGCAGGGATCGAGCAGGGAGCACGCCGCGCTCGCCCCTCGCTTCCTCGGCTTGCGCGTGGTGATCGCCAAGGACTTCGCTCGCATCCACTGGCAGAACCTCGTCAACTTCGGGGTGCTTCCTCTCGAGTTCGAGGATCAATCCGATCACGAAGCAATAAAACCGGAGGACGTCCTCGTGTTCCAGGACTTACACGACGGGCTGAGGAGCGAGGGCCGCAACCTGACGGTCGAGAACGCCACGCAGCAGGTGACCTATCGGTTGCGGCATCGGCTCTCCCCTCGCCAGGTCGAGATGATCCTGAAGGGCGGGCTGATCCCGGTGTTCAGAGAGCGGCTGAAAGCCGAGCAGTAAGCTCGTATCACCCTCCCGCCGCCAGCGCGCGGGCGGCCGCGTACGTGAGCCGGACGGCTTCGCCCGTGGTTAACACAGGACGGCCGTCGGTTGGTTCTAACAGCTCGCTCGTGGTCCACTTGAGGCGATGGCCTTGTACGAGATCAAGTCCGAAGAGCCGCTGGTTGCCCCCGTACTGGTCCAGGCCCTATCCGGTTGGGTCGACGTCGGCTCCGCAGGGACCCTGGCGGCGGCTCGACTCGCGGGCGATGGAGATCTCGTCGCGTCGTTCGACACGGACGCCCTATTCGACTACCGGACGAATCGTCCGATCCTCGATATCTCGGACGCCTCTATGAAGGAGCTCGAGTGGCCCGAGGTGGCGGTGCACAGGGCGAGCTTCGGCGGCCGCGATCTTCTCGTGCTCACCGGGACCGAGCCGGATCTCCGGTGGAAGGAGTTCGCGTCGGCGGTGCTCGACGTCTCGCTGCGGATGGGAGTTACGCAGCTCATCAGCCTCGGGGCGGTCCCTGCCGCAATCCCACACACAGTCCCGACGCCCGTTCTGGCCACTGCATCCGACCGCTCGCTGCTCGCCAGCGACCTCCCCGTTCTCGAGGGCGTATTGCGCGTCCCGAGTGCTGCCGTTAGCGTCATCGATCTGTATCTCAGCGAGGCGGGCATCCCAACCGTGGGCTTCTGGGCCCAGGTTCCTCATTACGTAGCGGCTCTCTATCACGCCGGAGCCGTGGCTCTGTTGAGCCGAACGGCCGAGCACCTTCGCGTCGAGATTCCGATCGAAGGGTTCGAGGAAGAGGCGCGCACCCAGCGCGCGCAGCTGGACCAGGTCGTCGACGCTCGACCCGAGGCGAAGGCGTACGTCGAGCGGCTGGAGCAGTTGGCGGCAGAGCAAGAGGTGCCGTCGGGCGAAGAGATTGCGGCAGAGCTCGAGCGCTTCCTCAGGGAGACCACAGACCCTCATCCGTTCGAGGACGGAGGCCCCGAAGCCGGCCCCTAGCGCCCAAGAACCTCGTCCAGTGATTGCTCCGTTGGCCTAATGGCGACCTCGTACACTCCGTCCCCACGCAATCCTCAGAGGTCGTCCTCAGCCGGCTCTGTCCGGGCCTGCCCGCTCGATCTGGATGCGGATGAGGCAGCGCTGCTGCTTTTGCATCGCTGCACGATAGTCATCCCAGTCGGGATGCTCCCCGCCCGCTCGGCGGTAGTAGTCGACCAGCGGTTCCATGGCCTCGGGCAGCGACACGATCTCCGCGCGCCCGACGACCTGGATCCACCGGCCGTAGAAGCCGTCGTTCATCACGCATAGCGTCGCCCGGGGGTCCCGCCTCAGGTTGCGCGTCTTGTACGCGGTCTCTCGGCTGCTGATGATGGCGTAGCCATCCCCGTCGACAGCGGCCGAGACGGGGGTGGTCTGTACGCTCCCATCTCGCTTGTAGGTGACCAGTACGGCTCGGTGGTTCTGTTTCAGGAAGTCGCGTGCCATGTCCGGATCCATCGGCCCACAGTATCGAAGGCCACCGGCATCCGCGGTGCATGCCTCTTTGTGTGCCCGAGGCCGAAGAGCTGGGACGGCGCGCTTCCCCCGCGGGCCTCCGGGAGCGCCGTGGATAGACCAGCCGACTTGCCGTTCGTGAGGTCACCCACGAGCGCATCGTGCGCGAGCATCTCCCTTGTGGGAACAGATCGCAGAAGAGCGCGGCAACGCAGCCGGAGATGTCCCCTCTGGGGCGATCGCCGGGATCCGGAAGGACCGACCCAAGGAGGGGGCGAGCACACATGGCCGACGAGCACGACCTGATTGTGATCGGCATGGGCGTGGGTGGCGAGGAGGTCGCATCACGCGCCGCCGATAGCGGCATGGACGTCCTATCGATCGAGCGCAAGCTCGTTGGAGGTGAGTGCCCCTACTGGGGGTGCATACCGTCGAAGGTCATGGTGCGTGCCGGCAACAGCCTGGCGGAAGCATTACGCGTCACCGGACTCGCTGGAGGCTCGAGCATCTCGCCCGATTGGGCGCCGGTAGCCAAACGGGTGAGGAAAGTGACGGCCGACTGGAACGACGAGGCCGCGGTCGAGCGTCACGAAGGCAAGGGCGAGACCTTCGTGCGAGGCTCGGCTCGGATCACTGGTCCCCACGAGGTCGAGGTCGACGGTCGCTCCTTCAAGGCGCGGCGAGGTGTTGTTGTCGCGACCGGTGGGGAGCCTGCGGTTCCGCCCATCGACGGCCTGAAGGAGGTCGATTTCTGGACCAACCGCGAGGCGATCGAAGCGACCGAGTCACCTCGATCGATGGTCGTCCTCGGCGCGGGTCCGATCGGGCTCGAGCTGGCGCAGGTCTACCGTCGCTTCGGTACGGAGATCTCGATCGTCGAGCTGGCCGAGCACGCTCTGCCGATGGAGGAGCCGGAGAACGGTGCCGCGCTGGGCACGGTATTGCAAGAGGAGGGCATGACCCTTCGGACCGGGGTCTCCGCCACCTCGGTGAAGCAGTCCGCGAACCGGATCGCGGTAGAGCTGGAGGACGGAACGGTCGACGAGGGTGACACCCTGCTTGTGGCGACGGGCAGAAGACTGAACCTCGCCGGGCTTGGCCTGGACGAGGTTGGTCTCGACCCGGATGCGAAGTCGATCGAGACCGACGAGCACATGCGCGCCGGCGAGGGCATCTGGGCGGTGGGAGACGTGACCGGGAAGGGCAACTTCACGCATCTTGCCGTGTACCAGGGACGGGTCGCGGCCGCCGACATCCTTGGCCACGATCACAGACCCGCCGATTACTCGGCCATACCCAGGGTGACGTTCACGGATCCGGAAGTGGCGAGCGTCGGGCTGTCCGAGGCTCAAGCTCGTGAGAAGGGACTTGACGTCACGACCGGCATCGCCGAGACGGCTTCTTCTGCCCGCGGTTGGATCCACGGTCCGGGGGCAGAGCACGGAGTTACGAAGCTCGTGGCCGACTCGAACGCCGGGGTGCTGGTGGGCGCCTCGACTATGGGTCCGGCGGCCGGGGAGCTGCTGGGGCTGCTGGTGCTCGCCGTCAAGGAGCGCGTCCCCGTAGCTTCGTTGAGAGACCTGATCTATCCCTATCCGACCTTCGTCCGCGGGCTCGAGGACGCCCTGCGAGACGTGGAGGGGTGAAGGCTACGTCAGTGAACGAAGGTCTTCCTGTGTGTTCAGGTTCAGGGCGAATCGCCCGTCCGCGTCGATGGCTCCCCACTCCTCCCGTCCCACCTCGCGCACGTCGAGGGCCGCCAACGCCTCACGCAACCCGTACCGGCCCCGACTCAACGCATCCGCGAGATGGGGGAGCGCGCTTCGGTGATAGACCGCGTGGAGCGGCTGCCGGCCCTCATGGGTCACCGGGACCACTGCGTCTTCGTCCGTGTGCCTATCGCTGAGTAGGCGGAACACTTCAGCATTTACAAACGGCATGTCGACGGCAGCAACCGCCAGCAGGTCGTGCGGCGAAGCGGACAGCGCGGCGACGAGACCCGAGATTGGCCCGGCCCCAGGTGCTGCATCGGCGATCTCCTCGTACGGCAGGTTGCCGAACCGGCGTCGTCTTCCGGAGGCAAGCAGGATTGGGTCCGCGCATTCCGTCAGGCGTTCGGCGATCAGCCGAATCAGCGGCTTGCCGCCGATCTCGATCAACGCCTTGTCGCGCCCCATGCGCGTGCCGGCTCCTCCGCACAACACCACCCCGGTCATGTCCATGCCAAGAAGCTAACGTGAGCACGTGTCCGAACGTCCAAAGCGCCGGCCCTCGGAGTAGGCC
>JBOGXB010000014.1:0-34797 GCA_050694215.1 Actinomycetota bacterium
CTGTGGGAGCGCGTCCTCATCGCTGATGAGTCCTTGGAGCTGAGCGCCCAGGGTGTGCCAGGAGTTCGAATAGTGTCCCCTCAGGTCCACTCCCACCTTGACCCTGGCCCGGGAGGCTCAGTCGCCGGCCTCCTGCACCAGTTCCGATAGCTCCGCCAGCCGATCGCGGTGGCCTTCGACGTAGGTTTCGCGCCGATCCTTCAGCAATCTCTCCCTCGTGTCCCACAGAGGCCGGCCGCACTTGACGTGCAGGGGCGCATCCTCCACGCCGCTGGGCGAGGTCTGTCCGTTATTGGTGCGCTTGGCCACCCATCCAAAGAAAGCATCTTCGATTGTCCCCCCTGGTGAACCCTTGCTCGCCGCCACGGTGAACCTGGCAGGAACCCCGTGACGTCGCATGCACTGCCCGAATCGCTCCTGGGCCGCCAGCTCGCTCTCGCTCTTGAGCACGTCGTTGACGAGGATCATCCTCCACTCTTCGTACAAAGATTGATGGAGCGTCTGGGTATGGGCCGCTTGCTCGCCGCTGGCTCGGACGTCGAGGGTGCACTCCTGGGCAACTGCGGCATCTTTCTCGCTGCCGCGCTTGTCAAACGGTGACTCGGACGGAGTGACGAAACCGTCCTCGAGGAGACGCTCGGGCTCAGGGAAGTCGAAGCTCCGGATGTTGAGGTTGGCCTTGAAGTCCGCCTTCGCCGCGGGCTTCCTTGTAGCGGCGTCCGCTACAGAATCTCTCCATCTACCCCCCCGACCTCACCTTCGAATCACCGTTGGATCTGCTCGGCTTCCCCAAGCGCCCCCCGCGAAATGTCCGTGGACAACATCCCTATTGTGGGGGTTACACGGCTCTGGGACCAAGATTGCAAAAGGGGGTTCCCAGTCAAGAGAAAGGAATGTCCTTGACCCTCAAGAGCGCCGGCCCTTCTTGGTGGCCGGTTTTCGGGTAGGTAGAGCGAATGAAGGATCCTGTCGACGAGCTGTACGCGCTGCCGTTGGAGGAGTTCACGGCGGCGCGCAACGAGCTGGTCCGGCAACTCCAGGATGCGGGCGACAAGGGGTCGGCGAAAGAGGTTCGGTCATTCCGCAAGCCGACCCTGGCAGCGTGGGCCGTCAACCAGCTCGCCCACCGGCACCCCGACGAGCTGAGGAAGCTAATGGATCTCCGCGACCGACTCGCGTCCGGTGACGCGTCCGCACTCCGGGCGGCGTCCACGGAGCGCCGGAAGCTGGTCGCATCGCTCACCGATCACGCCCGCGCCATTCTCGAAGAGTCCGGTCACTCTCCCGGCTCGGCAACCCTCGAGGGCGTATCGAAGAGCCTGCTCGCGGGAGGCACCGAAACGGAGCGTGAGTTGATCCTCGCGGGCCGTCTCACGCGTGAGCTTGCGCCCTCAGGTTTCGAAGGGCTCTCCGGCGTGGCCGGTATGCAGGAGGAAGAGATCGAAGAAGCCAAGGTAGACGCGCGCGCGGCGCGCCGAGCCGAAGAACTCTCCAAGGACGCTCAGGAAGCGGAACGCGAAGCTGCGCGCCTCGAACGTGAGGCCGAGGCGGCGCGCCATGAAGCGGACAGCCTCGAGAGGCGCGCCGAGCGAGCGCGCGCGAAGGCAGAAGGGGCTCGTGCCAAGGCCGACGAGGCTCTCAACGAACTCTGAGTGGGATACGCCCAATCCCTCGATCAATTGTCGTCTGTTGTCATGGGCCAGGGGAGCCGCGTGGGCGGACTCGGAGTGGGATGCTGGGCGCGGCGGGCATTAATGACAGCCAGGCCTCCCTCTAACCGCTCCGCCTACGAGAGACGCTTCGGCAGGCGCCATCCCGGAAGGACCCGGACCTGGTCTGCACAGCGTGCGGCACTGCGGTCGAGCGTCTGAGGTCTCTCTCCGTTCACCCATACCACTATCTCGAACGGCACCACACGCTCATAGGTCTCCCCGTCTCGCTCGTAGGTGATGCGCTCGCCATCGATGCGAAAACGACCCGCTTTCAAGGCGTGCCACCAGACGACTAGCGCCACCTCCTCACCGGGATGAAGAATGTAGTCCTCGACCGGATAGATCTTCTGGACGATGCATCCCCGGCGGGTGTGCTGCACGGGAGGGTAGGTGCCGTAAGTGCTCAGTACCACGAACGGCGGATCGCGCCGGGCGATCTCTACGCGCACCACCTCGCCGAACTCGCCGAGGCCCTTGCCCGCGACGGGCTCGATGCTCTTCAACGTGACCGGCTGATCGGAGCGGTTGCTGAAGGTGACCGCCATGTTCACCTCCTCGGCTCCCGGCGGGACTCTACGGGCGCGTAGGCCCGACGGGTCGGGGAGGTCCAGCGCATCGTCCGCGGCATCGCCCTGATTACATGCCGCCAGCAGCAATGCAACGATTACGGCTACGGCGCGGGTCAGCAACCCCTGCTGCCCGAGTAGATCGCCCCCCTCGCGCCGCCGGGATCATCTCCGCCTCCCCACAGGAGGTTTCTCTTACAGCGGCCCGTGCTCAGCCACCACAGCTTGGTGACGTCGGAGTACCCGGTCTGGGCGTTCAATTCGAGACCCACAATCACGAGTCCTCTGCCGAACTCCGTGTTTCTGCGCGTGTCCTTCCAGAAGTCGTGGTTTCTCTTGAGTGGCAGAGAATCAATCCAATTAGCGCCGACCTTCTCGCTTGAGTCACCCCCGCACACGCTCACGGACTCGAGAGCCGACAGCGCCCCCCCACCGGTCGGCTCTTGCCGAGCATAGAACGACCATCTCCCACTCGGGAGACGAAGGCCAGCAGGTACTCCGGAAGAGTTGGAGAAATCGTGGTTCGGTGAATCGATCCGGCTGAGGCGGACGATTTTCGAGCGTGACCGGCCGAAGGTGGGTAATGAGGGCTCTTATCGAGCTGCTTCCCGGAAGGGGTGGTTCCTTGTGCGTCGTGCCATTTCGCTGACCTTGGCGTGCGGGCTTGCTGCCGGGGTGATGGTCTTGGGCACCACCCAGACCTCCATCGCGGTCCCCGTTGCAACCGACGAGAACACCTATCAGTTCTTTGGACGAGTCTTCCCCGACCCTCACGGCTGCGTGAAGGGCGCTCCCGGCAAGAGCCCATGGGCGAAGGGTGAGGTCTGCGCAGCGCAGTTCCTACAGTGGCAGGAGACCCTCGACGGTCTCGCGTTCCTGGAGGAACGCTTTCCTCGCTATCTGCAGGTCCTCAATCTCAGGACGATGTTCGGCGATCATCCCGCTTTCGCCGACCTCGACCTTCGATCGGCCGGCCTTCCGAGGGAGGATCTGTCACGCGACAAGCGCGATCTCTACGTCATCAAGGTCACCGACAGGCAGTCACCCATAGCCGAACGCGACCGCAAGCACTTCGCCTATTCCCTCTCGATCCACGGCATCGAGAGAGCCGGTCTCGAGGGCGGCATCCGGGCGATCGAGGACCTCGTTACCTGGGCGGCATGTGAGCAGTCCGCCGAGGCGGCGCCCGCGTGCGCTTCGGAGGGAACGTTCCCCAAGCGGATCCTCGAGCCCACGGACTCAGGGCCAACGGCGGGCGAGGTGCTCAGTGACTCCGTCGTCTACTTCGTGTTGGCCAACCCCGATGGATGGCATCGGGGAGAGGTCTCCAAGGGCGGCGTCTTCTACCAGCGCTACAACGGCAACGGCATGGATGGGAACCGAGACTGGCCCACGGTCGGCTATACGGAGGGGCAGTACACGCCCGCATCGGAGCCCGAGACGCGCGGCTACTCCCGTTACCTGAGCTTCGTGAGCGACCAGACGAGCGCGGGGCGCTTCGATGGTGCCATCGACCTGCACGGCATGTTGACCGCACCGTCCTTCTCGTTCACCCTTCTCGGCGCGGGCCAGCGTGATTACCTGAAGAACGAGGTCAGCGTAGACACCTCGATCCGCACGTTCCGGGACTCGGAGCAGCGACTGTCGTGGAGCCCTCTCATCGCTCCGGCCGACCAGTGCCCCGGTCCGATCGAGGAGCCGGGCTTCGGAGGCAACATCCCTATGTGCTCCGACCAGTGGGGGACGGTTTGGGACACGATCAACTATCAGGTGACGGGATCGTTCGGGGACTGGATGGACTCCCCGCTCGGTCTCAACGCGGTCGGTATCGACAACGAGATGGCGCTGTCGCATCTCACTCCCAACACCCACTTCGATCCCGACCTCACGCAGCTTCACATCGACGGCAACAAGGGACTCGTCTACTCGCAGATCGCATCGCTACTCGAGGAGCGGCAAGTGGAGTTCCAGCCCGGCCGTCAGGTCGGCTACGTCTTCGACCCGGATCGCATCTCGGATCCCGGCGGCGCTCCCGCCGACGGCGCACCCAACGACCTGCCCACCCAGGACGACATCGAGCACACGAACGTGACGGGGATGCAGGAGTTCCGTTTCGACGTCAAGGGTCCTCAGGACGGCGTCTACAACGGCGGGATGACGATCGAGGCGACGTTCGGAAATCTTCACGGCATCTCGCCCAACTCCGCTGCGTCGTTCATACTCGACTACTGCGGCCCCGGCGATCACCCGGGAGACCCGGAGGAGTGCCGGGAGGTGGCGCACTACTTCAACCAGAGCCCGCTCTACCTGCAGGCCGGCGCGCGTATCGATCTGAACGACCCGAAGCCCGGGCCCTATCGGATCCGTCCCAACGCAGGAGCGTTGCTTCCAACGCGTTTCCACGTCAGCTTCAGCCGTAACGGCGCCTATCCCGTGCCGGAGCAGTCCGCTTACGACGTATCAAACATGGACTTCTTTACCGACCTCAACAAATACGTCCCGGATGGAAGCAAGCTGACTCCGCTCTCGGTGGACTCCGTATTGCGAAAGCCGCGTCTTCTCAATCGGTACGACACGGTGGTCGTTGCCGATGACTTCATGCCTGGATTCGTGCCGGCGAGCGCAGCGCCCGAGCCTGCGGGCGACCCGCAGGCGAATGAGACCTTCTCCGTGACCGCTCCGGTGCCCGCCGCCAGCGAGGGCGTGCATGAGTTCGACGTCAAGAGCGGATTCGACAACGACCGCATGGTCGTGACCGCAGAATGGGGAGTGCCGAGCGACTACGACGTCTTTGTCGAGTTCCAGGATCCCGCGACGGGCGAATGGGTGGATCGTGGGTGCCAATGCGAGTTCGTTAACAACGGCGAGCAGGTCACTGTCATCGAGCCCGAGGTCGGGCACTGGCGCGTGCGCGTCGCGAACTTCGCCGCAGCCCCTCAACCCGTCGAAGGAACGGTGGAGTTCTTCGCGGATCCGGCGCCTCCACCCGCTCCCGAGAGCCGTTACTCGCAAAAGCAGTTCGAACGCTATGCCGGCAACTTGGCCGAGTTCGCCGGGCGCGGCGGCAATCTCGCGCTCACCGATGCCGCGATGTTCGCTCTGCCCTACCTGGGCACTGGATTGACGGCGGAGCAGGTGGCCACCGGGTTCTTCTACGCGGGGTGGATGGACTTCGACGACGGACAGGGCGAGACCTACGAGCGTCACCCCCTTGCAGCCGGGGTCAACAAGGAGGGAACCGCGGAGGGGAAAGCGAACGTCGACGAGCAGAGCTTCAACCACCGTCATCAAACGTACGAGCCGGTGCCCCTCGGCTACTACGTGAGCGCGTCGGGTTCCGGCAACTCGAGCTGCGACAGCGACAGCTGCGATTCGCCCAACTGGATCGTCGATCAGGATGCCTGGGAGGCGGCGGGGGGCACGACCGCCGCGCGCACGCTGGTGCGGAAGACGGTGAGTGCCGGCAGTCCCAGCCAGACAGGTGCGTCTCTCGGCGAGCTGGCGATGGGCCGGGGCCGCATCCGAATCGCCGGCGCGCTGCTCCCGGCCCCCACCGAGGGGAACTACCATCCGTTCGGGCTCTCCTCCTACGCACTGACCTACACCGGTTACCAGCTGATCGACAACCTGCTCGACTATCAGCGCCCTGCGACGATCCGATAGCGCCATTTCAATAGGCCATTGCCGAACTGTGGACCCGGAACCCGCCGGGTCCGCTCCGCATTGCCTTAATCTCTGGGATGGGTGGAGCTGGCCATAGCAAGGCAGCTGTCGAAGCGGAGGCACGCGATGCGTTCGTTCCTCGTGGGAGCGATCACCCTTCTGATGCTCGGTGCCGCGTGCGGCTCCGGCGGCGGAGCGGAGGAGGGTGACCAGGTCGTAGTCGGGGCGGTCACTTTCGCCGAAAACCAGATCGTCGCCGAGATGTACGCGCGGGTGCTCGAGAAGACCGGCTACGAAGTCGACCGTGAGTTCAACTATCAGGATCGAGAGCGGCTCCTTCCCGACCTCGAGTCGGGGAGCATCGATCTTGCACCCGAGTACCTCGCGTCTCTTCTCACCGCCCTCGACCCCGATGCGTCGCCCTCGTCTGAGCCCTCCGAGAACGTCGCGAGGCTGGAGCCTCTTCTGGCCGAGGAAGACCTGACGCTGCTCGAGCCCTCCGAGGCCAACGACGCGAACGCGTTCGTCGTCACTCCGGAAACGGCTGCCCGCTTCGACCTCGAGTCGGTCAGCGACCTGGAGCCTCACGAGTCAGAGCTCACGCTCGGCGGTCCGCCGGAATGCCCCGAGCGAACTTTTTGCATCGAAGGGCTTCGGGACGTGTACGGGATCGAGTTCGGGGACTTCAGGCCGCTCGACACGGGAGGGCCGTTGACCGCAGCCGCGCTTCAGAGTGGAGAGGTCGACGTGGCGCTCTTGTTCTCGACCTCGGGCGTTGTCGGCGCGCGCGGATGGGTTGTCCTCGAGGACGACAAGGAGCTTCAATCGGCGGAGAACATCACTCCGCTGGCCGCGAACGAGGTCCTCAATGACGAGATAACTCAAGCGCTGAACTCCGTAAGCAAGGAGCTATCGACGAAGGCCATGACCGAGCTGAATGCACGGGTGGAAGCGGAGAACGAGGATTTCCGAGCCGTAGCCGAGGACTTCCTGTCGAGAACTGGTTTGCTCTAGGCCGACCTGGCCCTGCTGCCCTCACTCTCCAAGTCGTCGGGAGCCGGGGATGCAGACCGTAACCCGACGGTGAACGTGCTTCCTTGTCCCGGTTTGCTGGTGACGCTGATCGACCCACCCATCAGCTCGACGAGGCTCCTGGTCACAGCCAGCCCCAGCCCGATGCCCTCGACCTTGGACTCCTCGGCCCCCAGGCGGTCGTAGGGGACGAACAGCCGCTCCATCTTGTCGGGCGGGATGCCGGCGCCCGTGTCGGTGACGTCAATCAGCACCGCCTCGTCGCCCGCTGCCTGCCGAGAGGTGACCGTCACGGCGCCGCCGGGCCGGTTGTACTTGATCCCATTCGACAGCAGGTTGAGCAGGATCTGCTGGAGCCGTTGGGCGTCGGCTACGACGAAGTGGTGGTCTTGCACTTGGGCTTCGACGCTAACGTTGTGTTCGAGCGCGGTCGGCTGGACGAGATCGGTGGCGGAGCTCACGGCTTCCGTGACGGGTACAGGACGTAGCGAGACAGTCAGGCCCCCCGCTTCGATCCTGGCGATGTCGAGAACGTCGGTTAACAGGGACGCGAGATGGTTACCGGCTATGACTATTCGGTCGATGACCTCACGCTCTCGGGGTTCGAGCTCCCGCATCTGCAGGTATTGGGCGAAGCCAAGCATCGCACTCAAGGGCGTGCGCAGCTCGTGACTGGTGCGCGACAGGAAGTCGCTCTTCGCCCAGTTCGCCTGCTCCGCGTGCTCCTTGGCCTCTCGAAGGCTTCCCTCGCGGTCGGATAAGAGATCGCTCGCTCCTGCGAGAGCCTCGGCCAGGCGCCCCAACTCGTCGGTGCCGGGCGGCCGATCGAGGAGCGGCTCTCCACGTGCCAGCCTGTGCGCATTCTCTTCCAGGCGCTGGACTCGTTGCGAGATGCCGGTTGTGAACAGCATCGTTGCCGCGAGTCCCCCAAGCAACCCCAGAGCGACGACCCCGCCGAAGATGATGTCCTGGCGCCGCCGGTCGTCCGCGACCTCGGTGAGCTGACGATCCAGCTTCGCCTGCTCCGCGACGCCCATCGCGGTGAGCTCGGCTCTGAGCTGTGTCATCAAGTCGTTGTCCTCGACCACCGCTCTCTCCGCCCGGGGGCTGTCGCCTTGCCCCGCCGCGGAGCTCTGGCGGATGAGGCCGAGAAGCTCGAGCTTGCGTCCTGCCAGGAAGCGCACCCTACGCGCGCGCGCAAGCTGCTCAGCATCCCCGCCCGTGAGCTCTTCCAGACGGGCAAGCGATTGGGGGAGCCGTTCGAAGGCCTTGCTGTAAGGCTCGAGAAACTCCGGGCGTTTGGCGAGGTCGAAGCCTCGTATGCCCGTTTCGGCATCGAGCAGCAGCGTCTCGACCGTCCTGATCTGGTTGCGCAGCACCAGGATGCGGCGAGCGACCGCCTGCTCCTCTCGTGCCTGTTGTTGCAGGAAGTACAGAACGAGGGACGCGAATAAGAGTGCGGCGAGGGGCAGCGCAACGACGATCAACCCCTTGGCGCGCAGATGAAGGTTGGTCCACCAGCTCGTTCTCATGGTCATCAGCCCTCGGGTGCTTTTCGGCCCGATCCGGCGCTCATTCAACCACCCTGGTTTTCGATTAGCAGGTCATGTTTGACTATGTACAGGCCCGCATCACGCGTGGGTACTCCTGGTTCCGGTTTGAATGGTACGTCCGAATTCGTCCCGTCGACCTGCCGGTCATGTAGTTTTTCCAGGCGTTGTTGCTCCCGAACGTCGTCGAGGTGAGAGAAGAGACGAGGCAGCTATGGAAGGAAGCGATGCAGGCGCACGGGTCCTCATCGTCGACGATGAGACGGACATGCGCCACGCGTTGAGCCTTCTCGTCGAGTCGCATGGATTCGAGATAATCGGCGAGGCGGGCACCGGTGTGGAGGCGATAGATATGGCCTCACAAGATCCACCGGACGTGATCGTTCTGGACTACATGATGCCGGGGATGGACGGTGCCGAAGCGGCACTGCGACTGCGTTCCATCGCTCCCGACGCAAAGATCATCGCTTTCTCCGCGATCCTGACGGACAAGCCCGACTGGGCGGACGCCTACCTCAACAAAGACCGCATCTCGCAGATAGCCTCGGTGATCAAGGAGGCGTCGGCCTCCTAGAGGGTTCCCGAAGCGAGTTGCGACTCAGAAACGACACTCGTCTTACAGATCGTCTGATCCACGAGGTGAGAGATGCGTTCGACTACACGACTCGCCTGTTGGACCGTGGCTCTAGCCCTCCTGCCCGCGTGTGGAGGCTCATCGTCCACGGATGCACGGACGGCTCGGACGCCGTCTGGCACGGAGGTCACACCGAGGGTGTCTACCTCGGATCCCGCGGCTAAGTGCCCCGACGAAGGAGACGTCACATCCGATCCGAGCGCGCGGATCGGTGGATCGCTTCACGGTGACGTCGACGGGGACGGCCACCCGGACGAAGTGACACTCGCTTTCGACGAGAAGGCGGCGCGGGGATGCCAGGCCTTCCTCATCGTCGAAGGTTCGGACGAGACCCGGGTGCTGGCCATCGAGAGCTTCGATCGCGCCTTCGGGCTCCCCCAGCCTCGGCTGAACACGCTGGCGGAGGTCGACGACGTCCCCGGCAGCGAGATGGTCGTCGACCTGGTCGCTGGAGCGTCAACACAGTTCGTCGGGCTCTTCTCCATGACCGGAGGAGGGCTGGCTCGCGTCGTCGTCGCGGGGGATGAGTTCCCGGCCGACGACCTCTTTCCCTACGGAGGAAGCGTGGGTCATCTGGAGGCCTCGAACTGCGCGGGGGACGCGGGGACGGTCGTCATCTCGAGCGCCACGCCCAAGGGCGATGCCTATCAGGTGACACGACGGTTCTTCAGCTTCGAGGGCTCGACGCCGCGGCTCGAGCCCTCGTCTACGGAGCGCGAGAGGGTCGCCTTGGAAGACTTGGGCCGCTTCCCGGAATACGGGAGCTCTCCGTTCGGAGGTTGCTAGTCCTCCGCCCACTCGCACCCTTTAGGGTTTGA
The DNA here is from genome assembly GCA_050694215.1 of Actinomycetota bacterium. Taxonomy (GTDB): domain Bacteria; phylum Actinomycetota; class CADDZG01; order CADDZG01; family WHSQ01; genus JBOGXB01. Next base: position 9,976 of record JBOGXB010000014.1, read on the forward strand.
GCATGATGAGCGAGTACGACTTCACCGTCATAGAGGACCGGTGGATGAAGACCTGGATCGGCGGTCATTATTGGTCCGCGCCGGACATCCCCGACGAGAAGCTCAAGCGTTACACCCTCACGATGTACCCCTACCCGTCGGGAGACCTCCACATGGGGCACGTCGAGATCTTCTCGATACACGACTCGATAGCTCGCTTCTACAGGATGAACGGCTACCAGGTCCTCAACCCAATCGGGTTCGACGCCTTCGGACTTCCGGCCGAGAACGCCGCCATCAAGCGGGGGATCAACCCCCGCGACTGGACCTACAGCAACATCGACAAGCTGTACTCGTCGGCCCAGCGACTCGGCTGCTCGTTCGATTGGGACCGAACGATCAACACCTGCGATCCCGACTATTACAGGTGGAACCAGTGGCTGTTCCTGCGCTTCTACGAACGAGGGCTTGCCTACAAGAGGGAAGCGCCGGTGAACTGGTGCCCGAAGGACAAAACCGTGCTCGCCAACGAGCAGGTGATCGCCGGGCGGTGCGATCGCTGCAACACGCCGGTAGTCAGGCGTTACCTGAAGCAGTGGTTCTTCAAGGTCACCGACTACGCCGACCGGCTGCTGGACGATCTCGCCATCAATCGAGGCTGGACCGAGCGGCTCAAGATGCTGCAGACGAACTGGATCGGGCGCAGCGAGGGGGCCGAGGTGCGCTTCGCGCTGGAGGGCATCGACGAGCCCGTGACCGTCTACTCGACACGGCCGGACACACTGTGGGGGGCGACCTTCTTCGTGATGGCTCCCGAGCACCCGCTGGTGGACGATCTCATCGCGGGCACCGGCAAGGAGGAAGAGCTCGCGGCGTTCCGCGAAGAGGTGTCACACCTGACTGAGATCGACCGCACCTCGACCGAACGAGACAAGATCGGGATGTTCCTCGGCAAACACGCGACGAACCCGGTCAACGGCGAGCGCATCCAGGTATGGGTGGCCGATTACGTGCTCATGGAATATGGGACCGGGGCGATCATGGCCGTCCCCGCCCACGACCAGCGGGACTTCGAGTTCGCACGCAAGTACGACCTGCCGGTCAGAGTCGTCATCCAACCCGAGGGCGAGTCCCTCGACGGAGCCACGATGTCCGAAGCCCATCCGCACGAGGGCGTCATGGTGAACAGCGCGCACTTCGACGGGACTCCTTCGGACGTCGCGGTCGGCAAGGTGACGGAGTGGCTCGAAAGCGAGGGACTGGGGCGGCGCGCGATCAACTTCCGTATCCGCGACTGGTTGATTAGCCGTCAGCGTTACTGGGGCACGCCGATCCCAATCCTGTTCTGCGAGGACTGTGGTGAAGTACCCGTGCCCGACGAGGATCTGCCCGTCGAGCTTCCCGAAGTCGTCGACTTCAACCCGACGGGCGAGACCTCGCCGCTCGCGACCGCACATGAGTGGGTCAACGTCGAATGTCCAAGATGCGGAGGGAAGGCGCAGCGCGAGGTCGACACGATGGACACTTTCGTTGACTCCTCGTGGTACTTCCATCGCCTGATCGACCCACACAACGACGAAGCTCCCTTCGACGTGAAGAAGTCGAACGCGTGGATGCCGATCGACCAGTACACGGGAGGCATCGAGCACGCCGTGCTGCATCTCATCTACGCCCGCTTCTTCCAGAAGGTGCTGATGGACATGGGGATGGCCGAGGACCCCGAGCCCTTCCCTCACCTGCTCAACCAGGGCCTGATCACCAAGGGCGGCCAGAGGATGTCGAAGTCGCGGGGCAACATCGTCGAGCCCCAGGAGGCGTTCCAGCTGTACGGGGCGGACGCGTTGCGGCTCTTCATGCTCTTCTCGGGCCCCCCCGAGGCTCCCTTCGACTGGCCGGACGAGGGAGTCGACGCGATCGGGCGCGTCACCTATCCGTGGCTGCAGCGGGTGTGGCGACTGTGCGAGGAGAACCGCGACATCGTGGACGTTGGCGGCCTGCACGAGGGCGCGGCCGAGACGGCTCTCCTGAAGCACGTCCACAGAACGATCAAGGTCGTGACCCAGGATTACGAGAAGTTCTCGTTCAACACGGCGATCGCTCGCCTGATGGAGCTGGTCAACCAGGCGTACCGCTACAAGCAGATCGGCGGCGGGCATCCGGGCGTGGTGCGCGTCCTTATCGAGGCATTGCTCAAGCTACTGGCCCCTATGGCCCCCTACATCACCGAGGAGCAATGGCATCGCCTGGGTTACGAGGAGTCGATCCACTTCGAGGGGTGGCCCGAGTACGACCCCGAGCTCGCGGCCGAGGACGAGGTCACGATGGTCGTGCAGGTCAACGGGAAGGTGCGCGACACGATCCAGGTCCCGGTGGGCATCTCTGAGGACGAGATGCGGGAGCTCGCCCTTGGCTCCGAGAGGGTGTTGGGACACCTGGGCGGAGAGGAGCCGGCCAAGGTGATCGCAAAGCCCCCCAAGCTGATCTCCCTGGTCTCCCGCTAACCGTTCTTTCGTAACTGGCGCCCCGTCAGCGGCACTTCTCAGGGGTACAGAACATCGAGTGCTAGAAGATCTCGGGGCACCACGGAGCGCGTGCGGTCCTGAACATCGCGTCGGCTCTAGCAACTGCACCGGCGCGCATCTCCTGGACGCGCCCAGCGCCGGCGAGGCGCGCGAAGCTGAAACCCCCGAGGTATGCCGCTGCGAGGTCCTTCACGTCGAGCTTCAGGTCGGCCTGCTCATCCGTTCGCTCCACATCCGCCTCACGGCCTGTAGAGCTCAACCGCCATGTGTCCTGGTTCCAGGGACAGAAGGGGTCGGCGATCTGGAAAGAGATCGAGGCCTCCATCGCGTACGAGCGCGCAGAGAGCGCGGAGCGGACGTCTATGAGTCGTAGCCACAGGCTGTCGCCGTAGGTGTAACGGAGCCGCCTCGGCTCGAGCATCATGAGGTAGATCGGGAAATCGGACGGCAAGAGCCACGCTTCGATTTTGTCGACCAGATCGATGCCGAACAGGAAGCGCCAGATCTCGCGCGCGGCGGCAGGCGTCGTGGCCGCAGCTTCCTTCACGATTAGCTGTCCGCGAGGGATCCCCTCGGGCCAGGCAGGCTTGACGCGATAGAGGGCATAGGCCTCGTCGCGACCGTCGATCTCGAGAACCGCGCAGAACAGCGGGCCCGCCCCACGTCTGTGCTCCTCGTCATCGGGAAGCGTGTGGTGCTCCCACCAATCAGTCGAGCGCGCGAACATCCCCGGCGTCTGCTCTCTGACCTGGTCGAAGACAGTGGGGATGTACTTCACGGCTTCTTCCAGCGAGACGAGGCGCGTCTTGCCCTGTGGCCCCGAGTCGTCCAGCCAGCCGACCCTGTCCCGCTCCACGTCGATGTGCCCCTGATCCGCCGCGAGGCCGTACCCGAACCTCTGGTAGATGGCGTCCTCCGACGCAAGCAGGATCGCGACCGGCTCGTTCCTTTCGCGCGCGTCGTCCAGCTGGAAGCGCATCAAGGCGCGCATGATCCCTCTGCGTCGGTGGCTCGGAACGACGCCGACCATCGTCACACCTGCAGCCGGAACCTCACCGCCCGGTATGGAGAGCCTGAACTCGAATGCACCCGCAGTCCCGACGATGTCCTCGCCATCGAAGGCGGCGAGCGCGCGCTCGGGCCTTAGAAGCTTCGTGTCGCGAACAACCTCGACGTCCCGGACGTGTTGATGGAACGAACGCTGGCACGTGTCGAGGAAGCGGCTGAGCTCGTTCGACCTGCATGCGCGTACATCGATTGTCATCTCGTCAGCCTATGCCTGAGCGCCGGAACCCTGAAGCGAGGTGCAGAACGCGCATCTCCTCGCGCCCACTGGGATACTGCTCAGACATTCCGTGCACTGCGTCGTCGGACTCTCGACGTCTGGTTGTGTCTTACGCCTCTCCATGAGCGCGTTCACCGGCCTCACGACCACGAGGAAGACTCCCACTCCGATCAGCAGGAATGAGACGACGTCGTTAATGAAGGCTCCATAGAGGAAGTCGCTCTCACGGATCGTGAACTTGAGCTCACTGAAGTCCGTCTCCCCGGGGATCGTTACGAGCGGGGTGAGGATATTCGTGACGAACGAGCTGATGACGGTGCCGAACGCGGCTCCGATGACCACTCCGACGGCGAGATCGACGACGTTACCTCGCAGGATGAAAGCCTTGAACTCCTTGAGCATCTCGCCTCCCAACTGCCTTGAACTGTCCTCCGCACCGCCGAGGCTAAAGCGTCTCCCGACCGCGAATGTGGCCGGAGTGTGGCGCAGGCCACACTCCTTGAAGTGGAAGCGGGGTTCCATGCAGGCATGGACGAGATCGTCGTCACCTCGTCGTGGCGGGAACGCCTCGAGCGCCTGCGAGGGAGTCGCAAGGAATCCTGGGCCCTCGTCGCCGTGCTTGGGATCGCCATCCTGGGAGCTCTGGCGCTGTGGATGCGAGGCGCCCCGGCAGTGATCGCGCCTCCTGCGGAAGCCTCGACAGAGGAGGCCCAAGCAGCGGGGACTCTCGGAGCCGCGACCCCGGGCCCGACCGGTGTCGTCCTGGTGCATGTCGCCGGCGCGGTACGGCGGCCCGGCCTGTACGAGCTTCCCGCCGGGGCTCGGGTTGCGGACGCGATCGATTCCGCCGGAGGGCCTATTCGAGTCGCCGATCTGGACCCCATCAATCTCGCCCAGGTTGTGGCGGATGCGATGAAGGTAGAGGTTCCCCGGCGAGGGGAGGCGGTAACCGCGCCTCCCTTACCCGGCATGACGCCGGGCGTTTCGGCTGGGGGAGCGGCGGCGGTAGGCGCGGTGAGCCTCAACAGTGCCGATCTCACCGCGCTGGAATCGATCCCGGGGATCGGTCCCGTCAAGGCCGGAGCCATACTCCAGTACCGCGACGAGGTGGGCGGCTTCTCGTCGGTTGAGGAGTTGATCGACGTCACGGGCATCGGGCCTGCGACCCTGGAGTCCATCCGCCCCTACGTGACTCTGTAGGCACTAGATGCCGTCGGTTGCCGCCCGCATGTGGCTGGTCGCGGGCGGAGTCTGTGCCGGCGCGCTCGTGGGTCCTGGCGGTACGTCACTGGTGTGGTGGTCCATCGCGATTGCGGGGGCGGCCCTGGCGGGTGTGCGACGCGCGCACGGCCTCGGTCTGGTCGGGCTCGTCGTCGTCTCTGCAGGCGTAGCGGCAGCGGGCGCCCACGCACACGCAGCTCGCCGCAGCGCAGTGGCGGAGCTGGCCACCAGCGTTCCGTCGTGCCGCGTGCGGGGACGTGTTCTTGAGCAGGCCGGTGGCCTCGGGACTCTCTCGGCGATCGATTCGGCTGAGTGCTACGGCTTCGAGCCAGCCACGCGGATCGGCGTCGTGGTCTCTCGAGAGAGATTGGGTCCGGCCGGTAGTCGGTTCGTTGCCGACGGATGGCTGGTTCCCTTGACCAACGACAGGTTCGACGCTGCCAGGAGAGCCCTCGGAGCGGAGGCTGTATTCGATGCGAGGGACGTCACGTCGCTCGGCGTGGGAGCGGTTCTGCATCGGGTCGCGGCTTCCTTCCGAACTTCGCTCGAGCGTTCGACGCGCTCGCTCGACCCCGCGGTCGCCGGCCTGATGAAGGGCCTGACCGTCGGCGACACCGAGGCCCTCGACTACGCCGTTCTGACCTCCGCCCGAAGATCGGGACTTGCTCACTTGCTCGCGGTGTCCGGAAGCAACGTCGCGATCGTCCTCGGAGCCATCCTTTACCTCACCGTCCGCGCTCCGCTGCTCGCACGAGCGCTGCTCGCCGCGCTGGGCCTGATGATGTTCGTGCTGGTTGTCGGTCCGGACGCCTCGGTACTGCGTGCCGGCGTGATGGGAGCGATCGGTTTGCTCGCGCTCACGACGGGATCGCGACCGAACCCTCTGGCCGCGCTGGGGCTTGCGACCGCGATGGTCGTCGGGGCGAGGCCGGGGATGGTCCGAGCCGTCGGTCTCCACCTGTCGGTGGCGGCGACCGCAGGGATCGTGTTGTGGTCGCATCCCATAGCTGCGCGACTCCGCCACCTGCCGCGTGTGGTTTCGCTCGCCTTCGGCGTGACCCTCGCGGCGCAAGTTGCGGTCGCCCCCCTCTTGGTGGGTACGTTTGGTGAGCTGTCCCTGGTCGGTCCGATAGCCAACCTCGTGGCGATGCCGGCGGTCCCGTTCGCAACGATCCTCGGGCTTGCATCCGGGCTCGCCGGGATGGTGGACGCGGGTGCGGGCTCGCTGGGGGCTCGCCTCGCGGAGCCCTTCGTTGCCTGGATCGGGATGGTTGCAGAGACCTTTGGGACGCCGGGGTGGGCGGCCGTGAGCCTCCCCGGCTGGGCGGGATGGCTGGCCGGCTTCGTGGTCGCGGCCGGCGCTTGGAGGCTTGCTCGTACCAGTTAGCTTGTGGCTATGGACGACTTCGCTTGGATCCTTCACGACGAGGCCGGTCACGACATGCGATCGACCGAGACCTTCCCCTCCAAGGAGGAGGCGGAGGCCTGGATGGGAGCTCACTGGTCGGAGCTCCTGGACGAGGGGGCCGAGTCGGTGACCCTCCGGCAAGGAGAAGGATCCCTGTACCGGATGGGTCTGCGCGAAGAATGACTGCTGCATACCTACTTGCGGGCGAGCCCTTCCTCGCCGACGAGGCGCTCGACAAGATCAGACGCAACGAGTCCACGGATCCTCTGTCGGAGGTCACCTTCGATCCATCGAGCCAGGCTGCGGAGCTCGTTGAGGCGCTCGAGACCGCATCCCTGCTGGGGGACCGGCGCCTCGTCGTGATCAAGGATGCACAGGACCTGAAGAAGGAGCACGCGGAAGCGCTGTCCACCTATCTCGAATCTCCGTCTCCGTCCTCGGTTCTCGTGCTGGTGGCGTCGGGGCGGACGAAGCTTGACGCAGTGGTGCGCACCAACGGGAGCGTCGTTGCATTGGAGGCCCCCAAGGGGAGGCGTCTCGTCGCGTGGCTCCGTGACAGGGCGAGAGGGCGCGGGCTGAAGGTGGACGAGAGGTCGGCCTGGGCGCTTGTGGATTCGGTGGGCAACGAGTTGCGCGACCTGGACGGGGCACTCGAGCAGCTCTCTACGGGAATCGGTCCCGGGGGCAACGTGGACGTCGCCACGGTGCGCTCCATGTTCGCCCGACTTGCGGACAAACGGATCTACGCGTTCACCGACGCAGTGGGTGATCGTAGGTTGCCAATCGCGACATCCACGCTGAGACGACTCCTCGACCAGGGCGACGAGCCCCTCGTTTTATTCGGCGCACTCGTGGCGCACGTCCGGCGTCTTCTCAGGGCCCGGCGCTACGCGGATCAAGGAGCGCGTGTCGTCGGTGATGCGCTCGGACTTCCCACCTGGCGCGCCGAGCGTATACAGAGGCAAGCTCGCTCCTTCACCGAGGACGAGCTCGTGGCCTCCATGAATGTTCTCGCTGAGACGGATGTGGAGATGAAGGGTGACTTTCCCTCGCCGGAAGGCGCCCTAGAACGCGCGGTCATCCGGATCGTGACGGGAACGTTTGGAGTTAGCTAGAAGGGTTCAGTCGCCGTGCGAGACGAGACTTCTTGTTGGCGGCCGCGTTGCGGTGGATGACCCCTTTGGCCGCAGCCTGATCGAGAGCCTTCGCCGCAGTCTTGTAGGCGTCTTCGGCCGCGGCTCTGTCGTCGGACTCCGCAATCTCGGTGACCTTCTTGATCTGGGTCCTAAGCTCCGAGCGAGTGCTCTTGTTGCGCTGCCGGCGGACTTCGTTCTGGCGATTCCGCTTGATCTGACTCTTGATGTTAGCCATGCGCGATCTGCTTCGCTCCTGGTCGGGGATGAGGTGATACAGGATAGCAGAGCATTGTTGACCGACCGGCGGCTTACTGCCTATCTCGCCAGGGGGTAGCTTCCTTCCGATGGACCAACTACATCAACGCGCGATTGCGGTCATTGCACACATCGATCACGGGAAGAGCACGTTGTCGGACCGGCTGTTGCAGCTCACGGGCACCGTCTCCGACCGTGACATGCGCGAGCAGTTCCTCGACCGCATGGATCTCGAGCGGGAGCGGGGGATCACGATCAAGGCGGCCGCCGTCCGTATGGAATACAAAGGCGCAGGCGGCGAGAGCTACCAGATCAACCTGATCGACACTCCGGGTCATGTCGACTTCGGCTACGAGGTCTCGCGCTCGCTCGCGGCATGCGACGGAGTCCTTCTTCTCGTCGACGCTGCGCAGGGGATCGAGGCCCAGACGCTCACCAACCTGTACATGGCCGTGGACGCGAACCTCGAGATCATCCCGGTCCTCAACAAGATCGATCTACCAGCGGCGCAGCCCGATAAGTACGCCGAGGAGTTGGCCACGCTAATCGGCTGTGACGCCTCCGACGTCTTCCGCATCTCCGCGAAGACGGGAGAGGGTGTGCCGGAGCTGCTCGAGGCCATTGTGCGGAGGATCCCACCACCCAGGGGCGATACGGAGGCTCCGTTGCGCGCCCTCGTCTTCGATTCGATCTACGACTCCTACCGGGGGGTGGTCGCTTACATCCGCGTGATCGACGGCCGCCTCGAGTCGCGCCGCCCAATCCACTTCATGGCGATGAGACTCGACGCCGAAGCGGACGAGATCGGGATCATGGCGCCCGACGCCACCCCGGTAGACGCGCTCGAGACGGGAGAGGTCGGCTACCTGATCTCGGGGACCAAAGATGTATCAATGGCCAAGGTCGGCGACACCGTCACGTCGAAGAAGCATCCCGCCGAAAGGCCGCTTCCCGGGTATCGGGAACCAAAGCCGATGGTGTTCGCCGGGATCTATCCCATCGAGGGGGACGACTTCCCCCTGTTGCGTGACGCGCTGGAGAAACTCGAGCTCAACGACGCCGCGCTCGTCTACGAGCCCGAATCATCGAGCGCGCTCGGCTTCGGGTTCCGGTGCGGTTTCCTGGGGTTGCTTCACATGGAGATCGTGCGTGAACGACTGGAGCGGGAGTTCGGCCTCGAGCTGATCGCGACCGCACCATCGGTCGGCTACGAGGTCGAGCTCACCGACGGCAGCAGGAAGGTCGTTCGCAATCCCACCGACATGCCGGAGGCGGGCGAGATCAACGAGGTGTTCGAGCCTTACGTGTCGGTGATGATAGTGACGCCGACGGATTACGTGGGGACGATCATGCAGCTCTGTCAAGAGCGGCGGGGAGAGCTCAAAGAGATGCACTACCTGTCTCCTGAGCGCGTCGAGATCCGTTACCACATGCCTCTCGGTGAGATCATCTTCGACTTCTTCGATCAGCTGAAGAGCCGGACGAAGGGGTACGCGTCGCTCGATTACGAGCCCGTCGGATACAACACCTCCAACCTCGTACGCGTTGACGTTCTGCTGAATCAGCAGCCGGTCGATGCGTTCTCGACCATCGTTCACCGCGATAAGGCGTTCGACTACGGAAAGACGATGACCGAGAGGTTGCGTCGACTGATCCCGAGGCAGCTCTTCGACGTGCCGATCCAAGCCGCGATCGGTTCCCGCGTGATCGCGCGCGAGACGGTGCGGGCAAAGCGCAAGGATGTTCTTGCAAAGTGTTACGGGGGTGACGTGACTCGCAAGCGCAAGCTCCTCGAGCGACAGAAGGCTGGAAAGAGGCGTATGAAGCAGATCGGTTCGGTTGAAGTGCCCCAGTCGGCCTTCATAGAGGCACTGCGAGTAGACCAAGAAGTGAGCAGCAAATGATCGCCCACCCCGCCCCGGCACCTGAAGCTGTTTGGAACGGCCTGGGGGACGACGGGGTCTGGAAGGAGGAGCCGGGATTCGGTGTGTACGTGCACATCCCGTTCTGCGTCCATCGCTGCCACTACTGCGATTTCAATACCTACGAGGGGCTCGAGTCGTTGCACCGGCCGTACGTCGACGCGCTCGTGCGCCAGATCGAGGGGTGGCCCGGCTCCCATCCGGCGGCCACTTCGATCTTCTTCGGCGGCGGGACCCCAACCCTTCTCGACTCGAGAGAGCTCGGACGGGTCTTAGGCGCGATCGGCGCGCGCTTTGGTATCGCCCCCGGCTCGGAGATAACGGTGGAGGCCAACCCGGAAACGGTCGACCGGACGCGTTTCACCTCGTTGCTGGAGCATGGCTTCAACCGCGTCTCGATCGGTGTTCAATCCCTTGTCCCACACGTCCTGCGAGGTCTGGGCCGCACGCACTCGGTCCGGGACGCGCTGGACGCGATTACGGCGGCCCACGGTGCCGGGTTTACCAACATCAACGCCGACCTCATCTACGGGTCGCCGTGGGAGAGCCCAGAGGACTGGCGTGTCACGCTCGAGGCGGTGGTGGCAGCGCGGCCGGCTCACGTCTCTGCCTATGCACTGACAGTGGAGGAGGGCACGCCGCTCGCGACCCTGGTTAGGACCGGCCGGCTACGGGACGTCGATCCCGATGTTCAGGCCGACCGCCATGGCGTTGCGGAGTCGGTGCTCGACGCCGGAGGCTATGGCCGCTACGAGATCTCCAACTGGGCAATGCCGGGTCGCGCTTCGCGACACAACGTCCTCTACTGGTGCGCTGGGGACTATCTGGGTTTTGGTGCCGGAGCCCATGCTCACGTCGACGGCCACCGGTGGTGGAACAGACGTCTTCCGCGCGACTTCATCGCGGCAGCGACCGCCGGCGAGCTGCCGGTGGCCGGGGAAGAGCGGCTCGACGCCGGGGCCCGGGCCGGAGAGGCCCTCATGCTCGGTCTGCGCCTCAGAGACGGCATCGACCTCGCCGGATTCGCTCACCGGTTCGGGGCGAGCGCGCTCGACGAACGCGCCCGCGACCTGGACAGCCTCATCTCGATGGGTTTGCTCGAGCGGGACGCGGGGCGGCTTCGATTGACGGTTCGAGGAACGCTGGTCGCCAACGACGCCCTTTGCCGCCTGCTATGACCGTTTACCTCGCGGTGATCGGTGGAGATCCCGCTCCCGACGATCTTCTGAAGGTCGCGGAGGAGGTGGGCACCGCCATAGCGGAGCACGGCGCCTTTCTGGTCTGCGGCGGTTTGGGCGGGGTCATGGAGGCGGCGTGCCGCGGCGCCAAGAAGGCGGCAGGCACGACGATCGGCATCCTTCCATCGGCCGACCGGGCGCAGGCGAACGCGTATGTGGACGTTGCCATCCCAACAGGCATGGGCGAGATGCGGAACGCCCTAATCATCCGGAGCGCCGACGCCGTGATCGCGATCGGAGGAGAGTTCGGCACGCTGTCCGAGATCGCCTTCGGCCTGAAGACCGGGAAGCCGGTGGTCGGTATAGCGGCGTGGGAGCTCTCGAAGCGGGGTCGGTTCTCGGAGGCGATCGTGCGCGCGGACGATGCTCGTAGTGCGGTGGACGCCGCTGTGAAGCTCTCCGGCGCCGTCTAGCCCTCTGAACGACTTAGGGTGAAGTCTGCCTCGCCATGAAAGGTAAGGACTCTGACGTCGAGCCGACGCCCCCGGCCGGGAGGTGACGATGACCGAGACGGTTCGCTTCCACTTCGATCCCATATGCCCATGGGCATGGCAGAGCTCCCGCTGGATTCGGGATGTCGCTCAGATCCGAGATATCACCGTCGACTGGCGGGTCTTCAGCTTGCAACTTACCCATGAAGGCAAGGACGATCCTCTGGCCGACCTGCATGTGAAAGGGACCCCGGCGTTGAGGACGCTGGCTCTCACTCGCCGTCGATTCGGGAACGAGGCTGTCGGGCGCACGTACGAGGCCATTGGACGGCGCGTCCATGACGGCGACGAGGAGCTCGACACTGATGTCGTCCGCCGTTCGCTCGAGGACGTCGGCCTGGACCCGGGCCTCGTCGAGCAAGCGCTCGAAGACGACTCGACGATGGACGATGTGCGCGCCGACCACGATGCAGCGGTGACGGAGGTGGGTGCGTTCGGTGTACCGACGATCGTGCTGGGTTCGGGGCGCGGGCTCTTCGGTCCGGTCCTCGCCACCGCCCCTGCGCGTGAGGAAGCCGGGGAGCTGTGGGATCACGTGCGTTTTCTGATCGACGCGGATGGTTTCTACGAGCTGAAGCGCGACAGGGATCGGGATCCGGGAGAGCGAGGTTAAGGGAACCGCACCCACTCGAAGTGCATGCCATCGGGTATCAGCCAGCGGCCTCCCCATGTGAACCCGTGCTCCTCCATGATCTTCACGAGGCGCGGGTCCTGGTCCGGCCTTGTCCCATAGGCGTTGTCCCGGGCGTTCAGATCGACTGCAATGCCCCACGAGTGATGCGACAGACGGCCTTCGGGATCGCGGTTGATGAAGCGGGGACTGTAGCAACCGCCGAACTGAGGGACGTTGATGAGGTGGGCTAAACCTGCGCGCGCAACCTCTTGCAGCGCCGCTCGCAACTGAGTTGCTAGCGTTCGGTGACAGGTGACAGTTCCGACGATGGGAACTTCGATCTCTCGGATGTTGTGCCGGCGCCACACGGGATCTATGAGCAATGTGCCGTCCGGCTGGGGCCGAGCAGCGAACTCACCGAAGGTCTCCTTCAGCAGCATCTGAGACAGCACCGCGTCGCCGTGGCGAAGGTAGGGGGTCTCTCCCTTCGCACGGATGCGGAGTCCCTGACCGTCGGACAGCAACGATTCAATGCGTCGCTCGATGCGACGGCGGCTTGTCCGAGGGCTGAGTTGCAGCAGGACGAAGCGGTCCACTCGTTCCCACGATGCCGGTGGCACGCCTCCGACGACGATCTCGTAACCGCTCGCCGCGACGTTGCTGATCGTCCCGGTAACCGCCAGCCTGCGATCCCGCATCCGGAGCAGGGAGACATCATCGGGTCCTCGTAAGCGCTCTGCGGTCGCCGACATGATGGCTTCGCCCACTCCAAGCGAGACGATCGGATCCCGGTCGGCGGGCGGCACGAAGCGTGCATATTCCACCGGGTCGACCACTGCCGTCTCAACCGGCACGGCCAGTCCGGCCGCCGCCTCGCGCACGTAGTTACCGGAAGCGGTGGAGGTCGAGATCAACCAGTCGAGCCCCGCTTCCACCGTCGTGGCACCACGAACTCCGGGGGTCTTCTCCAGGACGTGCTCGGTTTGCGGGGGCAGGCCCGGAGACGATGCCCACACCAGCAGCAGCCGACTGGAGGCGCGGGCGGGGTCGGGAACCTCCACGACGCGAGGAGGGGGGCGAGCATCCGTCGCTTCTGGAACAAACGAGGATGGGCTCTCTCCGAGCGCGAGCACCGCCACGCTGCCGCCGGCAATTCCGAACAGCGCGGCCAGCAGGAGGCCGATTACTCGAGTCGTCATCGAAGTGACCCGGCGATGCGGATGGCGGTGTCGATGTCCCACCCGGGAACGGCAACCGCTCGATAGATGCGACCGTCGATCCATTCGAGCTCGCTGCGCTCGAAAGACCAGCGCGCGAGCGTGCCGTTCAGTCGAACGTTCACGAACTCCTCAGAAGATGGAGGAAGCTCGGATACCGATGCATCGTTCGTGATGCGGATCGTCGAGGCTTCGTATTCGGTCAGGGAGCGTCTGTAATAAGCAACGAGCTTGTTACCTCTCGCGGAGCTCGAGAGCAGCATGGCTTCGGCTCCATAGCCGTCGGGCAGGTAGCTCGGACGTCGAACCAGGCTAGAGCCGTAGCCCTCTTTGGGCGTCACTCTCCGGATGGCGACACCTTGCTCTGTGAGCGTCTCGGGGGAGCTTCCGGCGACGCCAGCGGAATCGGCGACCTCGAGGAGATCAGATCGAGAGAGGTTGGACTCCAGCTGAAGGTGTACCGAACGCGAGTAGATGTCGACTCGTCTGGCGATGGTCCCGGTCGCCGGCTCGTAGAAGGCAGACGCGGCATTAGGGAGCTCGACCAGCTCGGAGCTGCTTTCGTACGCGTTCGCCAGCCCACCCGGAGGAGCGAAGGTGACCTTGAGCCACGTCATCCCACGCGCGTAGGTCAGCAACCTGCGGCCTTCGTCTGTGACCCCGGCTCTGTACGGCTCGAGCCCGGCCGTGAACGACGGCGCGCCACGTCTCGCCACCATCTCAAACGCGCGCTGGGTGAATGAACCCGAACGGATCGTCCCACCGGTACGCGGCGCGAAGGTCCCCGGTGGGATCCGTTCTTCCTCTTGGAGAGCGGTCGCCTCGACGGAGAGAAGAAGCTCACCCGGGCGTTCCGCCGCGACGCCATTCCGCTCCGCCCACATGTCGCGTTCCGGCGACGACCCTGCCCTGACGTCAAAGCGCAGGGGGAACCAGGTCCCCTGGTCGATCCAAACCTGTACGCGGTCCAGCGGATGGAAGGGCCGCCACGATCCTCCCTGCTGCAGTGCGGCGACAAGGGGAGAGGCCTCTCCGTAGCTCAGCCCCACGCGGTGCGCTTCTCGTCCTGCGATGTTGCCGGCGCCGAGCACCTCCAGACCGTCGGCTCCGGCGATCGACTCGAGGGGGACGATTATGTCGGTGGGCAGGCTGCTGGCGCCATCGAAGGGCTGCCGTGTGACGACGGTTCGCTGCTCTACCCGCGGCTCGACGGCGCACGCAGGCAATGCAGCCGTCGGACAGGTAGTCGGCTCCCTTATCCACCATTTGTTCGACTTCGCCACCATCTCGACGTCGTTGGCCGGCCATCTCCTGCCTGGATAGGGAGTCAGGTCACGGACGTGCAGCCTTAGCTTCTCTGGTGCCTCGAACCACACCTCGGCCGAGAAGCTCCGCTCGGGCACGCTGGGATGCCATCCTCGTTCCTCGATCGAGAACATGGCGTGATAGGTGGCGAGGGAGCGAGCGGCGGCCCTGATCCGTTGCGCGATCTCGCTCGCGCTCGCGATGTCGGCGGGTCGATTGCTCCAGGGTGCGGTGACCCCGACGAGGAGGACTGCCGCAATTGCCGCTGCGATCGCGGCGACACGGGCGCGCTCGGACCAGAGCTCGCGGGGGCTCATCGGAGCCTGAAGGCGGTCGAGCAGTCGCCTTCCCAGCAGCGATTCGCCCCTTCGAGGCCGAGCCGCGACGCTCGCCATGATCCTCTCTGTCAAATCCGGAACCGGCTGGGTCGGCTGCAACCTGACGGCTCGTCGGACCGACTGCAGCTCCCGCTCGTGCCTTCGGCACGCGGGGCACGCGATGAGGTGATCGTCGAGCGCGGATGCGGTCGACGCATCGACCTCGCCATCGAGGCGGGCCGAGAGCTCGACGCGGGCTTGCGCGCAGGTGAGCTCAGCCTTCACGGGCGTCCTCCTCAGGCTTTGGAGTGAGCTTCTGTGCCAGAAGCTCACGCGCGCGATGAACCCTGCTTTTGATCGTCCCCACCGGCGCGCGGATCACCCGAGCCGTCTCGCGATAGGGGAGTCCGAACATGTCGATCAGCACGAGTGGCTCTCGCAGCTCGATGGGCAGTTCTGCAAGCGCCTCTCGAATCTCGATGCGGACGGTCTCGTCCAGGGTCCGCTGGATTGTGTGAGCCTCGATCCGTTGGGCGAGCCGCCTTCGCCTCCCCAAGCGGCGCAGCTCGTCCATGGCGGAGTTGCGCGCGATCGAGAGCACCCAGGTCGAGAACTTGGAGTCGAGCCGAAAGCTCGGAAGGAACCGATAGAGCCGGACGAAGACGTCCTGGGTGACGTCATCGCTGAGGGTCTCGTCGTGGAGGAGGTGGAAACAGAGCCTCCAAACGTCGGCCTGATAGCGACGAACGAGCTCCTCGAACGCGCGCAGCTCCCCCGCGCGGGCCGCGGCGACGAGATCTGGCTCGGGCTCGTACACGTCGCCCTCCACGGGGGATCAAGACGGAACATGGCCATGGTCGCGCCTCACGACGGAATTGACGCCCTCATCCCCCCAAAAGTTCAAGCCGCCGCCGTGGCCCAAGAGCCCGGAGACGTCGTCTGGTCCGCTGGTGACGACCAGCCCGCCCTCTAGCACTCCGCACGCGAGAGTGCTAAAGGCGGCCTCTGCGGGGTACGATGGGCCGAGATATGAGCAAGTCGCAAACCTCCCTGGGAGAGCGCAGGGCCGCAATCCTCAAGGCCATCGTGTCGCACTACGTTCGCTCGGGCGAGCCGGTGGGCTCAAAGACGCTGGTCGAGCGCTACCGGCTGGGAGTGTCGTCGGCGACGGTCCGTAACGAGATGGGCGCCCTCGAGGATGCCGGCTACATCTATCAACCCCACCCCTCTGCGGGGCGAGTGCCGACGGACGTCGGCTACCGCTACTTCGTCGACGCCTTTGCCGACGACGCCCGGCTGCCGGCTCCCGAGGCACGTCTGATCCGGCGCTTCTTCGGCGAGCCTCGCTTCGAGCTGGAGGACTCGTTGCGCGAGACGGCTGCCCTTCTGTCGAAGCTCACCGACCACGCGGCCCTCGTATTCGCGCCCGCGCTCGATCGCGGCGTGGTGCGACACCTCGAGCTAGTCCCCTTGTCGGGTGACCGGGCCATGGTCGTCGTCGTCACGAACACCGGGCGCGTGGAGAACCACATCGTTTCGATGCCCGGCTCGCTCGACGACGTGCAGCTGACGCCCGCCGCGGAGATGCTCAATCGAATGGTCGAGGAGGTGGAGCTCGATAAGGCCGGCGACGCGATTGTCGAGCAGCTGGATCACTTCCCCCTGGAGCTGCGCGAGGTCGCGCAGCTGGTGGGTAACGCTCTCCAGGATGAGCTTCGCCGTCACGAGAGCGAGCGCGTGTTCCTGGAGGGGACGTCCAAGATCGTCGACGAGCACAAGTTCGCCGATCTAGAGACGGTCAAGCAGGTGATAAGCGCGCTGGAGCACAGACGTCTCCTGCTCGAGGTGCTGGCCGACGCTCTGTCGCCGTCGAGCGTGTTGGTCCGCATCGGTTCCGAGAACGAAATCGAGGAGATGCAGTACTGCACTGTGGTTACGGCGCCTTACGGTTCCGTAGACCATCCTCTGGGATCCCTCGGCATCGTCGGTCCGACGCGCATGGACTATGGGCGGACGATCGCGGCAGTACACGAGGTAGCTTCCAACCTCGGTCGCATGCTGACTGATCTCGGCATTTAGTTATGGCGGATCACTACGAGACCCTCGGG
This sequence comes from Actinomycetota bacterium, assembly GCA_050694215.1. GTDB lineage: Bacteria > Actinomycetota > CADDZG01 > CADDZG01 > WHSQ01 > JBOGXB01. The sequence goes on from JBOGXB010000014.1 coordinate 26,993, forward strand.
GTGTCCAGAACGGCCACGCCCGAGGAGATCAAGAAGGCCTATCGTCGTCTGGCGCGCGAGTATCACCCCGACGCGAATCCCGGCGATCCCGCGGCGGCGGAGCGCTTCAAGCGCATAAGCCACGCTTACGAGGTTCTCTCGAGTCCGGAGAAGCGGAGCCGTTACGACACGTTCGGAGACGAGCGCGTGGGTGCGGAGCAATTCTCTGACTTCGGCGGCATCTCCGATCTCTTCGCCACCTTCTTCGGCGGTGGCGTCGGTGGACGCGCCACGCAACAGCGCGGCCCGGCGCGCGGAGCGGACGTCCTGGCGGAGGTCGAGCTCACCTTGGAGGAGGCCGCGGTAGGCGTGGAGAGAGACGTCGACCTGGGAACTCTGACTCGGTGCCCCGACTGCGACGGAAGCGGGGCGGCGCCGGGTACTTCGCCCGTTCGGTGTGCCGACTGCGACGGCACAGGCGAGTACAGGCAGGTGCGGCGCACGGTCTTCGGGAACATGATGACCGCAACGACCTGCCCGACGTGCGGCGGCGAGGGCATGCAGATCCTGGACCCGTGTCGCAATTGTCGCGGCACCGGCAGGGTCCAGGTGACGGAGACGCTCACGGTGCAGATACCGCCGGGCGTCGACGACGGCGCTCAACTGCGCGTCACAGGACGCGGTCATTCGGGTCTGCGCGGTGGAAGATCAGGTGACCTTTACGTTGCGATCCGGGTCCTTCCTCACGAGACGTTCCGCCGCGCCGGAGACGACCTCGGTCGCGAGGTCGCGGTTCCCATGACGGTTGCGGCGCTGGGGGGCGAGATCGACGTCCCTACTCTGGACGGCGTCGTGCCGGTCGAGGTCTCGCCCGGCACCCAATCCGGAGAGGTCAAGACGATCAAAGGAAAGGGGATGCCGCGCCTGAACGGCAGGGGCACCGGGGATCTCGTCGTTCTGCTGAAGGTGGAGACGCCGACCGGGCTCACGACGGAGCAGGCGCAGCTCCTCGAGCAGCTTGCGGAGCTGCGGGACGAGCATCCGGAGGGGGTAAAGGGCTTCCTCGAGAAGATCAAAGGAGCCTTCTCGTGATGGTTAGGGCTGAACCCTCGGAAGCTCGCCGGTTGGTGCAGTGACCGTGGGTGGTGCCCCATGGTTCCTCGCCCCTCAGGAGCAGTGGAGCCACGAGGAGGTCGTGCTTCCCGCCGCCGAGTCACACCACGCACTCCACGTTCTTCGCATCGCGGCCCCCGATGTGATCACCGTCACCGACGGTCGTGGAACGATCGCCCGCTGCGCGGTCTCCAGAGAAGAGGACGGGAGAGTCGTCGCAGAGGTCCTCGAGCGCGACGAAGCGCGACGACTTAGGCCCGAGATCGTGGTCTACCAGGGGGCAGCGAAGGGGAACAAGGTGGACGGCGTCATAGAGCGCTTGGCCGAGCTCGGGGTGGCCGAGGCGTGGGTCTACCAGTCGGAGCGCGCCGTGGTGAAGTGGGATGGCGAGAAGATGCGCAAGCACACGGACAGATGGCGCGCGATCGCAGGGTCGACTGCCAAGCAATCGCGCAACCCATACATGTTGCATGCGGGAGGAGGGCTATCCTGGACCGAGCTGCGCAGGCGCGTCGCGAAGGAAGATGTCGTCGTCGTCCTGTGGGAGGCCGCCTCGCTGCCCTTTCGGACCGCGCTTGTGGAGCCGGCAGATCGGGTTGCTTTGGTAGTCGGACCCGAGGGCGGCCTGTCGCGCGATGAAGCCGAGCAGCTCGCCGACTCCGGAGGCCAGCTCGTCTCGTTGGGCCCCCGAATCCTGCGCACCGAGAACGCACCGATCGTCGCCGTGTCCGCCTTGCTCTATCACTATGGCCTGATCGGTTGACCATGAGTAGTGTCGCCGGGATGCAGCGAGCACGCGGACCGAAGGTCACCTTCTCGACGCTCGGCTGTCGCCTGAATCAGGCAGAGTCCGATCTCATGGCCGAGGATCTCGCCGCCCACGGAGTGGAGCTCGCCGGCTCCGGCGATCATCCCGATCTTGTCGTCGTCAACACCTGTACGGTCACGCGTGAGGCGACCAAGGCATCCCGCACGGCGATCCGTAGAGCAATCCGCTCTCATCCCGACGCGAGGGTGGTGGTCGTTGGCTGCTACGCGGTCTCGGATCCCGAGGAGATCGAAGGGATCGAAGGCGTCGATGCGATCCTCTCCAACAACGACAAGGAGCGCTTCGCCGAGATCCTCGGTACCAAGCCTCAACTCGCCCCGCTGCTTCAGATCGGTATGCGGCCCCGGAAGGCAACCCTGCCTTCTCGTGTGAGGGCCAATCTCAAGGTGCAGACAGGATGCGACGAGTGGTGCACCTTCTGCATCATCCCGACGACGCGCGGCCCCCTGCGTTCGCTGGACGAGGACGGGTTGGTCGAGGAGGCGCGGGCGAGGGCGGCGGCGGGAGCGCGGGAGTTGGTCCTAACCGGCGTCCACCTCGGCAAGTATCGCTACGACCGGGGAGGCGACGAGCGCGACTTGATCCGTTTGGTGCAGCGACTCCTCGATATCGACGGAGTGTGGCGGCTGCGGCTGTCGTCGATCCTGTCCCGTCATCTCACCAATGAGTTGATCTCTTTCATCGCAGACGAACCCCGTATCTGCCGTCACCTGCACGTTCCCTTGCAATCAGGCGATGATGGCGTACTCCGTGCCATGCATCGCCCCTACGACACCGACGAGTACCTGTCCTCGGTCTCACGCGCCAAGGACGCGCTGCCCGGGCTCGCGCTTGCAACCGACATCATCGTCGGCTTCCCAGGTGAGACGGGCGTAGCCTTTGAAGCCACGATGGATGTCGTGAGACATGTTCAGTTCTCGAAGCTGCACGTCTTTCGCTACTCAGCGAGACCCGGCACCGCCGCGGCGGAGATGGCCGGTGAGGTCTCTCCCGGCGTGAAGAAGGAACGCTCGAAGCGGCTCATCGACCTGGGCAACGAGATCCGAGGGCGCTTCCTCGGTGAGCATCTGAACCGTCCTCTCGAGGTCCTGGTCGAAGACGAGCGGGAAGTAGACGGCGTCCGCGTGTGCTCGGGTCAGAGCGACGACTATGTGCGCGTTTGGTTCGAGGGGGAAGGTCTGCTCGGTTCCCTGGTGCAGGTCGAGGGCAACGAGGTACGAGCCGACGGGATCAGGGGTGCCCGGCTGGTCGAGGTCACGAGGAGGTAGACGTGGCGGATTGTCTTTTCTGCAAGATCGCCAAGAAGGAGCTCGAGTCCGAGATCGTTGCCGAATCCGACGGCGCGGTTGCGTTCAATGACATCAATCCGGCCGCGCCCACTCACGTCCTCGTTATCCCGAAGCGTCACATCCCTTCGGTAGCGGAGCTGTCGGAATCCGATGGAGAGCTTCTTGCCGAGCTCTTCGAAATGATCAAGAAGGTTGCCGCAGACGCAGGCATCGCTGAAAGCTATCGAGTCGTCAGCAACATCGGTGGCGGCGCCGGTCAGAGCGTCTTCCACCTCCACTTTCACGTCCTCGGCGGGCGGACCATGTCATGGCCACCGGGTTGACCTCTTCCCGGCGGTAGGATCAGGTTAGCTCTCTATGCTTTCGCACACCCAAGTCAAGCTCCTCGTTCCTGGCCATCACGACATGGTCCGATTGGTCGGGGCAAGAGACGAGTTGCTGAAGCTCATAGAAGCGGCCTTCGAGACCAACATCCTCGTTCGCGGTAATGAGATCGTCATCACGGGTCAGCCCGAAGAGGCCGAGCGCGTCTCGCGCCTGTTCGAAGAGCTGCTCACGTTGCTGGACGACGGCGACATCCTCTCACCAGAGGCGGTCGGCCGATCGATCGACATCATCAAGTCGAAGGAAGGCCAGACCGTCTCCGCGGTGATGGGTGATTCCGTCCTCGCCACATACACGGGGAAAACCATCCGCCCCCAGACGGTGGGTCAAAAGGGTTACGTGGATGCGATCCGTGAGCACACGATCGTCTTCTGCATCGGACCTGCCGGAAGCGGCAAAACATATCTCGCGGTGGCGAGCGCTATCAGGGCGCTCAAGGCCGGTGACGTGTCGCGCATCGTGTTGACGCGTCCGGCCGTCGAGGCGGGCGAGCGGCTCGGGTTCCTACCCGGGGATCTCGCGGCCAAGATCGACCCCTACCTCCGCCCGCTCTACGACGCGCTCTACGAGATGTTGGAGCCCGAAGCGTTCCAGCGATACGTCGATCGCGGCACTATCGAGATCGCGCCACTTGCATTCATGCGCGGTAGAACCCTTAACGACTCCTTCATCATCCTGGACGAGGCTCAGAACACCACGCCCGAGCAGATGAAGATGTTCCTCACGCGGCTCGGTTTCGGCTCCAAGGCGGTGGTCACCGGGGATGTGACACAGATCGACCTGCCGGCGGGGACGCGTTCAGGACTCGTCGTCATCGAGGAGATCCTCACGGAGATCGAGGGCGTCTCCTTCACGCATCTAGGGGCGCGCGACGTCGTTCGACACAAGATCGTTCAGGACATCGTCGAGGCTTATCGACTCTACGCCGAGAGTAAACCCTGACTCAAATGGATGTCTTCGTCGCCAACGAGCAGGACATCCCCGTCGATGCAGCGAGGCTGTCCGCACTCGCGCGCCATACCCTCGACGAGGAGGAAGTCGACCCCAGCACGGAGCTATCCGTTCTCTTCGTCACCTCTGGGCACATCCGCAGGCTCAATGCCCGTTTCGCAGGCGACGACTACGCGACCGACGTCCTCGCCTTCCCAATGATGGAAGACGACGAGAATGTGACTCTGCTTGGTGATGTCGTGATCTGCCCTGGGGTTGCCAAATCAAACGCTCATAAGCTCGGCCACCCTCTCGAACGCGAGCTCGACACTCTGGTCGTTCATGGAACGTTGCACTTGCTTGGGTACGACCACCAAGGCAAGCAGGATGGCGAGTTGATGAACCGTCGCCAGCGAGAGGTGATGGGATCGTTCGAAGCGTCCACCGAGACATGAGCGATCTCTTCGTTCCGTTATCCATCGTCGTCCTCGTGGTGATCGCCGCGTTCGCGGCCCTGGCTGAGACGGCAATCGTGCGCATCGGCCGGCTCAGGCCTCACCACCTCGCCAAGGAGAAGAAGGCCGGGGCCGAGGTATTGGTGAAGGTCGTCGAGGATCCGGCCCCCTTCCTGAACGCGCTCCTGCTAGTCATCTTGCTGGCGGAGCTGTTGGCTGCAGCCCTGGCGACCGGACTGGCGCTCCGGTGGCTGGATACGGGGGGTGAGATCATCGCCGCGCTCGTGACGACCATCCTCTTGTTCGCGTTCGCTCAGGTTGTTCCCCGGACCTATGCGGTGCAGCGCACGGATCGGGCGGCGTTACTCGTCGCCAGGCCCGTGTACGTATTGGGACAGGCGCTGCGACCCCTCGGAAAGCTGCTGATTCTGACCGCGAACTTGGCTCTGCTGATTCTCCCGGGGAGGGGGATGCCGAAGGGCCCCTTCGTCACCGACGAGGAGATCCGTCACATGTCCGATGGTGAGGAGGAGGAAGAAGAGATCGAAGAGGAAGAGCGCGAGCTCATCCATTCGATCTTCGAGTTCGGCGACACGGTCGTGCGCGAGGTCATGGTGCCGCGTCCCGACATGGTCACCTTGAAGGTGAAGGCGTCGCGCGACGAGGCGCTCGAGAGGATCGTTGAAGCGGGCTATTCGCGAATCCCTCTATATGACGGAGACACCGACAACATCGTCGGCGTCCTGTACGCGAAGGATCTCCTGAAGAAGATGCACGAGTCGGAGGCTCCGGCGAAGCTCGTTTCGATCGCTCGAGCACCCACCTTCGTGCCGGAGACGAAGAAGGTCGCGGAGCTCCTTCGTGAGATGCAGGAGCAGCGCGTTCACATGGCGATCGTCGTCGACGAGTACGGAGGAACCGCGGGTTTGGTAACCATCGAGGACCTTCTCGAGGAGATAGTCGGAGAGATAGTGGACGAATACGACGTCGAGGAGCCGCTCGTCGAGCCCATCGACGACGACTCCATACGCGTCGACGCCAAGATGCCGATCGACGAGGTGAACGATCTGCTCAGTGTCGAGCTGCCTCACGAGGAATGGGACACGGTGGGTGGGCTCGTGTTCGGTCTCACCGGACGAGTACCCGTGGCCGGCGAGAGTGTGCGTTACGACTCGGTGGAGTTCGTAACCGAGCGAGTCGCGGGCAGGCGCGTTCAGAAGGTTGTCATCAGGAAGCTGCCCCCCGAGCCAGAGCCCGAGCAGGCTTGAGTCAGCCGTTTCGGTCCGGGTTCGTCGCCGTTGTTGGCAGGCCGAACGTCGGTAAGTCGACGCTCGTGAACGCCCTCGTCGGGAGCAAGGTCGCAATCACCTCGGACAAGCCACAGACGACACGGAGCGCGGTGCGCGGGATCCTCAATCTCCCTTCGGAGCAGGTGGTGTTCGTCGATACCCCCGGCTACCACAAACCACGCACCTTGTTGGGCAAGCGGCTCAACGAGATCGTGCGCGCGGCGTGGTCGGACGTCGAGATCGCCCTCCTGGTGCTGGACGGCAAGGCGGGAGTCGGAAGGGGAGACAAGAGGATCGCCGAGGACCTGATGCCGCAGCAGGCTCCCGTCATCTGTGCGGTGAACAAGGTCGACGTCCTCAAGCCCAGCCGCATCGCAGCTTCGCTCGCGGCCGCATCCGCCCTTGGCGATTTCGAGGAGTTCGTGCCCATCTCCGCGAAGACCGGCTCGGGGGTCGACCTCCTCAGGGAGCTGGTAGTGAAGCGGATGACGGAGGGTCCCATGTACTATCCGCCCGGCACCCACACCGATCAGCCCCCGGCAGTATTCGTCGCCGAGCTCGTGAGGGAGAAGCTCCTCGTGCGGATGCGAGAGGAGCTGCCTCATTCCGTAGCGGTTGTAACCGAGGACTACGAGGAACGAGAAGATGGGCTCCTCGAGATCCGAGCCACGGTTTTCGTCGAGCGCGAGTCGCAGAAGGGAATCGTGATCGGCAAGGGCGGCGAGAACTTGAAGGTGGTCGGCACCGAGGCCCGCGAGGAGATCGAGGTTCTGTTTGGGCGAAAGGTCTTCCTGGAGGTGCGTGTAAAGGTCGAGAAGGATTGGCAGAGAAGGGCGCATGCTCTCGAGAGGTTGGGGTTCGCGTAGTGCCCGTGTACGAGGTAAGGAACCTACGGAAGGTCTACCGGTCGCCTCGGGTTGTTGCGAACGACGGCATTACGTTCACGATGTCCTCGGGCGAGGCCTTCGGGTTGCTTGGGCCCAACGGCGCGGGCAAGACCACGCTGGTGCGCCAGCTCGTGGGCTTGCTAACCCCTACCTCCGGCGAGATCCGTTTGCTCGGCGAACCTCTCGGTTCAGGTCGCAAAGTGGAGGGACGCGTCGGAAGGCTCGTGGCCTATCTGCCGCAGGGCCCGCTCGGGTTGGACGAGCTCAAGGTGAGCGAGGCGCTCAGATGGACTGCGATGCTGCGCGGTCTCGGTGCCAAGGCGGCCACTGCGGACGCGACGGAGCTCATCGACGCGCTCGAACTGGACGTCGTCGTGGACCGACAGGTGCGCAAGCTGTCGGGAGGACAGCGCCGCCTCGTTCAGATCGGGATGACGCTTGTCGGACGCTTGCCGGTGCTGATCCTCGATGAGCCCACCGCGGACGTTGACCCGTCGCTGCGCCGCCGGATCTGGGAGCTGCTATCGGATCGGGTCAGGACCGGCGCAGCGGTGCTGCTTGTAACACACGACGTCGCCGAGGCCGAACACGTCCTTGATCACGTTGCGATCCTCGATCGTGGGCGCGTCGCCGCGTCCGGCACACCTGCC
>JBOGXB010000015.1:0-34374 GCA_050694215.1 Actinomycetota bacterium
GCGACATCGTCGGCGAGCGCCTTGCTCTTGGCGTAGACGCTGGTCGCGCGCCCCTCGCCCGGCTCCTTGTCCTCCTCCTTGAAGGGCTCGCCGTAGCAGGGCCCGTAGACCTCGTCCGTGGAGACGTGGATCACGAGGTCGGCCCCCGCTCGCTCGGCGGCCTCCATGACCCGCCTCGTACCCTCGACGTTGGTTCGGTAGAAGAGCTCGCTCGCCATCTCACTCCGGGTGACGTGGCTCTCGGCCGCGAAATGAATGATGACCGAGGGCCGTTCCTCAAGGACGAGCGCGGTGAACGCTTCGTTGGCGACGTCGACCGGCTTCAGCTCGTATTGCGTTGGCACATCTCCGAGACGCCTCTCGTCACCCGCATAGGTCTGTATGTCAACGTTGATGGGTGCAAGGCCGAGCTCGATGAGGTGCCGCACGAACATCGAGCCGATGAAACCGAGGCCACCGGTAACCATGAACCGCGCCACGAATAGATCGAACCCTCAGTTCCCCACGCTCAGTCGGGCGAGCGCACGTCCGGGCGGTACGCGCTCGCCGCCCCACGCGAGCCATGCCACGAAGATCCCATGCACGTGAGAGAGGATCGGGATCTGCCCATTTCCGTCATCTAGATGCCCCAGGATCATGCCCACCTGAACCTCCTGTCCTGAGGTTACGTCCGAGGGACGCAGACGTCCCCACCCCGGGACACGATTAGCCGTTCTTCGATGTCGCCGACTCTCCTAGGTCTCTGTCGCCCGTCACGCTCTCCTGACGCGGCTCGACCTTGTCCGAACGCGGCTCGATCATGTCCGGCGTGCCGGCGCATTACCCGGCAGGTGCACGATCCTCCGTGCGGAGGACTGCTGGATGCGCCCGAGGACCTCGGCCACCCGGTTCACCTGAAGCTCGGTCATGGACGACCAGATAGGCAGGGAGAGAACCCTCGAGGACACCGTCTCCGTGACGGGGAGCCGCGAGGCCCCTTTGCCTCCGGCAAGGAAGCGGTAGGCCCGCATCGCATGGACCGGTGGAGCGTAGTAGCGACGCGTCTCGATCCCTTCCGCGGCCAGAGCAAGGCCGAGCTCGGAGGCGTCGACACCGAATTCCACGGGGTCGACCAAGATCGTGAAGTCCTTGTACGTACTCCTGTCCTCGTCGCGTACGAAGGGGAAGGTGATCCCGGGGATATCTCCGAGAAGTCTCCTGTATTGGTCCGCCAGCTCGTTCCTCTGCTGGATTCGCTCGTCCAGGTCGTCCAGGGAACGGAGGGCGATGACGGCGTGGACCTCCGACATCCTGGCGTTCAATCCGACGAACTGACAGTCGTAATCACCGGGGTTTCCGTAGTCTCGGCCTATCCGGCATCGCTCCGCCAGGAGGTCGTCATTGGTCGCGATGATTCCCCCCTCGCACGCGACCAGGACCTTCGTGGGGGAAAGGCTGAAAACCTCGGCGTCGCCAAACCCGCCTATCGGGGTCCCCCCGCGGCGGGAGCCGAACGCGTGAGCAGCGTCGAAGAAGAGCCTGACGCCCTCGCGACGAGCGGCGTCGGCCAGTCCCTCGACGTCACAGGGCGTCCCATAGGTGTGGGTGGCCAGGATGGCCGACGTCCGAACGCCGGTAGTACGCAGGACGGAGCCGGCCGACAGGGTGAGGCTGGCGGAATCGATATCCGAGAACACCGGCCGGAGGCCGTTCCATACCACTGCGTGGGCCGTCGCGGCGAACGTGAACGAGGGGACGACGACATCGCCATACAGCTCGGAGGCGCGCAACACCAGCATGAGGCCGGACGTGCACGAGGCCACCGCGATGCAGTGGCGCACCCCCAGGTAATCGGCGGCCCTGCCCTCGAGCTCCCGCACATACGGACCGTTGGTGAGCACACCGCTCTCGAGGATCCCCTCGATGTCCCCGAGGACGGACTTGGCTGCGGGCACGCTTGGCACCGCGAGCTGCAGGCCCTCCGGGAACGCGGGAGTGCCGCCGAGAATCGCAGGGCCCACGGACTTGCCGAGCATCTCACGCGACCCCATTGATCCCCTCCTCCATCAACCGCTTGGAGAACCGGGATGCGCCCAGGAGCGCCCCCGCCGGCTGTGTCGGTTTCTGTCCGCTCTCAACGAACCATTCGATCGTCCGAGCCAATCCCTCTCTCAGGTTCAGCAGCGGACGGTAACCCAGCAGCCGGTCGGCCTTGGCGACGGACGCTTGTGAATGACGCACGTCCCCCGCGCGAGGCGCGGCGAATTCCGGCTCGATGCGGGTCCCGAGGAGCTCGTTCAGCGTGGCAACGAGCGCGACCAGCGACGTCCGCCCCTCACAGCCGGTGTTCACGGCCTCACCTACCGCTTCCTCCCCCGCGGAGGCAGCGAGGATGCATGCCTGGATCACGTTGGCCACATACGTGTAGTCCCTGCTCTGCTGTCCGTCCCCGAAGATCACGGGGGGTTGTCCGGAGAGCATGCGGGTGATGAATTGGGGCACGACGGCCGCATACTCGGAGGCGGGATCCTGACGCGGCCCGAAGACGTTGAAGAATCGGAGGGAGACCGTCTCCAGCCCGTAGGCCGCAGAAAAGGCCCGGCAGTAAAGCTCTCCGCTCAGCTTGGCCGCCGCGTACGGAGACCGTGGGGCGGGAGGCATGTCCTCGTGCTTGGGCAGCGTCGGTGTATCCCCATATACGGACGAGGACGAGGCGTAGACCACACGGCGGACTCCGGCTTCCCGAGCGGCCATCAGGACGTTCAGCGTTCCGTTGACGTTCACCTGGTGGGAGGCAAGAGGGTCGGCGACCGATCGGGCCACGCTGGGGAGCGCGGCCAGGTGGTAGATCACTTCAATTCCCTTCGACGCCCGGCGAATGGTCTCGGGGTCGCGGACGTCTCCGACGATCAGCTCAGGCGCGCCATTGCAGTCGTGGAGGTTCTCCCGGGACCCTGTCGACAGATCGTCGAGGATCCTGACTCCCTCGTGCGAGGCCACGAGGCAGCGCACTAGGTTGGAGCCGATGAACCCGGCCCCTCCCGTTACTAGAACTCTCACGGTTCGTTGCCCCAATCACTTACTGGAATTTTCGCGGTCCAATGCCGCCACAAGGAACGGTAGATGCGGAATGACCTCCAGCCATCGCCCCGGCGTACTACTTCCCTTACGGTGCCCCGCGTACCCGAGCCGTCCCCCGAAACCATAAGCGCAGCCCCAAAAAGCAGGCCCCCGCCGAGACTAGACCGGCCACAATAGCCGCTCCGAGAAGCGAGGCTCGATCCACGGCGAGGGAAAGACCCGCCGCGGCCAGGCCCAGCCCCCAGAAGGCCACCGTGGCCCGAGTCCGGCTTCCGACCAGAGCGGCCAGCAGGTCGTAGGAGTGCAGCCGGTCGCCCTCGAAGACCGTAGCTCGTTCTCCGAGCCTTCGCACGACGGTGAAGGCCAATTCGAAGGCCAGCACACCGAGACAGACCCCGGCGGCCAAGAGCTCGGTCCAGCCGCGGGACGCCACAGCCGCGGCCAGGACGGCCAGGAAGGTGCCGACGCCGTATGCCCCTCCGTTGCCCAGGAAGATCCGAGCAGGCGGACGGTTCCACACGAGGAATCCGAGGAGCCCGCCGCTCAGAGCGAGCCCCAGAGCGGACACGGCCTCCTGGCCCTCCCACGCGGCGACCGCGGCGAGGCCGAGCGACCCGATAGCGGCGATCCCGCCGGCCAACCCGTCCTGCCCGTCGAGGAGGTTTACTGCGTTTCCGCAGGCCAGCACAAGCAGGACCGTCCCGACGGCCCCCAGGGCACCCAGAACCTCCAGCTCGAGCCCTCCGGCCACAAGCATGACTCCAGCAGCTGTCTGAAGGAGGACGCGGGCCCCCGGCGGCAGGCGGCGGAGGTCGTCGACGAGGCCGGTCACGAGGGCGAGGGTCACGGCCCCCACCACCCACCCCGAGGGCCACTCCCCCACCGCGGCTGCGCCGAACGCGGCCACGATCACAGCGATACCCCCGAGCACCGGGATGGGGTCGGGGTGGACCTTGAGCGGGTCATCGCCCGCCCGGTCGACGATCTCCAGGCGCAGCCCCACCGACCGGGCCACTGGAGTCACGACGACGGCGATCGCCAAGGCGAGCACTAAGGGCACGAGATCACCCACACATTGCTCGCGGCGCCGTCGTGGACGGCGATGTCCCCGAGGGGACGGAACCCTACCTGAGAGTAGAAGCGGTTGGCTCCTTCGTTGTCGGCGCCCACGACGACCTTGATCTCGGTCGCCCCATGCTCCGCCAGTGCCGCGATGGTGGCTTCGGCCAGTGCTTTGCCCAGCCCCTGGGAGGTCCGTCCGGGGGAAACTGCAATCGACAGGAGCTCCGCATCGGGCAGCTGGCCGGATCGCTGCGGGTAGACGGCCGTCTCCCTGAGCCGACGGAGGACCGACGGGCGAGCCAGGCGTGGGGCGACGGCAAGGGCGGCGGGGATGCCGTGCCGCAGGAAGAAGCGGCGGTAGAAGCGTCGCACCGAGGGGACCCCCGTTGCGAACCCCACTACCTCCGCGCCGTCCTCGGCCACCAGGGCCACTGCTTCCTCGTCCGCGGCGAGTGCCCGGTAAAGACGCCGAAGGAAACGGTCGCCCAGCGAGGAAAGGAAGGCATCGGGAAGAGCTTGACGATGGATCCGTGCCAGGACGGGGGCGTCGTCGGGCCTCGCCACACGCACGTGATTCCCGGCGTGCTCCGTCGAAGGTTGCGGCCAGAGCCCCTTCCGCTCGAGCAGTGCCCGGTAGCGAGCAACGACGGTGTCCACGACCTTGCGCTCGTCGAACCTGGCCATCGCCCTCACTCGTGCCGCGGCCCCCAGTTGGTCCCTCAGAGCCCGGTCGCGAAGCAGGTGGAGCAGGGCCATGGACAGCCGCTCCGGGTCCCGCCGCGGCACCAGCAGCGCCTCCCGGCCGTGCCGGCCGACCTCCCGGCATCCGCGGATGTCGGTGAGAACGAGGGGCCTGGCCATAGCCGCCGCTTCGATGGCCGAGCGAGGGACACCCTCCCGCCACGAGGCCAGGACGAAGACGTCCATAACCGCAAGCAGGTCGCGCACGTCCTCTCGCCAGCCGGTGAAGACGACATCCTTGCGGGCGCGCTCGACCTCGTCCGCGGGGATGGCGTCGGCCTTGTCGGGGTCGTCCCCGCCCACGACCAGAAACGCGACCTTCGGCATGACACGACGCACCTCCCTGGCCGCGGCGAAGAACTCCCGGTATCCCTTTTCCGCTACCATCCGTCCGGCCGTGCCCACGACGGGGACGCCCTCGGCGATCCCCAGGGATCGCCGAAGGGCAGCCCTTCGCTTCGGAGGGACCGCCGAGGGGTCGAACCAGGCCAGATCCGTCCCGTTCCCCAGAAGAACGCTCTTGCGTCCGTCCACCAGCCCGATCTCGCGAGCCCAGGCGAGGTCCTCCTCGCCCTGGTAGAGCTCCAGGTCGCTGAACCGGGCGGCCAGTCGCTCGAGGGCCACGACGGGGATCCTGCGCGCCGGGCGGTCATCGCGGGTCGCGTAGAGCCCGTGAACGGTGTTCACGACGCATGGAACGCCCGATAGCCGGCCCGCCATGCGTCCCAGGATGCCCGGCTTGGGGTTGTGCGTATGGAGGACGTGGAACTGCTCCTTGCGAAGGATCCGTACGAGCTCGCCGAGTGCACGGACGTCGGAACCCGGGGCCCACGCCCTCGTCGCATGCGGCCACGGGATGTGGCGGATCCCTTCTGCCTCCAGGTCGCGTACCCACGGGCCCGGGGCGCTGATCCCCGAGACCTCGTAGCCCTCCTCCCGGAGGCGCCGGAGCTGGCCCAGGAGCAGGAAGCGCAGGGTGAGGTCGACGGTGGTGAGGTGGGCCACCCGAAGAGGCGAGGTCACGATCGCTTCCACGGCCCCCGGCCCAGCGCGCGGTAGAGCGAGGACTCATGATCCAAGAGCCCTCGGATCTTCGCGCGGAAGAACACCCTGCCATCTGATCGAAGGACGGGGGTCCGGCCCAGCCGGTGCGGGTCGGTGCTCCCCCGCCGGTTGGTGCGCCATGCATCCACTGCAGCCGTGTCGAATAGGCGCCGGGCGGCCCGGTCGGCCCCCGCCGAGCCCATTGCATAGGGGTAGGCAAAGTGCCGGCAGGACACTCCCAGATGATCCTCGATCAACTCCTTCGACCTGCGCATCTCGTCCTCCGCGTCGCGCTCGGGGGCACCCGAGAGCGACATGTGTGAGTGGGTGTGACTTCCCACGGTGACCAACCCCGTCGTCACCGCCTCCTCGAGCTGCGACCAGGTGAGACCCTCCCCCTCCGGCAGCGAGGAGACTCGATCCCCTTCCGGGTAACCGGTCGCGAGATACAGAACCGCCGGGATCTGGTAGCGCACTAGCAGCGGAAGAGCGTGCTCATGGAAGTCCCAGGCTCCATCGTCGAACGTCACTGCGACCCCGCCCTCCGACCCGGCGCCCACAGCCTCGTCGAGCGTGAGGACGTTCTCTCGATCCGCAAGGTAGGAGAGCTGGGCCTCGAAAACTGGGGACGGAAGCCCGATCTCCCGGGCCTCAACGCCGATTCGATGGTAGAGCAGGATCACGAGGTCTTCCGCTCGTCGCCGCGACGTCACCCCTAATGGGAGCACCGCCGCCTTGGTGGCCTTACGAATGAGTGAGCTGGGCTTCACGTGGCCTTTCGCCATGCTTCTCAGGCCGCTTCTCCCGGGCGGGGATGCAGAAGAGCAGGAGATAGAGAGGCACGAGCTGAACGCGCTCGCGAGCGAGGAGTCCGAAGTTGGCGAGGGTCGAGAACGCGACGATGAACAGACAGCTATAGAGGAGAGCGAACGCCACGTAGGGTCGACGGCGCAAGCTCCCGACTGCCGCGAGGCCGTGACGCAATCTGAAGAGGGAGAACAGCAGCAGGAAGGTCCCCTCTAGTGCGGTCGCCAGCGCCTGAGTGTTATGAGCCTCATTGGGGAAGGGTCTAAAGAGGACCGTTATTGCACCGATGGGCGCCTTGAGTGGCTCTCCAATGATGGGCGAGGGGGTGAATCCGGACCCTCCCTCGCCGGTACGTTCCTGGAGGCCGCCCACGACAGTGGTTTGGGAAGTCGTATCGATTCCGGCTTGTTCGAGGAACGTGTCCGTTTTGACGACCAAGAAAACGGCCATCACCGCGAGCCCAGCGAGGAAGAACGCCTTCACGAGGGGGCCGAGCTGTCGCAGCCGCTCGCTTGGGGGGCGGATGAGATAGGCCGCTGCGAGGGCGAGACCGATCATGCCTGCAACATGGGGGCGGACGAAGCTGGCGAGCCATAGCCCCAATCCGACGCCGGCAATTCCACGCAGGGTTGCCCCCGAGAGGATCCGCGCCGCGCCGTAGGCCGCGATGCCCACGGTGAACATCATCCACGCTTCCTTGCCGATGCTGGACGGCCAGAACAGCAGTGAGGGGAGGAAGAACAGCAGGCGGGCATAGAGTCGTGCGTTCCCTTCCGGGAGGGCCACGGTGAACGCGCGGTAGAACATAAACAAGCCCCAGAATCCAAGCCACGAATAGACCAGGTAGCCCCCCAGCCTGCTCGTCCCGATCAGCGTATAGAGGATGCCGGTGAGGAAACGGATGAAGTTCGTCGAGAGGAGATTGGGCAGCCCCGAGTCGAAGTTCCCTGCCAGGAAGTTCTCGCTGATCCTGACGCCGTGGTTGTGGTACGACGCGGCATCCACCGATCCGCCGTAGACCTCAGACGAGACGAACTCGCGAACGAGAGCGCTGAGGAGCTTGAGCACCAGAGCAGCCGCCAGGAGCCAGAAGAGCGTGTCGCTTCCCTCTCGCTTTGCCTGCCTGGACAGCACGGGCAACGAGACCGCCACGAGGATAGGCCCGATGAACAGCGGCGCGTAGGTCTCGTAGCCGGTGGTATCCATGATCGTCAGGACACCCACGACCCACGCCCCGATCAGAGCAAGGCCGAGCCCCGTCAAGCCGTTGGGGCTCCAGACAACCCTCCGCACTGCTTCCACGTGTACTAGAACACCTCCAGGTCACCAAGCGTTAGGGCCCACGACCGTAGCTCCGTGGGTTCGGGCTGTAAACCCCCATTCAGCGGGTTTACGAGGAATGTCATCCCGCCCGGAATGCGAACGAACCCGGCGCGGCGGGCGCCAAAGGAGGAAGCGGATCCCGAAGGGAAGTGGCAGGTCAGGTGATCGACGGAAGAGGCTTTGACCACTCCACGAAGGAGACGGCGGGCAGTGGTCCGGTCCCCCACACGGACGATGACCTCGGCGACGGTGGACTCCCAGAGCTCCCCCCTTGGACGTACCCGGAACAGTGCGATCCCGGCTAGCCCGCCCTCACTTTCCTCCCGGACGGCCCGGTAGTCGAGCAGATGAGCCGCGGCGTACCGCCACCACAGGTACTTGAGATCCCGGGGGGTTGCGATCCGATTGTCCCGACGCTCGGCGACATCCGCTAGGAGCGAGGGGAGGCCGGGATCGAGAAGGGCGTCAGCGGCGGTTTCAGCCTCGATGGACGGCCGCGGTCTCGGCCCGAGGATCCCGGACTTGGCGCTCCGGAACCTCGTAAGCACCTTCACCGGCCGCCGGACACGGACGGAGATCGGGATCTTCCCGACCTTTCGCCATCCCATCCTCAGGTCGCCCGGGAGGCTGTTCACGTTCGGGGTGTTGAAGACGAAGTCGGCCTCCCCCGCGAGGTTCTCTAGAGCCTCTCCGGTGAGCTTGGTGAATATCCCTCTCCTTTGGTAGTCGGGGTGAGTCGTGGTATCGACGGCCCTCACGCCGCGTAAGGCCAGGTTCCCGGCCAGGAACCGCCATCGCATGAACGACCGCAGTGCGATGATCCGCCCCTCGGCCTCCGCAACCATCATGTAGGACCGGCCGAACGGGTTCTCCAGGTGCTTCCAGCGGAAGACGTCGGACGACCTCTCGCCGGTCGGCCCCCCTCCTAGCGTTGCTGATAGGAGTTCCAGCACTCCGGTTTCGTCCGCATCCCGGTAGGACCGGAGGCTGAATGCCGAGACCCGGGCGACTTCCTTCACCATCTACCCCTGACCTGCCAGCGCCGCTCGACCCGACAGCGCGCCTAGTGCCACGGTGGCCGTAACCGCGAGACAAAGCTCGATCGACACGATTAGCGCGGCGCCGTCAACCGTCGGCTGCAGACCGGCCCATCGGGACGCGACGTAGACGAGCAGGAGGTGCGAGACACCCACCGGCACGGCTCCCCACCACCGTCGCGCCGCGGCGTGGAGCACGCTCGAGACCGCCGGCCAACCCGCCCGTGCAAGCGGCTCCACCACCATCAGCCCCAGGCACGCGATCCCACCCACAATCGAGCTGGGTCGGCCGAACCCGCCGGCCGCACTTGTCCAGGCCAGGAGCCCTGTGGCAGCGTAAGCACCGGCCGAGCCGAGCCCGGCCAGCGCGCGCGGCCAGCCGAGCAGCATGAGAGGCAGCGTCGCGCCGAGCAGGACGGATGCCTGCTCGGTATCGGGGAGCGTGAAGTACACACCGACCACCGACACGGCGAGCAGCACCGGCGGGAAGCCCGCATGCCCCCAACGGCGGTCGAAGTCGGCCACCAGCGTGCCGCCGACCACAGTGGCCGCCATCACCAGGATCCGGATCCATTCGGTCTCGACGAGGTCTCCCTGGGAGGCCACAAGCCATGCTCCCGGGATCGCGAGCACCGAGCCCGCGATTCGGGGCATCGGGACGAACCCCGCAATCAACCCCGCTCCGGCCAGGGCTGCCAGCCCCTGAGCGAGCCCTGAGGGTAATGTCACCGCCTCGCGCAGCCCCCACGCGGTGCCCGCCACGAGCAAGAGACCGGCCCCGGGAAAATGCCTGTGCCTGACGAGAAGCCAGGCGACCCCAGCGACGGCTCCGAAGCCTAGGGCCAGGAGCCCGGCCTGCAGACCCACGATGAACTCACGGTTTTGGATGGTATTCAGCCCCAACCAGTCCGTCACCGGAAACCTGCGGGGGAAACCCCCGCTGCTCGTCTCACTGAAGCAGCTCCTCGTATAGCTCCTCGCTCCGATAGACCGCGGCCCGGATATCGAAATCCTGTGCGCGGCGCCTCGCCGCCTTTCCTAGGCGCTCTCTGAGCGCCGGGTCTTGAAGCACCGTCACTATTCCGTCCGCGAGTGCGTCGGGCTCCGCGGCGGGGACCACCAGCCCGTGCTCTCCGTCCTCCACGACCTCCGGGTTGCCACCCGCCCGGGTGATCACGGCAGGCTTGCCCAGACTCATCGCCTCCAAGAGAGCAATGGATAGCCCGTCGTACTGCGAGGGAATCGCGAGCACGTCGAACGCCCCCATGATCCGGGTCGCGTCTTCCCGGAATCCGGTGAACACCACCGTCCCATCGAGACCAAGGTCGCCCGCGCGGCGTCGTACCTCCGGTTCGAGGACCCCTTGTCCCACGACCACGAACCGCACGTCGGGAACGGCCCGGCGGACGGTGGCCGCGGCGTCGAGAAGCTGCATGTGGCCCTTTCCGACCTTGAAGTTGGCCACCGTCCCCACCACGGGAGCGCCGTCGGGGATCCCGAGCTCCTCCCGGACTCCGTCGGCCATGCCCCATCGCGCCACGGAGGTGCGGTCGATGCCGTAGTAGCGCGTCTCTACCGGTGGCATCCGGAGGAACCGGAGAGGCGCCGGGTACCGGACGGACGCTCGAACGTGGTCGGAGACTGCGAGCACGTGATGGTTGCGATGATAGGTGAGGAGGTTGGCCCAATAGGTGACAGGGTGGTAGCGGTCCCAGACGTTGTGCTCCGTGTAGACGATGCGAGGGCCGCGGTGCCTGGAAAAGGCGAGGCGAGCACCGATCGCTGCGTAGGGAGAGTGGGCATGGACCAGGTGAAAGCCGCCCTTGCTCACAAGAGACCGGAGGTGGCCGACCCAGCTCGCTCCCCGAGCCCCCCCGAGGCAGTGAACCCGAAGACCGGCCTGCTGCAGCTCGCCGACCAAGGCGTCTTTGTGCGGCAGGAGATAGGCCACTTCGTATTCGAACCGGGATCGGTCGAGATAGGGGGCGGCGCTCACCAGGAGCTGCTCGGCCCCGCCTCGTCCCAGTCCCTTGATCAACAGGACGACGCGTTTCAAGAGCCCATCATCTCCTCGTAGAGCGAGAGGTAGCGGGCCGCGACCGTTCGGATGTCGAAACGGGCGAGACAGCGTTTCCGGGCCGCTTCTCCGATGGCGCGGCGCCCATTCTCGTCTCCGAGCAGCTTCACCACTCGTTCTGCGAGCCCATCGAGGTCGCCGGGAGGAACCAAGAAACCGGTCGTTCCGTCGACCACCACCTCCGGCACACCGGCCACGGCATATCCGGCGACAGGTATCCCAGCAATGCCTGCCTCGATGATGATGGCCGGCATCCCCTCCATGCCGTCGGCTCTGCTGGCGAAGAGAAGAACGTCAGCGGCCGTCAGGACGTTCGCAACGTCCGTGCGCTTCCCAAGCATGAGCAGTCGACCGTCGAGCCCCTCCTGGACGGCGGCCATCCGAAGCTCCTCTCGCATCGGCCCGTCCCCCACCCAAACGTGCACAACCTCTCCCACGTCCCGAAGGACGCGAGCCGTGACGCGGAGATGAGCGAGAGGGTCCTTCTCCCACGAGATGGCGCCCATCGACACGATCACGGGCGTTCCGCGCTGGATTCCGAGGTCTCTCCTAGTCTCATCCCGACTCTTCGTGACGGTCAAGCGCTTGCGATCCACTCCGTTCGGGATCGTCATCACCTTATGAGGGGCCACGCGGAACAGCTCCACCGTTTCACGCCGGACGTCCTCCGCTACGGCCACGATCCGATCGGCTCGTCGCATGATGGCCCCGTAGGCGGTTCGACGCAGCCCCCGGGTGAGCGAGCTGGGGGCGCTGCCGATCCGGCGATAAACGACGAGAGGACCCCGTCGGATCAGTGTCGAGGTCGCGTACTTCAGAGCCTCGCCCCCGTGCGCCTGCACCACGTCGGGCTCGTACGCCCGGACGAGGGCACGAAGGTTGCGAAGCGCGCGAGGGCTCACCCCTACACCGGGCAACACTCCCCCTCCGTCGCCGAGAAAAGCACAAGGAGCGTCGAAGACGACCTCGAGCTCGCCACCTCGTATCACCGCGACATGCTGAGATGTTCGTTCGTCGTCGAGGGCGCGCACGAGATCGGAGGCGAAGACCTCCGCTCCTCGGCGCTGTCCCGTCGCGACCACGTGCAGAATTCGCAAGAGCTAGCTCCTTGGTCCTGGTTTCTGGAAGATTCTTCTCACCCTCGGAAGGAACCCGCCGGGTTCAGGCCGAAGTACTCCGTGCCGAAGTGATTCCTACTTCCGCTTGTGGAGGGGTGCTTTATGAGAGAGAGTCGATCTCGGACATACCACGCGAAGCAGGGCAATCAGACCATCCCGGCGGTCGACCGGAGGCGCTTTTTCCGGCTCACTCTAGGGGGCGCTGCCGGATTGATGCTGACACCGTTGGTCCCCCACGCCTGGGCTCGCGAGTCCCACGCACGTACCCCGGGCAGGTGGAGCGACCCTCGGACCTGGGGCGGGGCCGTCCCCGGCCCCCGAGATGTGGCCGTGATCTCCTCCGACGTCGTCATCGACCGCGATGCCCGAGTGGCCGGTGTGATCGTCCAACGCGGCGGGACTCTGTCCTTCCTCAGCGGGCGATCCGTCACGCTGGAGAGCTCGCGCAACGTGGTCGTTCGAGGGCGCCTGAACATGCGCCCGAAGGCATCGTCCATCGTGCATCGCGTGATCTTCGTCAACGTCGACGAGGGCAGGTTCAAGGGCGAGGGAAAGAAGGTCCTGGATTCGGATGTCGGACTCTGGGTGATGGACAAGGGCGTTCTCGACATCGCCGGCTCCCCCAAGCGAGCGTGGACGAGAACGATCTCCGGGGTCCGGAAAGGCGCGACCACCATCGAGCTACGCGATCCACCCAAGGGGTGGCGCGTGGGAGACCGCATCGTTCTAACGCCCACTCGTAACCCCGCGGAGTGGGATCACCACACCTCGTTCGACCATGCCAAGATTACGGCCATCAACGGGAACAGGGTCAAGCTGTCGACGCCGACAGGGTTCGGTCATCCCAAGGTCGAGGTCCGCCCCGGGCTCGTCCTCACCCCAGAGGTACTGAACCTGAGCAGGAACGCGAAGATCCAAGGGACACGTGGGGGACGAGCCCACGTGTTCGTCAATTCCTCGAGGCGTCAGAGCATCCGCTACGCGAAGGTCACCCACATGGGTCCGCGCCGGGCAAACTCCGAGCGCGGCTACTCGCAGCCCGTCACCGGTCGCTACCCCCTCCATTTTCATCAGTGCGGGAAGGGGTCCAAAGGCTCGGTCGTCACGGGTACCGTCGTGACCAAGTCGGGCAACCGAGCGTTCGTTCCTCACGGGAGCAACGGCATAACCTTTCGGGACTGCGTCAGCCACAACACCATGGACGGCGCCTACTGGTGGGATCCGCCCGAAGACGACGGTCACGCTCACATGTCCAACGACATTGCCTGGGAGCGGAGCGTCGCCTCCCTGGTGAGCCAGGAATACGGGGACCCGCGCGGCAGGTTGAACGGCTTCCTCCTGGGAGCGGGTATGGGCAACGTGGTGCGGGATTGTGTCGCGGTGGGCGTGCAGAAGAGTCTCGACGCAAATGGATACCTGTGGCCTCCTTCGGCCGGCCCCTGGGTCTTCAAGGACAATGTCTCCCACAACAACTTCTCCCACGGAGTCTTCAACTGGACCAACCGACGAGAGACCCAGTTCACCAAGGGGCTCGTCGCCTATCACAACGGAAAAACGGGGATCACCCACGGCGCCTATCTCAGCCCTCACCTCTACAAGGACGTGACCCTCTATGGGAACCCCGAGGCGGCGATCAAGCTGTGGGCCCTGTCCAACGACGGACATCCCGTGCGCTTCCAGAACGCCGACCTCGACGGAGCGGGTCTGTCGGACTATGCGGTAGTCACCGCAAAGCACCGCTTCCCCGCCAAGACCCCGACCCGGTTCGAGAGAAGCACCTTCCGAGGCTTCCGGAAAGCTGCGGTCCACGTGATCGATGACTACGCGAAGACCGGCACTCCGGATCTGATCGACTTCGTCGACTGCACCTTCAAGGGGAACGAGTTCTGGCTTGGATCACACGTAGCCCCGAAGACCAGGCTCCGAGTGCGTGATAGCGCCCGAGGGAAACTGACGCTGCGGCGTATCGACCGGCAGGGCGGCCGTCGCCGCAGATGGAACGCCCGCGTCACGAGAGGTTGACGCCCTGCCTCCGGCTCACGGCTCATAAACCTCAACGCGGCTGCACAGCGGGTTGAAACGCGGCGATCCAATACGAGTCCCGTCAGACATATCCCAGCCGCTCGAGTAGATCTCCGGTGAGCTCTCGGAAGAGCGCCATGTTCCGGGGAGAGAGCACCTCCCGCCATTGACCGGGCTTCCCCGATCGCAGGTGCGAGCCTTCTTTGACCTGACCGATCGACCGGCCGGCCATCCTTTGAAAACTGAATCGAAGGGCGAGGTCGACGCTGCGTTCGACGGCAGCGGGTTTGAAGCCGTAGTGCCGAAAGATACGGCCGAAGTGGTTGGCCTCGTCGACGATGAAGTCCTCGTATCTAAGCTCGAGGAATTCGGGCTGTGCGTACGTCCACTGGCCCATCTCCGCTAGGTCTGATCCGGCGCTCCGGCGGATCTCCGCCGCCATCCCGGCCTCGAGATCAAGCGATCTCAAGTATTGCTGGTACGTCATCCCGCCATACTCCGGGCTAGGGACGTGGACCCATTCCTCATCCGTCCAGAGGTGGTAGTGGTAGCCGGACACCACAACATCACGAGGATCGCGAATCAGGTGCGAGCCCCGAAAGGAATCCAATGCCTTGCGGTCGAACAGTCGGGAATGGCGGTACAACAGGATCTCCGCGCCGGGGGGGGCTGAATGCTCTGCCACTCGCTGGACCGAAAGGCCAAACTGTCTAGCGACCAGAGATAGGACATTTCGGAACCACACCGTGCCGATCCTGTGATGCGCGACGTGCACCACCGTGGCGCGGGTTCCGTCCGGAAAGGGGTTTAGCAACCTGCGGCGCACGGGCTGCGCGAGGCGATATGACGTCGAGGAAACGACTCGCTTGGCCCGAAGAGGGAGATGCGTGCTTGCGAGGCTTCTTACGACGCCCGGCATCAGGCAAGCCCCCACGCCGAGAGATCGTCCCCCATGTACCGGCGCAGACGCCGAACATCGTCGCGCAGGCGGTCCTCGATTTCACGACGGGCGCCGTCCGAAAGTCTCGGCTTGGGGGGCGCCTTCCTCGTCGTCAATCGATACTTCACTTGCTTGAGGGACAGTGGGGCGACGGAGGCAAGTCTCCGGTAACCCGGGACCCTTCTGAGTGCCTGATCGACCGGCCGTCGCGACCGCTTCTTGGAGCTGGTTTGGAACTCTTCCCATAGGTCTGAGGGCTGCCAGTCTTTGTCCACGCCGAGGATCTCGTACACGCGCCCAAGGGTCCGGACGCGATCGCGCTTGAGATCCTCCGACTTCAGCACGAGCAGCTGGTCACGGGGGAAATGCTCCAGGTATTGCTCGATCTGCAACGCGTAGCAACTCACGTTGTAGTACGTGGAATCCTCCAGGAGCGATCGATCCGCCGATGGGTCGCGCTCCAAGCCCCGAACCAGGTTGTAATGGTATTCGGACAACATCCGGTCGATCGGATGCCTGATTATGTAGACGAGGCGAACCTCGGGGAGCAGCTTCGCGACGCGCATCGGCACATCCGGGATGTGGGGGAATGCCGTGTACTCGGTAGACGCTTCCCCGATGGCGGTGACTTGCCCCGCCCCGTCGAAGAGGCGCTCGTACCATTCGATACCTCGATCCCAGTTGCTAGAGAAGAACAATGGTTCCTTCACAGAAGGCATGAAGATCTGAGGATGGTCGCTGAGATAGCGGTAAAGGCTGGTCGTTCCTCCCTTCATCGCTCCAATGATGAGAAAATTGGGAAGCATCGGTTTAGGCTAGCCCCCACCCGTCAAAGTCTTCTCCCATATACCGGCGCAAGCGGCGGACATCGTCGCGCAAGCGATCCTCGATTTCGCGACGAGCGCCGTCGGATAGCCCCGGGCGGGGCGGTGCTTTCTTCGTCGTAAATCGATTCTTCAGTCGGACGAGGGACCGCGGAGCAACAGAGGCGGCGTTGCTATAGCCGGGGATCTTCCTGAGCGCTTGGTCGAGAGGTCGCCGCTGACGCCGGGCGGAGGTGTTATGAAACTCCCTTTCTAGCTGCTTGGACTGGAAGCTGCCGTCCACTCCGAGGAACTCGTAGACACGCCTGAGGGTCTGTATCCGATCGCTCCTCAGGTCCTCCGACTTCACGATGAGCAACTGGTCCCGGGAGAAATACTCGAGATATTGCTCGATTTGCATGGCATAGCTACTTACGAGCCAGTAACCGTCGTTCAAGAGAGGTCGGTCTGCGGAATAGTCGCGGTGCACGCCCCGAACCAAGTAGTCATGGTACTCAGACAACATCCGCTCGACCGGATGCCTGACCAGATACACGAGGCGAACCTCCGGGAGGATCTTTGCGATGCGGCTCGGAACTCCCGGGTGCAGGGGGTGTGCCGAGTACTCGGTAGATGCTTCACCGATGGCACGCGCCTCTCCTGCATCGTCGAAGAGTCGCTCGTACCATTCCAGACCCCGTCCCCAGTTGGTTGAAAAGAACAAGGGTTCCTTGAGAGAAGGCATGAAGATCTGGGGATGGTCGATGAGATAACGGTAAAGGCTGCTCGTTCCCCCCTTCATGGTTCCAATCACCAGGAAATTCGGAAGCATCTCAGACGACCTCCTTCAATTGTGACCTCTAAGCGAGTTGGCGCAGACGCCCCGACGGGCTCCCGACGTTCCGGGTACTTCTCAGCTGATCGCAGGACTCGACTCGGCTACCGATTCGAGGCCGAATGAGCTTTTCCGGATCTTTGCGGACGACGGCGCACAATGCGCGTCAGCCTCTGGACTCCCTTTCTGATCTTTCGACCGCTCGAACCGGGCAACAGCTCGGAAAGAATCTCAGTCAGCTCTCGTGAAGGGAGCAAGGACGGCTCCCGTCTGACCGCCTCCCGAACCACGCTCCATTTCTCAGCGATGGATTGGGCGCCGTCGACCTTCCGTCTCGTTATCCACACGCTCTCGACTCTCGAGGCGCGACGTATGCCGGCGTGGATGTCGTCGAGATCCCGGAGACCGTCCCCGAACTGTTGGAGAAACCGCCTCTTCACGTCGTTTCTGTCCTCGAGCCACTTCAGCGTCGCCTTGTAGACTCCCGATTCGAATTCGTTGATCCTCTCCTTCACATTCTCGGCTTCGGGGTGGACTCGGCTCGAAACGAGTGGCTCTGCGATGTATGCGACCCTGTCTGCTCGGCGGACCAATCTCAGCGCCAGGCCCAGATCACTCGCAGGCCCATCGGCCGGATCGAGCCTTACATCGTCATCGACGATGGAGCGCCGAATGACCGCCGTCGGAAAGTTGATCCAGCACGGAGGGATTGCAGTGAGCAAACTGCGGAGAACGGCATCCCCCGCCTCGACGCCGTGCTCTTTACCTCCGCCGT
Source organism: Actinomycetota bacterium (assembly GCA_050694215.1). Lineage (GTDB taxonomy): Bacteria > Actinomycetota > CADDZG01 > CADDZG01 > WHSQ01 > JBOGXB01. The sequence continues at coordinate 17,645 of JBOGXB010000015.1, forward strand.
AGTGGGCCTCGATCCGGGTGCTGCCGTTGGGGGCGATGTGAATGAAGTTGTTGGCCGAATATACGGCGTCTACATTCGGCTGCTCATCCAGAATCGCAACCTTGCGCTCGAGATTCCCCGGCAGCATGAGATCGTCATCAGGCAACACCGTTACTAAGGGAGCTTCTCCAACGCGAAAACCAAGAGATATGTTTGCTAGATGGCCGATGTTGGTCTCGTTCCGGACATGGTGCAGTCTCGAGTCCCGGAGAGAAGCGATGACATCGGCTGTGTCGTCCGTCGAGGCATTATCGAGGATGATCACTTCGATATCTGCCAGCGACTGCTCGAGGACGCTCTCCAGAGCCTCTCGCAGCAGGCTCGACCTGTTGTAGGTGGGGATGCAGACGGTGACACGAGGGTCAGCCATGTCTCTCTTCCTTTCTGGACGTGGCGAACTCCGAGCTGTTCCTGGAGGAAGACTGTCTCCTTCGATCTCTTTCCGCGGGCGCGCTCTCGCGTGCCACTTCCCCAAAAAGCTTCGCCAACTTGGCCCCGCTGCGCGTCCAGGTGAACTTCCTGCTGTGCTCCAACCCGGTCGCAACCATTCGCCTTCTCAGTGTCTCGTCGTTCAGCGCTTTCGCTATCCCATCTCTGATACCGAGGACGTCTGTGGGGTCCACGTACAGAGCCGCATCACCTCCGGCCTCGGGCAGGCCCCCGGCCTTCGAGGTCACAACCGGAGTGCCGCACGCCATGGCTTCAACCACCGGTATGCCGAAGCCCTCGAGAAGAGAGGGCAGAACCAATAGCCGCGCCTCGGCGAGTAGAGGTGGCCTCTCGTCCTCATCTACATAGCCAAGAAAGCGGACTCTTTCCTCGACTCCTAGCTCGCGCGTCTTGGCGAAGACCTCGTCGTTTTTCCACCCCTTTGCTCCGGCAATGACAAGGGGAATTTGACTGTCGGTCTCGAGACGGGCGAACGCCTCGATGGCGCGGATGAGGTTCTTTCGCGGCTCCAGGGTACCCAGTGCCAGGATGTACGGTCCTGTGAGACCGTATCGCTCCCTGACTCGCCGGCGCAGATCCCCATCCACGTCTGGATTGAAGGCTGAGTGGTCCACCCCAGGATACAAGACGACTACCTTGTCGGGCCTCGCGCCGTAGTGCTCTATGAGCGCCTGGCGGGTGCTCTGCGAATTGACGACGACGCGCGAGGCTCTATTTATGTAGCGCGGGAGATATTTCTCCAAGAAGGACGCGTACCCGCTTCTCGGCAGGGTCTCCGGCAGAAGCTTGAAGGCGAGATCATGCACGGCGATGACACTGGGCGACCTGAGAACGGGAAGCCCGACGAAATTGGGGAAGAAGTAGACGGCCGTGCCGTTCCGGCTCTTGAAGATGTCGATGGGTACCGGAAACTGCATGTCCCGCCGGCGAAGGACTTGATAGAGGTAACCGGGGGCGACCCGCGGATGAATGTCGAATCCCCACCCCATCTCATTGGCAAGCCTGACCTGCCCGGCGGGTGGGGAAAAGGGCTTGAGCGCGAAGCGGAAACCGATCAAGGAGATCGCCGCCTGCGCTCCGGCACAATCCCGGAACGCTCGAAGCAGCTCGATCGAGTAGTGCGCGATCCCCGTTCTGGGGGGGAGAAGGGGGTCCGCGTGAACGAGAACCCTATAGTTGGGCGAGCCTGAGAGCCGTTCCATTCTTCCCCCTACCCCGTGCTTCTCACTCGGGCCATAGATGTCTTCCTAGGTGGCCGACCGCCCGTGTACGGACGGCACCGGTTCGCCGGTGTCGTGCGTTCGTTCCGCCGGCTTCGATCCCGCCGCTCCGCGCGCGAGCTCAACGATCCGAGGAGCGATCCTGTCCCACCTGTAGCGACTCGTGTAGAGATCGTGTGCCCTGTTGACGATCGACTGTCGCTTGTCGAGGTCGGTCAAGAGCTCGATGGAGCCCTCGGCCAGTCCGTCTGGATCGTCGGCAATCAGCAGATGCTCGCCGCTCGCAATGTCCAGCCCTTCGCAGCCCACCGAGGTCGAGACCACGGGGATCCGATGCGCGAAGGCCTCCAGGATCTTGATCCTGGTGCCGCCCCCGAACCTGATCGGGACGACCACGACATCGGCGCGAGCGAGCTCGGCCTCGATGTCGGGCACCCTGCCCGTAAGAACGACGTCCTCGGACGCGAGGTCCGCAATCCGGTCGTCGTGGTGCCCCACGAGGCGAACCTTGACCTCGGGGATCCGGACACGGATACGGGGAACGACCTCCAGGACGAGGTAGCGAGCGGCGTCGGCATTGGGCGTATACGAGAAGGATCCGGCAAGCACCACCGTAGGAGGCTGTCGCACGTCTTCCCTCCCGACGGGACGAGAGGGCGGACTGTATCCGTTGGGAACCACCGCGCTGTTCGTGACCCCGAGCCGCTGTTGATCCAGCCGGCTGCAGACAACGATGGTTTCCACGGATCCGGCAATGTGTCGCTGTAACGCCTTCCACCGGCGGCTGTTCACTGCCGTGTGAACCAAGGCCCCCCATCGGTGCAAGAGAGCGCGAGGAGCGGTAGCTCCTGTCCCGCGGGGAAGGCTGCTGCCTCCCGCTCCGGCTTGGAGCTTGGCCGCCATCTTCTGGTCCTCGAGGTCGTCAAGGTCGACGATGGTAGGTGCGTCCACCATGCCCCCTAGAGCCGAGAAGCTCTCTGCATGGGACATCCACACCAGGTCGTAGGGTGGTTTGGCCCACGCCGACAACTCCGATCGCACGCCCGAGTAATCCCGCGGGCCGATCTCGTAGGGGAGCCTGCTCCCTACCATCCACCGCGCGACCGTCCTGACCCGGTACGGGACTCCCCGGCGGATCGAGCATCCGACTCGAGCAACCGGCTCGTCGAGAGTGGGGATCACCTCGTCGGCTTCCCGTCGCTCGTTCCTGGAGACCATGCAGAACAGGTCCACCTCACCCGCGCGCGCGAGAGCACGCACAATGTTGGCGACCCGCAAGCGCGCCCCACTGTTCTCGGGCCACGGAAACGTGTGAGTGACGACCAGAATCCTCATCTGCTGAATTTGGTGTTCCTTCCTGAGCGGCCACGCAGACCGTCCACGAAGCCACGGACGATCGCGACTCGATGGGCCTTCGAGGGTGCGAGCTGAAAGCGTCGGGCCGTCTTCGCGGTATGCAGGATGGTCCACCTAACGTTGCCGTGTCGCCGCCGCAGGTAGAACTGGTTGCGGGCCATGTAGTAGCCACACCAGGGCTCGCCGCTGCTCGACTTGTGACGCGCCGCTTTGTGCGACACCCGGTCAACGAGCACCCGGAAGCCGGCGGCGCGAACCCGCAACCAGTACTCGAGGTCCTCCGCCCACCAGAACATGCTCTCGTCGGGGTACACGCCTTCGTCCACAACCCTGCGGGACAGCAGCGCGCCCCACCAGGGACCGAAGTCGGCCTCATGCAACCGGGCGCCGGAGGATGAAAGTGTTAGGCGATGGGTTCGCCCCGTTCGCATATCCACGTTCCTCCCCGAAGCCAAGACGCCGCCCACCGGAGGTCCCGGGACGTCTCGTTCGAACCGCTCCACCTCGTCGATCAAGCCGCGAAGACGAGGTGACGGCAAGCCGTGGTACCCGGTTTGGTCGTCCTCGCAAAGGTAGATCCAGGGTGCCGTGGAGAGATCACGCGCGTACCTCATGGCGTGAGCGAAGGCCCCTGCCGGCCCCACGTTTTGCGGGAGCGAGAGCACAGAGATGATCTTTTCCAGCTCGGCATCGTCGAGGCCGCCCTCCCCATTGACCACGAGCACGACCTGGCTTGGGTCGAGCCCCTCGCTCCCGAGCAGGTCCAAGACGACTTGCGACGCCCACTGCGGTCTCCGGTACGTGAGTACGACTGCGATGGCGGACGAACGAGTTGCCTCGTCCGGTGCGCCGTTCGCCTGGGAGGTCGTCACCCCGCCCCCTCCTACCATTCCGGCGCCAGCCAGGCCGCCGCCCGCCTGAACTCGCGATCCGCCACCAGTCCGAGCGCTAGCTCCCCCCAGCTTGTCCAACCACCCCGCCCATGACGCCGGCGCCGGACGGCCGTGCTCATGACCACCAGCGCGACGGCCCAGGCAAGCGGCAGTGGATGCCGCCACGCTCGCTCCATCTCCTCACGAAGGATCCTCCCCGCCCAGGCATCCATCCCTAGGACCGAGAGACCGGCGTCTCGGACCGAGGGAAACGCGCTCTGCCGCTGCGCCAGCAGGGTGAGCGCCCCCGGCGCGTAGCCAATGTCGAACCAGGGTTCGCTCAGAGCCGAGGCGTGCTCCCAATCGAGGAATCGCAGGGCCCCCCTATGCATGAGGACGTTGCCTACGGCAACGTCTCGGTGCTGCCACGAGGGCGTCCAGCGGATCCTCTCTCGGCCGAGCGCCCGGCCGAAGGCTCGAAAGTCCCTCTGCGCCCCGTCGTCAACTGGATGGACGGCCAGGAACTCCTCGACCATCTGCTGGAGCACGGTCTCGTCGGCCTCGCCGGGCTCCGTGGCCTGTCCCGTCGCTCTAGCCAGCTCGTCACTCCAGGAGAATGCTCCGGCCAGGAACCCTCGTACCAGGCGCCTGGCACGGATGGAGGCACGCCCAGTGATGTGTGGGACCAGAAGCCTGCGCCCTTCGAGGACCTGGGTGGCCAGCACCAGGCGACCGTCGACCCGATCCAGACCCAGAGCCTCGGGGACCGTGGCTCGCATGCCGGCGGGCACCTTGGGCCAGACCTCTTTGAGAGCCCAGAACTCAGCCTCCAGGTACTCCTCCTCCTGTGGCGTGAACGCGATCTTCAGCGCCGCTGCCGGACGCCTCTCCCCCATCGACAGAAGGAACACGATCGCCCGCCGACGATGGGCCGGCCCGCCCGCAAGGGCGACCGGCTCGATGCCTCGGCCCGCGTCACGCCCGAACCACGCCGGCCATCTCTCTGCCGCGTAGCTGGCGACCTCGCTCACCGGGCCTCGCCTGCACTCGTCCGGTGGGACACGATCGCCACGGCGGGTGTAAGTAGTGCCGAGACGGGGGTGAAGAAGGCGGAGCGTGCGAGGGCTCTCGTGAAGAGCCTCTTCCCCCCGCCGCCCAGCACGCCGGAACGCTGGACCCACCGTAGCGCTGAGTAGTTACCGGCAGGAAGCACGACCCGGGCAGTGCGAGCGGACGGCCACACACTGTACCGAGCGACGACGTCGAACCCCGCGTCCCGCAGTGCCCGCTCGAGCAGTGGAATCCGTGGAGTCCGGACTCGGCGCCAGCGGCGGTGGCTCAACAACCCGAGGATCGCGCCGCGGTTGCCGCGCTCGCAGGTCACGAGCAGAGTGCCTCCGACGGGGACGCGCTCGATCGCGGCAGCGAGGGCCGATGGCCATCCGGGGCCAGGCGCCCCCAGCTCGCAAAGCTCGTACGGTTTGCCACTCCCCGTGTCCTTCCCCGGCAGGAGCAGTTGCCAGATCGGATGAGTCGGTTCCACCGGCTCGAAGCTTCCGGGCGACGTAGCCGAAGGCGGGGAGATCGCGCTATGCATCGGCCCCATCGGCCTCCTCGCTCCGCATCGCTCGCGTCCGTTTCATGGCGCCAGAGACGCCTCTCCTGGTGACTTCACGCTAGTCAGAGCCTCGAGAACACGCTCGAGCTGCCGGTCCCAGGACCATTCCTCTGCCACCCTGGTCCTGGCGGCCGAACCAAGCAGTCGCCGGCGTCCCGGGTCCCCATGAAGAATCTCGATCGCCCCGGCAAGGGCCTCCGGATCGCCGGGCGGCACCAGCAGGCCGTCGACTCCGTCGGTAAGCAGACGATCGAGCTCACCCACTCTGGGACCGATCACCGCTCTGCCGCACGCCATGTACTCCCTGAGCTTCAGCGGGGAGTAGTGGAAGCCCTCCTCACCGCGGTCCAGGACGAGTGACACGTCCATCGCACCGATGTGACCGGCGACCTCAGCGTAAGGAACGGTCCCGGTGAAGACGACGTTGCGGAGTCCGAGGTCGTGGGCGAGTCGCTCCATTCGAGCACGTTCGAGCCCGTCGCCCACCAGCAAGAGCGCGAGGTCGGGAAGGCGGTCCTGGATCTGAGAGGCGGCCTGTAAGGCCAGCTCCATCCCGTGGAATCGCCGAAAGCTCCCGAGCCAACCCACCACGAACTTGCCCTCCAGGCCGAGGCGACGGCGGACCGACTCGCCGGACGCCTCCGGAGTGAATGCGTCGAGATCCACGCTGCACGGGGTCACGATGATCCGTTCCGGGGGGACGCCGCGGGTCATCAGCTCCTTCGCTACCTCGTCCGAGACACACGCGACCAGGTCGGCCGAGCGGAGCTGCCGTCTCTCACCGGTGAGCTCTAAGAGCTTCCCCCACCCAGGCCTGCGGACGCCCCACTTGCGCGCCTCCCAGACAAGTGGAGCATCCACGAAGAGGACGAGTGGCACCCCGCGTGCCCGTGCCAGCTCAAACCCGGCTGTATGGAAGAGGTCGTGACGCTGCCAGACGAAGGCGAGGTCGTGCTCGTTCCACGGTCCATCCAGAGCCGCACCTCGGTAGCGGCGAGCTTTCCGTATCTGTAGAACGTCCTTGGCGAGGGTTCGAAGGGTCATCGGCACAAACCTCCGCCATCTACGCTGGTTCGCGGGAGCGAGCGTTGGGCGGGTTGCGAGCTCGGCGGCCTCGTCCGGGGAGCAGACCCCATTTGGAGTGAGGATCCATGCGCTGCCGCACCGCTTGCGCGCGGCCTCTGCCCATCCGGCCGCCGTGATCCATACGGCCACGGGCCCCGACTGCCCCGTGCACGGGCTGGGCATCACGAAGAGAGCGCCTCGCTTCTCGTTGTCGTCGCTCTGCATCATGTGGGTGGGGGTCATCTCGCTGATCCTGCCTTAGTTATCCAGGGGTCGAGGGCGGCGGTTTCCACTCTCACGAAATGGTGGAAGGCCGCGTATTGCGATCGAGCCGGGCTCCGTTGGCCAGAACCTCTTCGTAATAGCGTTCAATCAACTGGCCGACCTCTGCGATATCGAAGCGCCGCGCAACCTCGATCGCCCCACTCGAGAGCTTGGTCCACAGCTGGGGGTCTCGAACGATGCTTCGCACCTGCTCGGCTGCCTCCTCAGGGCGATCGAGGTCGAACAACCGCCCAGAAACGTTTTCCAAAACCACCTCCGGAATCGCGCCGACCCGGGCCGCGACCACCGGGAGTCCACTGGCCATGCCTTCCACGGCCACTCGCGAAAAGCTCTCCAGTTGAGAAGGGACGAGCAGAGCGTCCACGCTTGCATAGGCGGCTGCCACGTCCTCCACCTTGCCGCACCACTTGATCCTGCCGTGGAGACCAGCCGCCTCGATCTCTGCGATGCACGTCTCGACGTAGCGCGTACGGCGCTTCTCGAGATCGATGCCGTACAGATGCCACTCGACGTCCTCTTCCTGCATGCTCCGGGCCACCCGGACGAAATAATGAAGTCCCTTCACAGGGTTTTTGGACCCGACAAAGCCAACCCGGAACGGCTGGTGAGGCTGGCTCCTCGCGGCCCCTGTGCCCTCGACGGGATTGGGGAGAACGCCACGCAGGAGCCTTCGAAGGCCCGCTCCTTCCAGCAGACCGCTGCCGAAATCGGAGACGGGAAAGAGGCTCATGCGAACTCCCAGGCGTTCCCACAGCCTCACGAAGCCCCGAGAGCGGGGGCGGATCTCCGACGCGTGGAAGTGGACGAATACGGGGACGTTCAGCCGCCGCGCCGCGGGGGCGGCGAGGTTCAAGGCCGAGAGCCCGTTCGCGTGGAGCAGAGCAGGTCGAGGCCCCTCGGCGAGCCTCGACAGCAGTCTCAGCGATCCTTTCGCCCAGGATCTCGGTCGGGAGGCGTGGAAGGGCAGTGGAAGAACTTCGGCCCCGGCTACCTGGGCGCGCAGGCCCCTCGAGACGAAGCCCTCGGGGACCGCCACGATGAGGGGGCGACGCTCCGCAAGGTAGCGAGCTAAGGTGAGCAACGTTCGCTGAGGGCCGCGCTGACCCGGAGTCGGTTCGACCATGACCACCGGAGACTCCGCCTCGATGCGGGGGGTGCCGAGCACCCGAAGTGATCGAGTCTCCGTCACCGACGCTCTACTTCCCACGCCCCCTTCACGTGGACGGGTGCGACCCGAACGACACCTTGCGGGGCGGGGATCAGGTCCGGGCCGATCACGTCGAAGGGCGCGGCAGGCTGCCATCGGAGGATCTCCTGACCGTTGCCGTCGATGATGCCCATCCATGCGTAGAAGCGGCCCCGGGGTAGGGGGAGGTGGGAGATCGAGCACCGGGCTTCGGTCTCGCCGGGTGACAGGGAAAGCTCCTGCGTAAGGACAAAGATCGGCGTTCCCGGCCCCTCGCTGATCCCGAGATAGATGGAACCCTTCTGCGACTCGGTGGTCTCGATGACGGCACGTACCTCGAGAGGCTCCCCCGTCCGGCATCCGTTGCCCTCCGGCCCAGTGACCTCGGTCTTGACGAGGCGAGCCGGACCAGAATTCCGTGCCTCGGCTCCAGATCTTGACTCGATCTCCTCGATCCACCGCCGGTAATTTCCGAGCACCTCTCGGGTCGGGCCGACCGACTGGACGACGCCGTTGTCGAGCCAGGCTCCCTTCCTGCACAGTCCCTCGATCGACTCGAGGTGATGGGACACGAAGACCAGGGTGGCTCCGGAATTGATCATGTCTCGGGTACGGTCGAGGCACTTCTGTTGAAAGGCGGCGTCGCCGACGCCGAGAACCTCGTCCACGAGCAGGATCTCCGGGTCCATGAACGCGGCGATTGCAAAGCCGAGGCGAAGCTGCATCCCGCTCGAGAAGAACTTCACCTGCCTGCCGATCGCGTCCTCGAGCTCGGCGAACGCCACGATCTCGTCGAATCGCCGGGTGATCTCCTTGCGACGAAAACCGATCAGGGCGCCGGCGATGTAGACGTTCTCCAGACCGGTCAAGTCGGGGTGGAGGCCGGCGCGTAGATCGATCAGTGCTCCGATCTTTCCAGAGATCTCGATCCGGCCTGCGTACGGGTACATGACCGAGGCCATCATCCTGAGTAGCGTCGTCTTGCCGGATCCATTGATGCCAAAGAGTCCGAGGGAATCGCCCGGCTCGAGCTCCAACGAGATATCGCGGAGGGCCCAGCGCCAACCGCGATCGGTGTTTCCACGGAACCGGTTCACAACACGTTCGAGCTCCTCGCGCAGGAGCCTGCGTCGCCGGTCGGCTCGGAAGCGTTTCCAGACGCGGTCGACGACGATGGTCCCTTCAGGCAACATCGGTGAACCCCGTTTCGAGCTTCTTGAAGAGGATGAAGCCCACCCCGAGCAGGAGGAAGGACGTCGTCGCCCCGGCCGCGAGCATGTCCCAGGCAGGCTGCTGTCCGAGCAGGATCGTCCGGCGAAGCCCGTCGATGACGGGAGCTAGAGGATTGACGGCGGAATAGGGGACTCGGAGGTTTTCGGGGATCTTATTCATGCCGTATGCGATCGGTGTCGCGAGAAGACCCAGCTGCGTGATCATCGGCAGCACGTGGCGTAGGTCGCGAAGGTAGACGGTCAACGACGACATGATCAGAACCACGCCGAGCGTGAACGCAGCCAGGACGACCAGCAGTACCGGGACCCAGACCACCGTCGCCTTGGGTACGAAGGTGTGGATCACGAACAGGATTGTCAGCACTGAGAGGCCGAGGATCGCATCCACCCCCGCCGTGATCGTTGTCGATACCGGGAACACCTCCCGAGGGCAGTACACCTTGTTCAGCAGAGATATGTTTCCGACGAGGCTCCCACTGGCTCCAGAAATCGAGCTTGCGAAGAAGTTCCAGGCAAGGAGCGCCACGAAGGAAAATAGGGGGTAAGGGACTCCTCCCGTCTCGATTGTCACCGCCTTCTGAACGAACAGCGTGAGCACCAGCATCATGGTCACGGATGGGATCAGGGCCCAAGCGAAACCCAGGAAGGCCTGCTTGTAGCGTGCCCGTAGTTGCCGCTCAACGAGCGCCCGAAGGAGATCACGCGCCTGCCAGAGCTCGCGAAGCGCGGCAAGCGGCTTGATCGGCCTGCGGAAGCGCAGCTCGGCCGACGGAGAGGATGGGACTTCTGCGTGGACATTCATGACCCGATGTCTCCCCAATGCAGGTAGAGAATCAGTACGTTCACCCTGGTGTCTGCGAGGCAGAATCGCGACAGCACTTCCTTCCCCCTCCTCGCGCCGGGTGGTTGCCTCATCACAGCCTCACCACGCTGGCACGACGATCATTCGGGTAAGCGTTGCGCGCGTCGAAGATCAGCCTAGCGTGACCGGCGATCCAGTCGAAGTCGTAGGCAGAGTGGGGGGTGAGGATCGCCACGCAATCGCTGCTGCTTACGGCCTTGCGGCTCAACTCGCTGCAGCGGAGGACGGAGCCGTTGAGGGTGACCGCCTCCACGTAAGGATCGTGGAACGACACGTCGGCGCCCCTCTTGTGCAACTGCGTCATGACCTTGATCGCCGGTGATTCTCGGACGTCTCCAACATCCACCTTGTAGGCCACCCCCAGCACCAGGATGTCCGCTCCGCGTACCGCTTTCCCGGCATCGTTGAGCGCGTCTCCGATCCTCGAGGCGACGTACGCTGGCATCTGGGCGTTGATGTCCTCCGCCTGCTCCAGGATCCGGAACTGATGCCCCGCATCCCGCCGGACCTGCCACGAGAGGTAGGTGGGATCCAGGGGGACACAGTGCCCTCCGACCCCGGGGCCTGGATAGAACGGCATGAACCCAAATGGTTTGGTGGCGGCCGCGTCGATTACCTCCCACACGTCGATACCCATCTCCTGACTCAACATGGTCATCTCGTTCACAAGTGCCACGTTGACGTGCCGGAACGTATTCTCTAGAAGCTTCGACAGCTCGGCGGCCCGGCATGAGGAGACCGCAACCACCTTGTCCACAAGCTGTTCGTAGAACAGCGTGGTTGTCTGGGTTGCTTCGGGCGTGTGGCCCCCCACCACCTTCGGGGTGTTCCGCAGGGTGAACTCATCGTTGCCGGGGTCGATCCTTTCCGGCGAGTACGCGAGAAGAAAATCTTTTCCGGCGGTTAGGCCCGACGCCTCCAGTAGGGGCCGGACCAGCTGGTCCGTCGTTCCGGGATACGTAGTGGACTCCAGGACGACGAGGCGCCCGTGAGTGAGGCTCCGGCCAACATCCTTGCACGCCTGCTCCACGTAGGAGAGGTCCGGTGAGCCATCCCGTAGAGGTGTCGGTACACAGATCAGAGCGACGTCGGCCTGCCCGAGGCGGTCCGGGTCGGTGACGAAGTCGATGCGGCCGCTTGAGACTCCGGCATCGAAGAGGCCTTCGTTCACCCCGGGAACGGAGAGGACGCCCTCACGGAGATCGGCGATTCGCTGCGCATCGAGGTCCAACGCCGTTACGGGAAATCCCGCATCGGCCGCAGCACAGGCCAGAGACAGGCCGACGTAGCCCTGGCCCACGATGGCTACCGACGCCGTTCGGGAAACGATGCGGCGCTTGAGGATCTCTGTGGTCTTGATTTTGGTACCTCCGCAAACGAGGTTTGATTTGAGTCTTTGGTTCTTATGCTGCCCGTTCCGCCTCGCCGAGCTCGACGATCCTTCGGATCGCGTCGGCCCTCAGACGGAAGCAGTGCCGCCGGGAGATCCGCAGAGTGCCTGCGATCTCCTGCGCGGGAAGCTGCACCACGTACCATAAGACCAGGAGCTTGCGGTCGCGAGCGCTCAGATGCCCAATCCTGCGGCAAAGCTCCCGGCGTTCGTCCAGGGTCTCGAGGAGGCCGGAACGTAGCCCGTCGCCAAAGTCGCTGTCGCGACGGGCGCCTGCCACCTGAAGAACGGAGCCTGTGGCCGGCTGCCACCAGTCCGAGTAGGTGATAAGCGAACGGACCACTTCACGTCCGGATTCAAGCACTAGTACTCCTATCTTGCAGGTTAATCGCTACTCGAGTGACACGCCAGCTAGGGAAATCCCCTAGAGCGTCTTGGCATCCTGCCCAGGCCGCCGATGTCCGCTTCGACCGACTTGGGTCGGGCTGGGGACGGGCCTGGACGAAGGCTTGCTTTCCGGCTGGGAGGTTGAATGCCTCTTCCTGCCCGCGATTTGGCGATGACCCAGGGCGAGGAACAAGGCGGCGCCCATACCCGACCCCACCGACGTCCAGATGAGTGCGGCTTCTCCAGAAGCCCATCCGAAAGCGAGTGTGGCCGCAGATCCTGCTGTGAGAAGCATGGAGGTCCCGATCGGCACCCTTCCATTCGGGCCGACCCCGGCGACGGCACCCGCTCGGGGCCTTGTCGAAGAACGTCCAGAGAGCCCGCTCCCGCTTGAGGATCTGGTCGCGGCTTCAACCCGTGCGACAGCCGGGGCCTTGCTCGGAACTGCACTTCCCCCGCCGTTCGTCGCGGCTCCAGCCGGCGCATCCTTGCTCGCAGTCTTGCCGGTTGCCTCAACCACCGCCGTCGAACCACTACTGGCCACGGCCGGGGACTCCGCTCGGATGCCCTCCTTCGCAGAGGGCTTGACCGGAGTGGAGGAGGGCGGAGCTGCCCAGAGATTCCCCCGCTTCCGGCCCTCGAGCTGCCCCCCGGACTGCTCTTGATTGGGACGTGCCGACTGCTCTTGATTGGGACGTGCCGACTGCTCTTGATTGGGACGTGCCGACTGATTGGGACGTGCAGACTGCTCTTGATTGGGACGTGCCGACTGCTCTTGATTGGGACGTGCAGACTGTTCTTGGCTTTCCGTGATGTCGATCTGCGTCTCGACCGTGGGCTTTTCGAACCGTGGCTTACTAACAATGGATCTCAACCCGCGCCGCGTTTCCGGCATCGGCTCTCGTCGTTGCGGGTTGGGCGTCTCACTGATCCGGCCCTCCTCGCCGAGCGCTTCAAGTTTCTGACTGCCTTGTGTTTGAAGGGCGCGAAGCGCGCGCTCGAAAGCGTCTCTTAGCCCGGCCTCGACTGTCTCCGCGCCCCGCGTCCTTACCGTCTCGAGGGCATCAATGAGCTTGGCATCGAGTGTCTCTGCGTCGCGCGCAGCGAGCGCATCAACCGCGTCCTTGAGCCTGTCGTCGACCAACCTGGCGCCGCGCGTCTCGACCGTCACGCGGGCTTGCTCTATGGCCTCGGTCAGCCTGGCCTCGACCGTCTCGGCGACCCGTGAATTCAGCGTCGCGAGGGCCTCGGTGAGCTTGGCATCGACCGTCTCCGCGCCGCGCTTGTTCACGGTCTCGAGGGCCTCCGCGCCGAGTTTGTTCACGGCCTCCACCATGTCCGCGCCCCGCCTGTCAACCGTCGCGAGGGCGTCGGCGAGTCTGGCATCGACCGTCTCCGCGCCGCGCTTGTTCACGGTCTCCAGGGCCCCCGCGAGCTTGGCATCGACCGTCTCCACTCCGCGCGTCCTTACCGTCTCGAGGGCCTCGGCGAGCTTGGCGTCGACTGTCTCCGCGCCACGCGTCCTTACCGTCTCGAGCGCCTCGGCGAGCTTGGCATCGACCGTCTCCGCTCCGCGCTTCCTTACCGTCTCGAGGGCCTCGGCGAGCTTGGTCTGTATCGACGCCATGTTGTGCGACTTGACGGCCGAGCGGGCCTCGTCCAGCGCCTCCCTGAGCCTGTCGTCGACCACCTTGGTGCCGCGCGCCTCGACCGTGACGCGAGCCTGCTCCATGACCTCGTTGAGCTTGGCGTCGACCGTCTCCGCGCCGCGCTTGTTCACCGTCTCGAGCGCGTGGGCGAGGTTGGTCTGTATCAACGCCATGTTGTGCGACTCGACGGCCGAGCGGGCCTCGTCCAGCGCCTCCCTTAGCCTGTCGTCGACCACCTTGGTGCCGCGCGCCTCGACCGTGGCGCGAGCCTGCTCCATGACCTCGTTGAGCTTGGCGTCGACCGTCTCCGCGCCGCGCTGGTTCACCGTCTCAAGCGCGTGGGCGAGCTTGGCGTCGACTGTCTCCGCGCCACGCGTCCTTACCGTCTCGAGCGCCTCGGCGAGCCTGGCGTCGACCGTCTCCGCGCCGCGCGCCTTCACGCTCTCGAGCGCTTCGGTGAGCTTGGCGTCAAGCGTCTCCGCGCCGCGCTTGTCAACCGTCGCGAGGGCCTCCGTGAGCTTGGCCTCGAGCGTCTCGGCGTCGCGCGCTGTGAGCGCATTGACGGCGTCCTTGAGCCTGTCGTCGACGAACTTGGCGCCGCGCGTCTCGACCGTCGCGCGGGCCTGCTCGCTGACCTCCAGGAGCTTGGTTTCGACCGTCTCCGCGCCGCGCGTCTCTACTGACTCGAGAGCGTGCGTGAGCTTGGCTTCGAGCATCTCGGCGTCGCGCGCTGTGAGCGCATCGACGGCGTCCTTGAGCCTGTCGTCGATGAGCCTGGCGCCGCGCGTCTCGACCGTCATGCGGGCCTGCTCGATGACCTCTTTGAGCTTGGCCTCGACCGTCTCCGCGCCGCGCGTGTTCAGCGTCTCGAGGGCGTCGGTGAGCTTGGACTCGACCGTTTCGGAGTCGCGCGCTGCGAGCGCATCAACCGCACCCTGGAGCTTGTTCTCAACCGTTCTCGAACCGCGCTCCTCGATGATCTCAAACGCGCGCTCGAGGGACTGCTGGATCTTGTCGTCAGATGCTCTGCCGCGAGCTTCGATGATCTCGAAGGCCTCCTTGAGCCTGTCTTCGATCTCCTTCGAAGCGCGTGCATCGGCCTCGAACCGGTGCTTGGGCTGAGCTTCAACCGTGCCGCCCCGAGCTTTTGTCCCGCTTACACCCAGGGATCGTTCATCGATGGAATCCTCGACCGGCGTAGAGGTCCTGGCCGCGAGCAGGGCGATCACTTCCTCGCGATGGATCCTCAACTCCTCGAGGAGCTCTTCCGGCATATTGGCCCGGCTCTGCAGAATGACCCGGTCGCCCTCTAGCCTGAGCTGGGCCCCCAGGGCGTTAGCCTGCTCGAGGGCCTCGGCCGCCGTCATAGCTCCCACTTCTTCATGCCCTTGGACTCATCAGGTTTGGCCGGTCCACTCCCCGGCAGCTCGGGTGCGGAGCGGCGAGACTCCTTGGTTCTACTCTTGGCCGATGGCTGCAGGGCCCCGGCCTCTTTAGCCGAGGCTCCGCCGGACGCTACCTTCGCGGACGCCTTCTGATCCGATGCCTTCTCGCCGCTCGCCTTCTTGGTTTGGTTCTCTACCTTGCTCGGGGGGCCGGCCTTCGAATCCTTGGTGCGCGACTCTTTACGGCGAGACCTCCGGCCGGGCTGCTTGTCCGACGATTTGGAGGAGTCTCGGTAATCATGGCGAGACGCGCTTACCTCGGTGGCGCCGTTTAGCGCCACCCCCACGACTGGAGTGCCGAGGCGCGTTAGGAGCTCGCTCGTTCGCTCCGCGAGCTCGACGGTCGTCGTCCCGATACGAGCCACGACAAGCACCGCATCGACCTCGGGGAAAAGAGCTGCAGCCTCGCTGTCGGTGAGGATGGGCGCTGTATCCAAGAGGACGACGTCCGCGTTCTCGCGCGCCTCTTGCAGGACGTCCTGCATGTTATTCGAGCTGAGCAACCCGCCGGGATTGTCCGGGCCGGCGCTGCTTGGTACGACATGAATCTCCCTCATTGAAGTCTTCTTGACGTGCCCATCCACGAGTATCCGGCCGTCATGCTGGGCGCGGAGTGCCTCGCCTAGTCCCTTGTCGTTCGGGACATCGAACATCCGGTGGATATTAGGACTGCGGAAGTCGCACGACAGTACGAGGACGCTCTTTCCCTGTTCGGCAAAGCTGGCCGCGAGGTTCGCGGTGACGGTGGTTTTTCCTTCGCCCGCGCCTCCACTGGTGACGAGGATGGTCTGCGGCGACTGCACCGCACCTACCTGCTCGAAGAACTTGCCTCCCTTGTTTGTTCCACGGGTGGGAGACCGTCCGGTCAACCCAGTCGCAAGCAGTCGAAACGCGTCGGCGAAGGGCGACTTCGGCTTGTCGGCGGCCACGATAGCGCGGTCCCCTCGCATGCGACGAGGCGTGACCGGAATCTCGGCAAGGACCGGGAGGGAGAAATGTGTCTCGGCCGACTTCTTCGTTCGGATCCTGGTGTCGAACCGCTCGAGCACTAGGGCAAGCGCTACTCCGCCGAGGAGGCCGAGGATTGCGGCCAATGCAAGCCGCGATCCAGGCGAACTGCGTCCCAGCGGGCCCGCCAACGTCTGTGCAGGGACACCCCTCGAAGCTTCCTGAAGGACCTGTACCGGAGCCGGCTCCAGGGCAGTTCCGGTCGCCTGCTGGTGCCGATCTGCGAGAAGGCCATAGGCCCGGATGGCCGCGTCCCGCTCGGCGGTGAGCAGCGAGGCCTGGGTTGACCCGGCCCCGGCGATCCTCGCATCAAGCGCCGCGATCCTTCTGCCCATGCGGCGCATCTCCCTTCTCAGCCGTTCGGCTTCGATCGACGAACTTTCGACAAGTCCCTTGGTCATGAAGCTCACCAGCTCATGGGCGAACGTGTTCGCCACGAGCGCTGAGCGATCCGGCGACTTCGTCGTCGCTACGATCCACATGAATCCCGTTCCTGGAGTCACCTCGGTGGTGACCACGTTTCCAAGGGTTCTGGGATCTCTTTGATAATCCAACGCCTCGGCCACGCGCCGCGGAACCTCGCCGTAGAGGGCGATCACGGACACGTTGTGCATGTTCGTGCCCTCGCCGCCCGTAGACAGGATGGCGGCCCGTGCTTCATACCTC
>JBOGXB010000016.1:0-33553 GCA_050694215.1 Actinomycetota bacterium
ACTCTATTGTCGCGGCTCCGCAGCGAGTTGTCAGGTTGTATCGCCTCCATTCTTCTCGGTCCGCGATCGCCGAGACCGCTTCATCCGGTTGCCTTTGCCTTCGATCACCCTAGCCGGGACCCCCACCGCAAGGGCGTCATCCGGAACATCTTCTCGCACGACGGCGCCGGCTCCCGTGGCAGCTCGTTTCCCTATGTGCACGGGCGCCACGAGCATCGTGTCGGACGAGATGTAAGCGTCGTCTTCTATGACCGTCCTGTTCTTCTTCTCGCCGTCCCAGTTGCACGTGATAGTGCCTGCCCCGATATTGACGCCGCTTCCGATCTTCGCGTCCCCCAGGTAAGCGAGGTGATGGGCGTCGCTGTCATCCCCCAGGACGGTGTTCTTGGTCTCGACGAAGGTGCCGATCTCAGCCCCTCGGCCCAGCTTCGAACCAGGCCTCAGGGAAGCGAATGGGCCCACCGATGCTTCGGGGCCGACGACGGATCCTCGGACGACCGCGTACGTGATCTTCGCTCGCTCCCCCACCTCCGAGTCGACGATGCGCACCTGTGGTCCTATCTCTGCTCCCTCGCCGACGACGGTCCTCCCCTCGAGGAAGGTGAAGGGCAAGATGGTCGCATCGCGACCGACTTCGACCGTCGGATCGATGTATGTCGTGGCCGGGTCCACGATGGTGACGCCCTCGAACATCAGCCGGTCGCAGGCCTGAGTTCGCAACAGTGCGGCCACCTCCGCGAGCTCCGCTCGCGTGTTCGTGCCCCTCACCTCGTCCATGACGACACGTGCCAAGGCCACTTTCTCGTCGTTGGACCGCAACAGCCCGATGACGTCGGTGAGGTAATGCTCCCCCTGGGCGTTCTCGCGATCGGCTTTCTCGAGCATGGCGCCGAGGTCGGTCGTGTCGAAGACGTACATGCTCGAGTTGATCTCATCGATGCCCAGCTCCTCGGATGTGGCATCTCGCTCCTCGACGATCCGCTCGATCTCGCCGCCCGGACGGCGCACCACCCGACCGTAACCGCTTGGGTCGGAAGCGATCGCGGTCAGTACCGTCGCCTTGGCACCAGAGCTCACATGCTCGTCGAGCAACATATTTAGCGTGACCGGCTTGATCATCGGGCCGTCGCCGGGAAGTACGAGCACGTGAGAAGGGATGTCGCCGGCAAGAGCCTCCAGGGCGATCCGCACCGCATCGCCCGTGCCCCGAGGCGGGTCTTGCACAACGAGCTCCACGTCCAAGCCGAGGCCCTCTTCTTCGAGGGCGGAGGCGATATCGTCCCGCCGAGACGAGACGACCGCGATCCGGCGATCGACGCGAACCTCCTCCAATGCCGCGAGGACGTGACCGAGCAATGACCGTCCCGCAACACGATGGAGGACCTTTGGGAGGTCGGACTTGAGCCGCTTGCCCTCGCCCGCGGCGAGAACGATCACCGCTGTCGATCCGTCCACCGCACCTCCTTTTCGCCTCGAACCTCGAGCGTCCAGTTTCAGCTGCCCCGCCTGGACTCGAACCAGGACTTAGGGATCCAAAATCCCTCGGGCTGCCACTTACCCCACGGGGCACCGGCGCCGCAGGGCAGGCCCGGCGGCGCAGGCCAATCGTAGTGGCCGCAGGCGCCCGGAGCCGTAAGGACGCCCGAAACCTAGCCGAGGAACTCGACGCAGTGCGGGGTCGACCGGACCACGACCACCCGGTCGAAGTCCGGCCGCACCTTCTCGGCTACCTCGCGGGCCGCATCATCGTCCTCGAGAATCCCGAACATCGTCGGCCCGGAGCCCGTCATCCCGGCCCCCAATACACCGGCCTCGAACATCGCGTCCTTCTTCCGGGCCAGGTCGGAACGAAGCATGAAGGCGGGACGCTCGAGATCGTTGTGCAGCAGCAAGGCCACCTCGTGGACGTCTCCCGCTCCGAGCGCCGGGGCCATCATTGAGCTCGTCACTTCCTGTTCCGGCCCCAGCTCGTCCCATGCCCCGTAGACATCACGGGTAAGCAGCGGCTCCCTCGAGATACCCAGAACGAACGACATCTGCCTGGGAGCCGGTATCTGCGTCAACTGCTCGCCTCGTGCTGTTGCCAATGCCGTCCCGCCATCGATGCAATAGGTGACGTCACTCCCTATCGCTCCGGCGAGGTCGAACAACCGCTCCCTCTCGAGCGCCATGCCCCAGAGCCGCGAGAGCGCCAGAAGCGCCCCGGCTGCGTTGCCGCTTCCTCCTCCCAGGCCTCCGCCGATGGGGATGCGCTTGATCACCTCGATCTTCACCCCGCGTCCGGCCTCTCCCTGTTCGATCAAGCTTCGAGCCGCTCGGTAGACCAGGTTCTCCTCGAGAGCGGGCGCCTTGCCCATGCCGTCGGCGTCGAAGTGCATCTCGACATCGACTGCGTGCCCCCGCGTCTCGGTGATCTCGATGTCGTCGGCCAGATCGATCCCGTGAAAGATGGACTCGATGTCGTGGTAGCCATCAGCCCTCTTACCTACGACGCGAAGGAAGAGATTGAGCTTCGCGTGGGTACGTAATCGCAATTGTGTGCGGATGGCTTAGAGCAGGGCCTCGAGCACCGGAGCCACCTCGGCGATCCTCTTCTTGTTAAGGAAGGAGTCCGACCAATCCGGCTTGCTCTCCAAGATGGCCGAGAACGCGACGATGCGGCTGTTGGGCGAGATGGTTCGGAGCATTCGGGCGGCGTGCTCACCGTCGAGCTTCGGCATGAAGTAGTCCAAGATGATCACCGCGGGCTGCTCCCTCATCGCGATCGAGACTGCCTCGACTCCATGTGAGGCTTCCCCAACAACCTCGAAGCCCTCCGTCTCGCACACAACGCGGAGGATGTGGCGGACTTCCTCTTCATCGTCGACGATGAGTACAGTCCTGTCCCTGGGAAGATCACTCGTCATTCGGGGCTCCCGCGCAGCCGGTCACTTATGGTCAGGATAAGCGGGCACCTTCCGGGAGGAAAGAGGCACTTTCGGCGTGCTTTCGGGTTGCGACCCTGTGGACCGCGGCTTCAGGGGTTGCCCGCCAGCCGTGCCGTGATACCTACGAATTCCTCCCAGCCAAGCGCCTCGGGCCGGGCGCTCGGGTCCACGCCGGCCGCTTCCAGGAACTCGTCTACGTCCCCTCCCACGAGAGGAGCGAGGGTTCCCCGGAGCATTTTTCTTCGCTGCGAGAAGGCGGCCCGTACCACGCGGCCGAACAAGCTCGGGTCCACTTCGGGCAACTCAGGACGGCGTGAGACGTTCACGATCACCGAATCTACGTTCGGCTCGGGGAAGAAGGCCCGTCTGGACACGCGTCCTACCAGCCTGGCGTCGGCATGGAACCCGACAATCACGCTCGTTTGCCCGTAGACCTTGCTCCCCGGCCCCGCGGCCAGGCGCTCTCCCACCTCCCGCTGGGTCATGACGGTGAGCTGTCGGATCGAAGCGGACGACTCGAGGACGTGAAGGAGGAGCGTGGCGGCAACGTTGTAGGGCAGGTTCCCGACGAGTTTGCTCATTTCAAGAGCATCGAGATCGAGCTCGAGCGCGTCCGCGTGCACAACCTCCACGTTGGTCACGCCGGACGTGACCTGTCGTAACACCTCGACCAGCTTGGGATCGACCTCGACGGCAACAACCCTTCTCGCAGCCGAGACGAGCCCAAGGGTTAGCGAGCCGCATCCCGCCCCGATCTCAACGATCTCGTCGCTGGGATTGAGATCGGCTACGTCGATGATCTTCCTGATCGTGTTCGGATCTATTACGAAGTTCTGTCCCAACCACTTGGAAGGACGAATGCCGTGGTCGCGCAGCAGCTCGCGCACCTGCCCGGCCCCCATGAGCCGGGGCTCGGCAGCCATCAGGAGAGCCCGAAGACCCGTCGCGCGTTCTGTGTCGTCTGTTCGGCCAACAGGTGAGCTGAAACCCCACGCGCCTGGGCTGCGGCGAGCCCCACGAACGCGAGGTGGCGCGGTTCGTTCCGCTCACCTCGGTGCGGCATAGGTGTGAGGAATGGGGAATCGGTCTCGACGAGCAACCGATCGTCGGGCACGTATCGCACTGCCTCTCTCAGGTCGTCTGACTTCGAGTAGGAAACATTGCCGGCAAACGAGACGTGCGCCCCGAGATCGAGGGCCACCTGAAGCTGCTTGCGGTCACCCGACCAGCAGTGGAAGATGAAGCCCTGGGGGATGTCCTCCGCGGCGAGCATGTCCATGGCTTCGTCGACCGAGTTGCGCGTGTGAACGACGAGTGGCTTGGCGTGTTTTCTTGCGAGGTTGATCTGTCCGGCGAATGCGGCCCTCTGTTGCTCGGGGCTGGTGTGATCACGATAGAAATCGAGCCCCGTCTCGCCCACCGCCATGGTGCGATCGAGGCCAAGGAGGTGATCGATCCTTTCCGCGGCCTCGTCGTTCCACCCATCGGCCGAATTCGGATGAACGCCGGCGCTCGCGTAGACGCCTCGTTCGGAGGTCAGCTCGACAGCGCGTTCGCTGGACTGCACGTCAATCCCCACCGCAAGGACCTCGAGGACCCCGGCCAGGCGTGCCCGCTCCAGGACCGGGACCACTCCGCCGGCCTCATCTTGCTCACAGAGGTGTAGGTGGCAGTGCGAGTCGAACCACATCTGGAGCTAGCTCCCTCGGATCGAGCGCTTGGGCGCTCCCAGGCCCGAGCTCACCCGGTTGTCTCGTCCTCGGATTCGATCAGACGCGGGAAGAGGGATTCACCCTTGTCGACCTTTGTGCCCGCCGCAAACTGCCACCACCGGCCCTGGCTCTCGAAGCTGTGATCCTCCGGCGCGCCATCCTGGCCCAACCGTTGCCACAGCGTCGCCGCAGCGCGAGGGATCGCAGGCGACACCATCAGGACCATCAGTCTCAGCGCGTCCGCCAGCGTATAGAGGACGACCTCGAGCCTTCGCTTCTGCGCCTCGTCCTTTGCGAGCGTCCACGGCGAGGAGTCCTCCACGTAGGCGTTCGCCTTGCGTACGAAAGACCATGCCGCCCTGCAGGCGAGGTGCGGCGCCAGGCGATCGACAGCGTTGTTCATGTGGGACATAGCGTTGTGGTGGGATCCCTGCAAGGCCCGCTCAGCCTCGGTCAGCTCGTCCTCGCGTGGGGGGTCCGGGATCACGCTTCCGAGATACCGCTCCACCATATTCAGCACGCGCGAGGCGAGGTTCCCGAAATCGTTCGCGAGATCGGAATTGTAACGAGCAGCCATACCTTCCCACGAGAACTCTCCATCGTTACCGAAGTTGATCTCTCGCAGGAAGTAGTAGCGATATCCATCCGAACCGAAAGTTGGGACGAGATCATGTGGAGAGATACCCGTGAGCTTCGACTTCGACATCTTCTCCCCACCGACCTGAACGAAGCCATGGGCGAATACCGTGCGCGGGAGAGGTAGCTCGAGAGCCATCAGCATCGCCGGCCAGATCACAGTATGGAACCACAGGATGTCCTTCCCGATCAGATGAACATCGGCCGGCCAGATACGATTGAACATGTCCTCGTCGCGTCCGTACCCAACGGCGGTCGTGTAATTCTGAAGAGCATCCACCCACACGTAGATGACATGCTTCGGGTCCCAAGGGATCGGAACTCCCCAGTCGAAGCTCACGCGCGAGATCGAGAGATCATCGAGCCCTTGCCTTACCTTCCCCAGGACCTCGTTTCGTCGCGTGTCGGGCTGCACGAACGGCGGTTCCGAGTTCTCGTAGAGATCGATCAAACGCTCCGCGTAATTGGAGAGCCTGAAGAAGTAGTTGTCCTCCGCGACGACCTCGGGCTCGATTCCATGGATGGCGCACTTTCCGTCAACGAGCTCGTCCTCTGACTTGAACTCCTCACAACCGACGCAGTAGAGCCCCTTGTAAGTGCCGAGATAGACCTCATCGCGGTCGTAGAGCTCCTGCACGAACTTCTGCACCGGGATCTCGTGTCGCTCTTCGGTCGTGCGGATGAAGTCGTCGTTCGTGATGTCGAGCGTCTTCCATGCCTCTGCCCATCGAGGGACGATCTGATCCGCCCACTGCTTCGGCTCCAGTCCCTTGGCTTGGGCGCTGCGCAACACTTTCTCGCCGTGCTCGTCCGTGCCCGTTAGGAAGTGAACCTTGCGCCCCTGCATACGCCTGAAACGACAGATGAAGTCGGCAGCCACCGTCGTGTATGCGTGCCCGAGATGGGGGACGTCGTTGACGTAGTAGATGGGAGTAGTCAGATAAAAGACCTGGTCGCTCATAAATGGTCCTATTGTCGGGTTTGCCCCGAACTGCCCCGAACTGCTTGACGTGTCGATTTCGGGGGATTAAGTTAACCAATACTTACCAGCAAGCGCGGCCGATCAAGGGGAGCAGCGCATGAAGTCTACCGGCGTGGTCAGGAAGATCGACGAGCTAGGACGCATCGTCCTCCCCTCTGAGCTGAGGCGCGTCTTCGGGATTCACGAGGGCGACGAGCTCGAGATCAGCGTCGACGGCGAGCAGATCATCCTCGAGAAGAGACAGGACCTCTGCCTTTTCTGCCAGCAAGAGGCCACGATCGAGTACAAGGACCGCCGCGTCTGCCAGAGTTGCGCCGGCGAGCTCGGTCGGATGGGGAAGATCGAGGTCCGCATCCCGGACGTCGAGAACGCCTCCAGCCGCTAGCCTCAGGAGCTCTTCGGGACGCGAGCTCAGGAAGACCCGACGGGCGAGGCTCGCTCTACTCTCGTTCCTCGAGAAGGGCGTCGAAGACCCTCCGGCGAGGGACGCCGGCCTGCTTCGCCACGCGGCTCAGCGCTTCTCCGCGGTCGACACCAGAGTCCATCAGCTCCCGCGCGGAGCGCGCCAGCTCCTCATCGGAGGCCACGGCTCTGTCGTGTACCGAACCGCCGACCACCAGGACGATCTCGCCCTTTGGCGGGGACTCACGGATGGAGTCGAGAATCTCCGTGAGGGAGCCTCGCCGAACCTCCTCGTGCAACTTCGTCAGCTCACGCACGAGAGCCGCCGGGCGATCGCCGAGAACCTCGATGAGGTCGGCAACCGACGCCTCGAGCCGGTGTGGTGATTCATAGATGACGAGTGTCCTCGTCTCCGGTGCGAGCTCCGCAGCACGCCTCTTCCTGTCTCCGGTTTTGCGAGGGAGGAAGCCCTCGAAGACGAAGCGCCCGGGAGGCAATCCGGAGAGGACCAGAGCCGCAACCGAGGCCGTTGGGCCGGGTACGACCTCGATCGTCAGGTCCGCCTCTATGCACGCCCGCACGAGTCTGTAGCCCGGGTCCGAGATTCCCGGCATGCCCGCGTCCGATACGAGCACCACCGTCTTCCCCCGCTCGATCCTTTCGACAAGGTCGGTTGCGGCTCGACGTTCGTTTCCCTCGCGATAGCTGACCAGATCGCGCGCGTGAATGGAGAAGTGACTCAGCAGCTTGCGTGTGCGACGCGTGTCCTCGCACGCGATTACATCCGCCGAGCCCAGCACCCTCAGCGCCCGCTGGGTGATGTCCTCGAGGTTGCCTATCGGCGTCGCACATAGGATCAGTCTCCCGCTCACCATGGTCTCCACGGCGAGAACGCGTAGCGGAGTACCGAGACCAGTAGCCCTCTCCACGACGCGGAGTCGTCCGCAACTCGTCGTCCGGCCAGGAACTCGCGTGCAGCCTCGGCGGTTCGTCCGTTGCTGGTCGCCCCGACGTGGTCCGTCAGCACGACGATGTTCGTCTCGCCGGGACGTCGCCAATCCCCCTCGATCCAGATCGAGTCCGCCAGCGCCCATACGGCCAGGCGTGGCAAGGGCGGGTCGACAATCACGATCTGTTCGAGGTTCGTCGGCGACGCGGGCGCGTCGACGTTGAACGGCGTCAGACCCACGAGATCGAGGCCACGCGCAAACGCCCTCGCGATGTCGCCCCCGACCCGGCCCCGACCGTTCTTTCCCGGTGGGGGGATATCCACCGACGGCGGAGCCGGTGAGGAAGGGGCGATCACCACTGCTCGCTCGGGAGCCTCCAGTCCCATTCCCAGGATGCGATCGAGGATGAGGGCCGCCTGGGAGTGACCGAGGAGAGCGCGAGGTTCGGGCGCTGATTCGATCTGATCGCTGACCACGCGCGCGATCGCAGCCAAGTCGGCGCGCGTGTCTTCCTTGACATAGCGATCTGAGTCCCCGCGGTACGACAGGAGACCAGCGTCGCCGCGCCTGTACCCGAGATCTCTTGCATCGAAATCGGCGAGAGCGCCCGACCTCCATGTCGAGTCCGCGCCTCCCAGCAGCAGCAGGGAGCCATCCGCTGTGGCGCGTCCGACTGGAGGCGTCTCGCGTACCAGACGGTCGTACACCGATGTCCCGATAAGGAGCAGCGCGGCGACAACCGTGATCGCGAGGGCGGTGGCGCCACCACCCGGATAGGTCTCGTCACGGAGGTGCTCCCGCCACCCGAGAAGCATCAGGGCGTGGAAGGGAGCCAGGCAGAAGAGCAGAGCGGCGGCGGCAAGGGGACTCACGCGATCCAGGAGCGAGAGTGCCGCGCTAGATGCAGCGACCAGGTACGCGTACGCCAGCCAGGCCGGTATCTCCGGCACCCCACTGCCGCGAGGAGCGCCCTTTCCGACATCGATACGGACCGCCCGACGCGCCAGAGCGACGGAGGGAACTACCCCGAGGACCGCCGCGATCCAAAGGAACGGTGCATAGCGCGTTGCAACCCCGATGAACATGAGACCGGCTGCTGGGAGCAGGAACAGCGCGGCACGGCCCGACTGAAGGATGCCCCGCATCCACGCTACGGCGAATGAGCCGGGCCGGCCTTCGCTCAACCAGAGAGTTGCGGAGAGCGATGCACCTCGCACGAGAACGCTGAGGAGGATGGCGGCAGCCGCGACGAACCAACTAGGCGCCAGTCCGATCGTCTGTTTCAGATCGAAGTAGCTCCCCAGAGGGAAGGCGGCTCCCGCGGCCGCGCTGGACTCCGCCTCGCGCAACACTCCCAGGCCGATCAAAAGAGCCGCTACCGCGCCCTCCAGCAGCGCCGGCCCCGCTGCAAGGGGTGCGCGTCTTAGCGCTCTGAGGCCCGCGGAGATAGTGCGCATCGTGCGCCGAGATTACCGACCGGCTCACCTATGCTCCCGGCGTGATCCCCAGGTCCCGGGTGACTCGCCCGCGCAAGCCATGGACACCGGTCGACACGCTTGCGCTGATCGCCGTGACGGTGCTCGGTGGTGCCATGCGGCTCGCCCGCCTCGACTTGCCCAAGGCGATCGTCTTCGACGAGACCTACTACGCGAAGGACGCGTGCTTCTACCTGGATCTCTCTCAGAGGGTTTGCGGCGTGGAATCCGAGCAGACGCTCGTCCACCCCCCTCTCGGCAAGTGGCTGATCGCCGGGGGCATCAAGTTATTCGACTATGACTCCTTCGGCTGGCGCTTCGCCGCTGTCCTGGCAGGAACGATCACGATCGCGCTTCTGTATCTGCTGGCGCGGAAGGTGCTGAGCTCGACCCTCGGCGCCTGTATCGCTTCGGGGCTGCTCGCCGTCGACTTCCTGCACTTCGTGCAGTCACGCGTCGCCATGCTGGACATCTTCGTCCCGATGTTCGGTCTCGCCGCATTGCTTTTTCTGCTCTTTGATCGCGATCGCCTGCTTCGCTCTCCACCATCGGCCGCGCGCCTCGTGGTGCGCCGTCCCTGGCGCGTCGCTGCGGGAGTTGCCACGGGGATGGCTGTGGCTTCGAAATGGTCGGGCGCACTCTTCGTGGTCGCGGCGATCGTTCTGACCTTTGTATGGGAGGTTGCCGCGCGGCGGCGCCGGGACGATCGCCGGGCACTAATGGGAGCCGTGCGCGCAGAAGGACTCTCCATCGCCATAGCCCTCGTGCTCGTGCCGGTCGCGGTCTACACCCTCACCTACGTGGGCCGACTCCACGGGCCCACTCCCACGTGCGAAGGGGCAACCGGCTCATGGGCCAACCAGCTCGTGCAGCACCAGAAGTGCATGCTCGACTTCCACCGCAATCTCGAGGCGAACCACTCCTATCAATCTCCGCCATGGTCGTGGCTCACCCTCAAAAGGCCCGTTTCCTACTACTTCGACACGGCCCCGAACGGTGACTACAAAGAGGTGCTTGCAACCGGGAGCCCATTCGTGTGGTGGACGTCGGCTCTCGCCCTTGCTTTCGTTGCCTTCAGGTGGACACGTCGGCGCGACTTCGCGGCGCCGGAAGGCACAATTCTCGCCGGCTTCGCGTTTGCCTACCTCCCGTGGCTAGTCCTCTCTTCGGCTCGCTCGGCGGTCTTCCTCTTCTATCTATTGCCCGCAGTGCCGTTCATGTGCCTGGCGCTTGGCTATGTTGCGAGCCGCATCGGTGAATCCTGGGAAGCGCGCACCGCGACCGCGCTCTTCGGCGTCACGGGGCTGGGGTTGTTCGCTTTCTACTACCCGCTTCTGGCGGATGTGCCCCTGCCACGGGAGCAATGGGACAAGCGGATCTGGGTGTTCGACCAATGCGACCGGCCGGAACCCGAGACCACGTCGATACTGACCGAGACCGTCGGGGGCCGAACGCGAACGCGCACGACCCTGCGAACCGGAGAGAACGCCGACCTTCCTCCGGACGGATGGTGCTGGATCTGAGGGTGATCAGCTCCTCAACCCCCGCGCCGTTCGGTGAGACGAGTCGCGGACGAAAAGCCCTAGCCGTCCTTCTGGACCTCGAGCAGCTCGATCTCGAACACGAGAGTCGAGTTCGGCGGGATGTCGGGGGGGCTTCCTGCTTCGCCGTACCCGAGCTCGGGCGGGATCGTCAGCTGTCGCGTGCCACCCACTCTCATCCCGGGCAAACCTTCCTCCCAGCCCGGGATGACCATGCCCGCCCCGAGACGAAGCTCAAAGGGCTGGCCTCTGTCCAGGGAGGAGTCGAACTTCGTCCCATCCTCGAGTGTTCCCGTGTAGTGGACCGTGAGGAGATCGCCGCGCTCTGCTTCCTCACCCTCGCCACATTCCATGTCCTCGATGACGACTCCCGAATCGAGCGTCTGAGGTGACTCGTCGCACTCACCCGGCGCGGCGGTTGAAGCTCCCTCGTCGTCCCCACCCGTCGATACGAGCGCCATCCCTACGATCACAACCACCGCGGCCGCTATCAATCCCGCAATCGTGAGACGGCGCCGGTTCTCCTGTGACTTGCGCCTCGCCAGCGACTCGTCTCGGAACTGCTTCTTGCGGGCGCGCTTCTCGGTCGCCATTTAGTGCGATTCCCTACCTCTCATTCCTGTGCGGAGATCATCGCCGAGACGAACCTCCACACGGTAAAGAGGTCGTCTCCCGCGGCGAGCCAATCGCTCAGCGAACCGGACTTCAAGTCGACGTGCCTGAACACCGACACCGTCAGCAGCCGGGCTCCCGGCATCGCGCCGGCGAGCCTAACCGCCTCGCCGTAGGGGACGGCGGGATCGTCTGTCGAGTGGAGAGCGAGCACGGGGGTCTCGATCCGGCCGGCCACCGTCGCAGGAGAGAACCTCTCGAGTAGATCGCGAGTCTCGGACGGAAGCTGCTCGACCAGCTCGAAGGTCCGCCGCGGGTCCCTGTTCTCTAGCACGTCCAACACAGCACGCGCTTGTTGTGGCAGCTCCGATCTGTCTATCCCAACATCGAGCGCCCGCCGAAGAAGATCCCGCTGGGATTCGGGAACAGCGCTCGTCGCCTGCTGCCTCACGATTCGCGCCGCGTCCGGATGTGGCTCCCATGGAAAACGGCGTCCGTCCACCAGCGAGACGCCGGTAGTGAGCGCCTGGACCACGCCGCGCATGTCGAAGTAGGCGCCGAAGGTCGCGATCTGCTCGATGTTCGCGCTGATGCGGGGGTCGGCCGCCGCCAGAAGAGCGAACGAGCCGCCGTACGAGAAACCAAGCATCGACACGCCCCCGTCGACGCGCTCGTCATCCAATAGTGCCTGGGTCGCTGCGACCAGACGGTCGACGTCGACGGGCTCGAAACGTCGCTCGAACAGCTCGAGATTTGGAACAAAGACGACGCGCCTGGCTCGGGCCAGGGCGCGGGCGACACGGACGACCCGGTCGTCTGCTCTGCCCTCGATGGCGGCGCCGGGGACGAGGATGATCGCCGGCGCGGGACCACCAGGATCGTACAGATCGCCGGTCACGCCGCCCATCAGCACCCCGCTTCGTGTCACGTCGGCCGCGAAAGGACGCGGGAAGTCCCCACCCAGCGCCTCTACAAGGACGGCGATCGCCTTGGCCCGCGCCTGCACGGGAGGTAGCAAGGAGAGGCCACCAAGCACGACCAGCGCGTAGCCGGACCCCTTGGCGAGCCGCCGCCACCTCATGCGGGCTGCGTGGTCGAGGCCGAGGAAGCTCGCCGTCTCGTCTCCATGATGGACATCGAGTCTCACACGGTCACAGGGGTCGATGAGGAGGCTTTCTGACCGCTCACCAGGGGGTATCCGGGTGTCGGTGTCGAACCATCCCCGCCAGGAGGCGTGTGCGCGCCCGGCCCAGCGGACAGGAAGGGAAGGGGATGGCAAAGACGCACCACAACCTGACCAATCGGATCGTCACCGGGCTCCTAGTGGTTGCCCTCGCTGCCCTGATGTCGCCGCCGGCCATCCAAGCCACCGGCACCAGCGCGACGCTCGACTGTCCTCCCGGTTACCACCCTTGGGACGAGGAGCGCGCCGTCGAGCACAGGATCAAGCTCCGCACGCTCCCGTCGCAGTTCGAGGACGTGCTCGAAGGCCTGGACAGCAAGGCAGCGAGCTCGGGCGTGTGCATCTCGAACAAGCATCCAGAGGAGTTTTCCGAGATCGAGTCGCTTCTCGCGGACCGAATCTCGCGCGCCGCGGCCCCCTTCAACTCGGTAGCGCCCGGTGCATTCCGGGCAGGGGTGCGCCAGCGCGAGCGCCTGATCGCAGCCGCACCAAGAGTGCGGGGCACGGGTGGCACCTGGCAGCCACTCGGCGTCGGCCCCCTCATCTCGAACGAGGAGGGCTATGACGAGGTCAACGGCCTCGGGCTCGCAAAGCTCAACGGTCGCATCGACAGCCTTGACTACGACCCGGTGCACGATCGCCTCTTCGCCCAGATCGGTACGGGCGGGCTATGGGTATCGGAGGACCGGGGGCAGACATGGCGCTCGATCGGCGATTCCCTGCCCACCCAGATCAATGGGGCGGTCGCCTGGTCGCCGGCCGGCGGTGGTCCCGGCAGGCTAGTCGTCGTCAGCGGCGAGCCTCTGATGGGAGGCAACACGTACACCGGCCTCGGCGCGTACTGGAGCGACAACCTCGGCGCGTCGTGGCACCGGGCGCGCGGTGTCCCCGATGAAGCCCTCGGTTTCCAGGTCGCGGATGACCCCACCAACCCGAGAGAGTTCTACGTGGCCTCGAGCATGGGACTCTTCCGCTCGACGAACGCGGGACGCAGGTTCACCAACGTCGCTCTCCCGACGGGAGAGTGTGTGGGCAAGACCGGCTACGGCCGCTGTCAGTTCATGAACTTCGTGACGGACGTCGTGGTGCAGGAGCCCGGCGGTATCACCGACGAGCCGGGAGGCACCGTGCTGGCCGCGGTGGGTTACCGGGCGGGGATGGCCGAGTTCCCCAACGGGGAGGTGCACTCGACGCACAACGGCCTCTACGTGTCCGAGAGCGGTGCGCCGGGGAGCTTCGAGATGCTCGAGGTCTCGGGCAACGGCGCCACGGACTCCGGGTTCGCGCCGCGCCAGAACATCGGCCGGGTCGAGCTCGGGATCGCCACGGGCGAGGAGCAGAACCACAACTTCGTCTACGCGATCGTTCAGGACGCCGAGCTCTTCAACGGGGGAGTCCCCTCGATCGACGCACCCGACGATCCGGGGTTCGATGACCAGGCTCTCTTCAACACGGTATTCAACGGTATCTACGTCTCCGAGGACTTCGGCGAGAGCTGGATCCGCATGGCCGACACGATCGAGATCGCGCAGAACCCGACGACTCACTCCGGTCTCGCGGTCGTCGGTCAGGCACAGCTCTTCGCTCCTGGAGTGCAGGCCTGGTACAACATGTGGATCAAGCCCGACCCCACCCAGCAGACCGAAGAAGGCGTTCCCACGAGGCTGACCTTCGGGCTCGAGGAGGTATGGGCCAACCGCTGCTCCGGCCCCCAGAACACATCCGTGCAGGCGCCGTGCGACGCTGCCGAGGTGGGTGACTTCGAGGTCATCGGGCCCTACTTCGCCGACGAGGCATGTCTCCTGCTCGATACCGGACAGCCCGCATGTCCGACCGCGGAGGACGGCATCAACACCGAGCTGACGACGCACCCCGACCAGCACGACGCGCTCTACCTCCCGACCGATGACGGAGGCGTGTCGCTCGTCGTGGGCAACGACGGCGGAGCTTACGGGCAGACCCTCAAGGGTGACGAGGCTCTCGCCCCGACCAAGTGGGGCGAGGGGAACAACGACGGCTTCCACACCCTCCTGCCTTACGACGCGGAGGTCGCGAAGGACGGCACCGTCTGGTACGGGTTGCAGGACAACGGGAGCGGCAAGATCACTCCAGACAACGGACGGCAGATCATGGCCTTCGGTGGAGACGGTTTCTTCGTCGCGGTCGATCCGGACAACAGTGACGTCGCGTACTCAGAGACGACCTTCGCCGACATGCGAGTGACGACCGACGGCGGCAAGACGTGGGAGAACATGCCGCCTCCGATCAGCAATTCGAAGTTCTCTAACCCCTTCGTGATGGATCCAACCGACGCCAGGCACCTCATGACCGCGGGCAAGGAAGTCGTCGAGACTGTGTCCGGCCCGGACACACGTTGCGACGAGCTCGGCTGCGATTGGCAGGAGGTCTTCGATCTGGGCAACGCCGAGAGCGAAGGTGCGCCCCCCAACTCGATGTCTGCCCTCGATCTACAGGGTGATGCCGCGTACGTCGGTTACTGCGGGGTCTGCGACATCCTCAACCGCAATCCGGAGAGCGAGCCATTCCTGAACGGGCTGGCGACGAACGTCGGAGGAGAGGAGCCGCCCAAGCGGATGACGCCGCAGGGATGGCACCACACCAAGGCGGATGGATTGCCGAACCGTTACATCACGTCCATAGCGATCGATCCGCAGGATCCGGAGACCGTCTACGTCGCGCTCGGTGGCTACGCGAATCGGCAGTGGGTGCCGCCCGGCTCTTATCTGGATGGCAACCAGGACATCGGCAGTGGCCACGTCTTCAAGTCCACCGATGCGGGCGAGACGTTCACGAACATCTCCAGGAACCTGCCTAACCTCAGCGCGAACTGGATCGAGTTGCACAGAGGCCAGCTCGTCGTCGGCACCGACGTCGGAGTGTTCCTGTCCAGGAACACGAATGGGTCGCGCTGGGCTGCGCTCGACGACGGAATGCCGGCGGTGCCGATCAGCACGATCCGCAACCACCCGGGCGACCGGAACACAATTGTGGCCGCTACCTTCGGCCGCGGCGTGTACGCGTACACATTCCCCCGGTCGGGCGGTCGCAGGTAATGCCAAAAGGTCAGAGCACGCAGCGAAGTAGGTAACGAGGCCAAAACCGAAGCCCATTTCGGGGGGAGCGCAATGCTCCCCCCTTTCCTTTCCTCAGCACGCACACACGATGTCGTCGCCCGGGTTCGAATCGTCAATGGACGGCATCACCGGGCCGAACCGATGGATCCGGTGGACCCCGGGAGGATCGAGCGTGTCGAGCCTGTCGCCGGTGGCCGCTCGGAGGACCTCGACACGATCTCTGAGCGCGACGTACAGCTTCGTTCCGTCGCCGGCCACCTGGATTCCCTTGATCTTCTCTTTCAATAGCCAAGAACGGATCTCGGTCAGCTTCGTCGCATCGACGACGGCCACGCGCCGGCCGCTTGCCAGGTAGAGCTTGGACCCCCCATCGTGTGCCGCGTGTGCGGCTCCGCCTCCGAACCCGAAGTTGATACTCGTCCTGCGTACGACCTCGAGCTTGGAGGTGTCGATCTCTGCCACGGCCGCCTCGGCGTGGTTGGCCACATACAGACGGCTGCCGTCGGGGGATACCGTGAGCGCGGTTGCCGACTCGGCCGCTGTCGCGAACTCGCCCGGGAGGTCGATGCAGTGTGCCCATAGCTCGTCGAGGCTCAGCACGTGGATGAACGCGTAGCGCCCTTCGCCGCCTCCACCGAGCGTGTAAAGAGTGTAGAGACGCCGCCCGTCAGGACTTGCCGCCTGGATGCGCGCCGTTCCTCCCATCGCTTCCTGTAGATGAGCGTCGGGCGTGTAGACGCCCTCTACTCGTTCGGTGCCCAGATCCAGGCGGCGCACCTGATAGCGCGTCGGAGCCCGAGCAGGCATGTACTTGATGACGAACAGACTCTGCCCGTCCGTAGAGAATGCCTCGGGCTCGTAGTTGCCCTCGAGCGTGATAGTTCGGGGCTCGGCCCTTCCTCTGTCGACGATGACCACTGTGGTCGAAGCGCGGCCCAAACGGTGATGCCTCTCACGAGTTGGTCCCAGAGCGACGAGATCTCCGTCCTCGGAGACGACCTTCGCCCTTAGGTTTCCGGGAAGCGTCGAGCCCCAACGCTCTGCCCCCGACGACGGCTCGAAGGCCACGATCTCGGTGGCAGTGCCGTTCGGGATGCTACGGACCACGGTGGACCAGTCGCGGGACGGAACGGCTCTCCCGCGAACGGTGGGCGAGGAGGCTCCGGGCTCGACGACCGCGACGCCCCCCGCCGTCTGAATGAACAAGAGGTCCTTGGGGATCTGGTCGGAGCCCGGCTCCCCGCACCCCGCAAGCAACAACGTCACGCCCAAGATGACCCACGGTCCGATCCTGCGCATGGTTCGCCTCCTCCGTAGCGTTCACAGTGAAAGACGCCATGCGAGAGCGCTTTGTTCTGATCAAATCGGCGTGGCCGATCCGACCTTCGCCCCTCCCTGAGCCCCGCAACCCTCTCCTCGAGGAACTGCGTGGACTCGAGTACGGAGGTCACCCTAGGGAGTGGACCTCACTCGATCGTCAGCGTCGCGGCCATGTCCTCATCTGACGGATCGTCCGGATCGCTCGTGTGCGGGCGGCAGTAGACCACGTAGGTGCCCGGCTCCGACGGGACCTCTATCAGCTCTTCGCTCCCCGGCGACATGGTCTCGTCGATGTCCAGGGCGTCGACGGTGAACGTATGAAGGAACGGGTCGTCGTTGCGGACGAAGACGCGGGATCCGCCCTGGAGCTGGTACTCGGTGCTGTCGTACTCGAAATCATTCAGAACCACCGTCGCGTCTGCGTCGCTCTCGTCCACCGTAGAACGTGTCGTCGCCGTGGCGATTCCGGACAGAACGGCCAGGATCACCACGACCGCAAGAACCACCCGAAGGGCTCTTCGTTCGCCGCCGGTAGCGGTCGTCGTCAAGTGGCCTCTGCGCCCGGCGACGATCGCCGCGATGCACGAGACGATCGCGATGAGGACACCGGGGACAACGAGGAACCCGGGGACGAAGTCGAAGAAGCTCGTTGGGCTGAACAGCCCGAAGGCAGTCCAGAAGAGCGCCAGGCCAACCAGCAGCGCCGCGATGATGCCCACGAACTTGCCCCACGTATCGAAGCGCGCGACGAAGAACGCTCCGATCAACGCCACGGCCGCCGTGATTCCGAAGAAGGGGACGTCCTCGCTCACGTCCAGCCCCCACACGACCCCGGCAATCAGCATGAGGAGCGGGCCCAGCGCGGCAAGCACGAGACCCAGGACCGCAAAGCGGGTCCAGCGAGGCTTGCCCTCCGGCGCAGGCCGCGATTCCGGAGGCGCTGTCGTGGTCTCGGTCATTCGATCTCCTTTCCGAAGGACCCGCCCAGGTCGCTTTCGCACCGCGCAGAAGTCTATGGGGTGGACGCCTTCCGAGACGATGTGGACGACGAGCCCGGCCCGCAGGAGCCCTGGCTCGGGCGGCGAACAAGCTCTTGACTGCTTGCTCCGGTAGCTCATGGCAATCGTGCTCCTCAAGGGGGAGGTTGGGGATGAGGCGGACCACGATCGCCGTCACTGCGTGTCTCGTAACCCTGCTTGGTGGCGCGACATCGCCTGCGACGGAATCCGGGGTTCAGGTGCCGCCGGGGTTCGTCGTCACTCCATACGCGGAAGCCGGCGGGCTCCTAACGAGCCTGGCTTCCGGCCCCGATAGCCGTGCAGGTGCAACGGGCTCACGCCTTTACGCGACGAGCTTCACGGGAGGGGAGGTCGTCGTCTTCGACGACGTCGCCGGCGCGGGAGCTCCTCCCAGCTCGTTTGCAACCGGCTTCCAGAGCCCCCTTGGTGTGCTGGTGGCGCCGGACGGAACCGTATACGTATCCGACGCGGAGGCGAGTCGCCCCGGACCCTTCGGCGACCGCCCTTACGGGCGAGTCTGGAGGATCCGCGATGTGAACCAAGACGGAGACGCGCTCGATGAGGAAGACAGCAAGCAGATAGTGCTGAAGGATCTCCCGAACGGGCGTCACAACACAAATGGTCTGGCCCTTGGGCCGGACGGGATGCTCTATGTGGCCAACGGCAATTCGACCGACGACGGCGTCGAGGGCGGCCAACCCGAAGCGCATCCTTGGTCGGGCTCGGTAGTGAGAATCGATCCCGCCGCCACCGACGTTTCCGCGGCGAGCCTCGACCCAACGCAGGCCATCGTGGCACACGGGATGAGAAACCTCTACGACCTCGCGTTCTCTCCTTTCGACCCGACCAAGCTGTTCATCACAACCAACGGCGCAGACGATGCTCGGAAGAACGACTCTCCCCCACCGGATCATCTCGAGGACTCCGACGACCTTCTCTATCTCAGCGACATCGACAATGGCGCGCCGGCCAGCGTAGCTGAGGATTTCGGATTTCCGTCGTGCCTCTACAACTTGGAGCGCCAGGGTGAGCTCGAGCCCTACGACAATCCCCACCCCGATGTCATCGAACAGTTTGGGCCCTGCGACAAGCAAAGCGTTGTGCGACCGATCGCGTCGTTCGGTCTGCATCCTTCGGCGGACGGGGTCGCCCTGCAGACAACGGAGGCATGGGGAGCGGAATTCCGCAACGACATGTTCGTTGCCGAGTTCGGCAACTTCTTTGGCGACGGAGTCGTCGGCCACAAGGTGGTTCGAGTCGAGTTCGATGCCTCCGGGGAGAAGGTCGCAGGTCAGAGCGACTTCCTGGAGGGGGTACTTCCTCTGGACGTCACCTTCGATTCCTCGGGGGCGATGTTCGTCGCCGACTTCACCGGGACGATCCTCAAGGTGACGAAGGTGATCTAGAGCGCTCGCTCCCAGCCACGCCTGAGCAGAATCAAGCTAGTTGTGCGTGGGCAATCGCCGCCGCTACGAGCGACAGCGAATTGATGCCGGCATGGAGCACCGTTGGCGCCCAAATCCCACCTCCTTTTATCCGCAGCCAACAGAGTCCGAGCCCCGCCGCCGCAGTCACGATGACCGCAGCGAGAACCAGCAACACCACGCAGGCGGTTTGTGCGCCGGGAGCGTTCGCGTCGATGACCTCCAGGGTCGGACGTATGTGCCACATCCCAAACGGCACACTCGAGGCAACCGCGCCGAAAAGATTGCCGCGCCGCGAGAAGACCCCGAATAGCACGCCTCTGAATACGAACTCCTCGAACAGGGCCGTACCGAGAGGGATGCGAATCAATGCTTGGAACGCCACCTGCGAGCCACTCAGTTCGGCAACTCGATCGTCTGCGATCAGCTGCGCGCTCGGCTCGAAAAATGCCAACGCATACAAGGGAGCCACGAGGCCGGCGGCCCCCAAGCCTGCCGCCGTGACGACTCTCGAACGGTTTCCCTTGATCCCTAGTTCTCGAGGATCCGAACTCAGGAGCCCGAGCGCTATCGCACCGACCACTACCCCGACCGTCAGATTGACGGCCACGTACATCCCACCGCCGAGCTCTGGCCGAAGGTTGTTGTAGGCAACGAGTGCCGCAACGAGGAGAAACGATCGCATGCGCCAAGTGTGCACAGAGCCGGATCCGATGGGTCTTTCAGACGGCCGGCGGCAGCACCTCGACCGGCACTATGCCTATCCTTTGTCCGTCTTCGGGTCCCGAGCCCTCAATCCGTTCAGGACGCGATCGATGCCCGTACCCGTTTCGGCGCGCGCTTCTTCTGGGTTATCGGCGCGAGCCATTGCGAGCGCAGCCTCGTTGAGACCACCGACAAGCATGTGGGCAAGGGGATCGACAGGCTGACGGTCGATCAGACCCGAATCCATGCTCGCCTGCAGAGCCTTTTTCACGATCGCAAAACCGTACTTGCAGTCGAGCTCGCGCCACCGCTCCCACCCGAGAGCGGACGGAGCATCCAGCAGGACTATCTGCCTGATGGCGGGGTCGAGACAGGCGTCGAGAAACGCCTGGCAGCCTCCGACAAAGTGCTCCCAGGTGCCGACCTGACCAGCCCTGTTCGCGGCCTTCCCGACCCGGCGAATGATCTCCTCGGACAGGTCCTCGAATACGGCCGCGAACAAGTCCGCCTTGTCGCGGAAATGGTGATAGAGGGCACCCCGCGTTACCCCCGCCTGCTTCACGACCTCCTGGGTGGACGTATCGGCGTAGCCCCGCCCGGCGAAAAGCTCACGGCCCGCGGCCACCAGGGCCTTCCTGGTCGCCTCGGACTGGTCGGCTTTCCGCATCTTGACATTCATACTGTCTGTATGTACCATACGCGCTGTATGTATCTTAGACGTGATAAGGGGACCGTGTCCAGCTCGAGCGCCATGACGCTCCGGGGCGAGGTGGGGCGAAGGCCGGCCGCGTGGCCCCACCGTCGGGGTCGAGCTTCTGCCCCAAGCGTCGAGCTCTATCCCGGGATCCTCGAGTCGCTCAGGGTGGCGCTCACCAATCGACGAGCACGCCAGAGGCTCGCCGACGCAAACGAGCTTGCCGAACGTGGGCGCGCGACAGGGGTGCGGGTCTAGGGTCCTGTTTCCTTCCACGCATCCCAGTAGGTGATCTCCTCCGGTGCTCGACGGGTCGCCGGCTTGAAGTCCTCACCCGTGTAGTACGCGACCGGTAGCAGGCCCACCTGTGTCACCGTCTCGGGGATGCCGAGCAGCTCGCCGACCTCCCTCTCACACGCGAGGTGCATCGTCGTGAGGGCGGAACCGAGACCTCTGCTGCGGAAGGCAAGCATCAGGCTCCACACCGCCGGCCAGATTGAGCCGTAGAACCCGGACGCCGCGACGTTGCACCACGGCTCCACCTCATAGCCCATCCCCGCGAGCAGGCGGCCGGCGTCGTCCGGGCGGTTGAGAAGGCACGGGATGATGTGGACCGGGATGTCGGCGAGCACGTCGACGAGATAGAAGGACGAGTCGACGACGCGGACCATCTGCTTGTTACTTGGGTCCAGAGCCGCCTTGCCGAAGGCGAGGTACGGACCGATGGCGCGGCTATAGACGTCTGCGACGGCCGCTCTCTTTTCCGGGTCGGTCACGACCATCCAACGCCAGCCTTGCAGGTTGGAGCCGGTTGGCGCCTGTACAGCGAGGCGAAGGCACTCGAGGATGACATCGCGCTCGACGAGCCGGGTGAGATCGAGCCGTTTGCGTACTGTTCGTGTCGTCGTGAGCAGTTGGTCGACCGTGCCCGTATCCAGGCCTGCAGTTGCCATTGTCGCTCCCTTCCCACCGAGTCCGATGGCGGGAGGATAGTCCTCGCACGCGTCGAGGAGCCGTCCGCGGCCCACGACCGCAATGGCAGGACTGGGTTCAGCCGGAATATGCGCCGTCAGGCTGCGCTGAGGTGCCCCTCCGGGGCAGGCCACATCTGGTGGCTGATGAAGTAACTGAGAAAGTCCCAGTAGTCGAAGTGTGAGCCGATGACGTAGGAGCGATTGAACCGCTGATCCATCAGCTCGATCTCATAGTCGCCTTGTTCAGTTTCTGCCACGGCGGTGACGCTGAGAAGAGAGTAGTCGTCAAACGCTGCCGCCATCCGCCTTGCATCCCGCTCGATCAACGCCATCATTGCGCTCCCGATATCGGTCTTGGTTGTCGCTTCGCACACATATCGTCCCGCCGGAGCAAGGCCGCGTCTGTACGTAATCCCGGCGGATCGGGCTACGTAATCGAGGGCGACCTTCAGCCCTGGATCACGAGACGTTGGCGACGGGGGCCTGAGACGTTAGGTGGGCGAGAGGCCGCTCCGCGTACTCCGCGTGGAACTCGCCTCTATCCTCAGCTCGCTCTGACGCCTACAGGTGCGTGACGTGATCGGTCGAGGCCCTTCTGCTCGCCGTCCTCATCGAGACGGTTGAGACCCCAAGCGAACGCGGCGATCCAGGCAATGGCGATCGTCGCCAGGACCCCATATGCGGTTCGCTGAAGGGGGGAGTTCGAGGTGATCGCTTCTCTCTGGAGGAGCTCCTTGTCGGGCACGAAATCACGGCGGAACCGCTCGCGTGCGGGGATCCCGTCCGCGGGGATTGCAGGATCGCGAGCCATGTAGATCGGCAGCGCGATGAGGTAACCCTCGTTGTGGAGTCTCACCATGGTCTTCCACTGACCCTCCACCGGCACGGCTTCGACCGACCGGTATTCACCGGGCTGGACTTCCTCGAACTCAACGAGCCTCTTTGATCCCCTATCCCAATCGAGTCCCTGCCACGACATCGTGTCGAACCACAGCGCGTTCTGTGCGATCTCAGGCGGGTCGGGGCGGATTGTGACCGTAGCTGCGCGAGATCCATCCTGCTCGACGAAGTCGAGGCTGACGTCGGCTGCCACCCGCGGCGGCTGAGTCGGAGCCGGATACGCGAGACAGAACAGCGCGAGGACGAGACCTGCGAGCGCGTAGGTGGGTCGAACGTTCTCCGAGGCCGGCCGGTCTCTGTCGAGCGCGCCACCGATGAACCCGCCCATCAAGGCACCGGCCATGGCGGCCGCGAACCCCATGATCGCGCCTTCGGGTAGAAGCTCGAGCGGCCATGGATTCGACATCCAGATGTGGCTCCAGGCCCACTCGCCGGCCAGTCCGATCGTCCCGATCCCGGCGCCGCCGGCGAGAGCGAAGGTGAGCCGTCGAGTCGTCGGGATTCTCAACGCGACTGCTTCAACGACGAGGGCTTCGACAAGATAGAGCGGGAAGTGCGGCGTCGTGCGTCCCAACACCGGGCCGACGATGAGTGCGAGCGCGCCACGAAGCAGCAAGAAGAACGCGACCGATAGGATGGCGCCGCCGCGACCGAGCCGGATGCGCGCCGCCACCAAAGCCATACCAGCGGCGAGCATCAGGAGGATCGGCTGGTACACGAGCTGGAACTGAGGCACGCCGAAGTCGAACTCGGCTTGCAGGGCCGATAAGCCGATGAGGAACGCACCCGCGAGCGTCGGCTCTCGCAGGCGCAAGAACCACGGCCTCTTGCTGGGGGTTTCTTGTCTGCTCGCCGTCTCCGATCCATAGAAACGTCCTTCGCGAACGAGGATCCACGACGCGAGCGTGGCTAGCGCGGCCCCTCCGACCATTTGAATGTGGGTCGGGCCCCACAGCGTGACGTCTTGCCCGAACAGCCGGTGCCAGATGTCGTCGAGCGGAAAGCCGGCGACCGCAACTACTCCGCACAACGTCAGGAGAACTCCACCGAGTGGAGCGAAACCGACGAACACGGGTCCGCGAGGAGCGTCTCGGCCCAACAGCACGGACAGGAAGCCGGCGAGGGCGATCCCGACCAGGCCCGCAAGGATGAAGTAGTGGGAGGGATTCGCGAACGGGCCCGGGTCGCGGCCACTATCGATGTGGGTGGCGACGTCCCAGTAGAACCCGAACATCGCGCAGAGCAACGAGACGGCCGCGAAGAGGGCGGGCAGGCCTGCCCACGTTGGAAGTCCGCCGACCCGAGATGCGAAAGCAGCGAGACCGCGGAGCCACTTGGCTCCGCCCCGGCGATACGAGATCGCGACCCCCGCCAGGACGGAGATGCCCACTAGCGCCACCACCGTTGCGGGGATCAGGTCCTCCAGTGGAGCGCCGCGCGCGGGGGCGACACCGTTCGCCCAGAACATCGTTACCACCAGCCCCTAGTTGAGCGCTGATTCGCGCATCGTGATCACCTACAGCCGCTCCTCAAACACTCAGACCCAAGCGGCTTGGTTTGTTTCGTCTCCCTTCGGACACGGTCGGCCGGTAAAGGCGTCCGCTAAACACCCGCGGCCTTCTTCAGCCGGGCAAAAGTCTCCACAAGGCCGTCGGACAGGACCCATACGTCGGGTACCGCGTCCCAGTCGGCGGTAAAACTGAAGCCCATCATCCCGCTCAGGCTCGTGACGCCGACCGACAGACCCATGGTCTCGGCGAGCGGCATCAGCGGATAGTAGGCAACGAGCCGCGCTCCCGCGAAGTACATCGGGTCTTGCGGGCCGGGGATGTTGGAGACGACCAGATCCGCCACCCGCTGTCGTCCGGCAATCGCCGATACGAGGCGGTAGAACGCGGCGGGAAAGAAACCCCCGAGCTCGACGAGCGTCTCGGTCCCCACCTCAGCGCGCGATTCCTTCAGACGTCGTGTCGCAGTCGTGATCCTCGCCAGACGTTTCCCTTCGTCCATCGGACCCACCGGTAGATCCACGAAGATAGGTGAAACCTCGTTGCCAGAATCGGTGCCGGGAGAGCCTACGCGCAACGACACCGGGACCATCGCCCGGAGCGTGCGGTCCTTCTGGACATGGCCCCTCGACTCCAACAGGTGGGCCAAGGCTCCGGCCACGGAGCTGAGGATGACATCGTTGACCGTGCCTCCAAGGGCGTTCTTGATGTCCTTGGCATCCGAGACTGGGGCATCCGCCATGGAGAAGCGCCGGGTTGGGCCGACCGAGACCGTGAAGGGCCCTGGAGCCGACATCATGCCCCCGACTAGATTCGCGAACCCGGCTCCCGTGCGCCCGATCGCCGCTACCGCTTCTTGCGGACGTCTGACTGCACGCTCGGCAGCTCGACCGACCGCGCCGAGCCCGTTAGCGGCCTGGTCGACAATCGCATCGGTCAAGAGTTGTCGCGCCGAGGGCTCGGGCTGAGGCTCCCACGGCTCCGGCTCCACCGCGCGCGGTTCTCTCGTGAAATCGAACAGCATGGCAGCGACCTGCATGCCGGTGAGGCCGTCCATCATCGAGTGATGAACCTTGGTGAGAGCGGCGACATGGCCATCATCGAGCCCCTCGATCCGGTACATCTCCCACAACGGCTTGGTGCGGTCGAGAGGTCGTGAACAGATGCGCTGCACGAGCTCGGCTAGCTCGCGCGGTCCGCCCGGGCTCGGCAGGGACGCAGCTCGCACGTGGAAGTCGATATCGAAGTTTGGATCGTCCACCCAGAGGGGCCTGTTGATCTCGAAAGGAACCGAACGCACCTTCTGGCGGAACCGGGGCACGAGGTGGATGCGGTCTGCAATGAGGTCCCGTGTCTCCTCGAGCCCGAGGTCTCCGTCGTCGCGGGTCGATGGGTCGAATACGGAGAGGCCGGCAATGTGCATATGCACGTTCGGCTTTTCCAGGTAGAGGAACGAACTGTCAAGCGTGCCCAAACGGTCCATAGCGCATCTCCTCGTTGGTAGTCGGCCCAGGGGGACGATCGGAGGGTGCCTGGGGAAGTGGCTGTGAGTCGCTGCTGCCTCATTGGGAGCGACCCGCCCTATCAATCGACTTGAATTCCCTGCCAATCAAGCGACTCGTATTTTCCCGATTGTCCCGATATATAACCGTGGGGTCAACCGGTGCGTCGATGCTCGAACCGCTGTTTCGGTGAGCCCGAAAATCAGCCGTTTCCTGCGCTTCCCGCCACGTAGACTCCCGCTCGTGGAGGTCCGCAAGACCGTCACCGTGCTGTTCGCGGACGTCTCCGGTTCAACCGCACTAGGCGAGCGCTTGGACCCGGAGTCCCTCCGAGGCGTCATGTCCCGGTACTTCGATGAGATGCGCTCCGCCGTGGAGGACCATGGGGGAACGGTTGAGAAGTTCATCGGCGACGCTGTGATGGCCGTCTTCGGGGTCCCGGTAGTCCACGAGGACGATGCCCTCAGAGCCGTCCGGGCCGCGGCGCAAATGCGAGAGATCCTTGCAGCGCTGAACAACGAGCTCGACCGCGAGTGGGGTGCCCGTCTCCACATTAGGACCGGGATCAACACCGGTGAGGTGGTGGCAGGTGACCCGTCGGGTAGCCAGTCCTTCGTGACGGGCGACGCGGTAAACGTGGCCGCTCGCCTGGAGCAGGCCGCGGAGCCCGGGGAGATCCTCATCGGTAAGGAGACCCACAGGCTGGTCCGCGATGCCGTTCTGGTTGAGCCCGTCGACCCGCTGGAGCTGAAGGGCAAGGTAGAGCGAGTCCCGGCGTTGCGTCTCCTCAACGTGACGGCCGGGGCACCGCCATTCGCTCGCCGGTTGGACTCACCCCTGGTTGGGCGAGAGGACGAGCTGGTCCGCCTCCGGCATGCGCTCGAGGAGGCGGCGATGCAGCGTGTCTGCCGCATCACAACCGTCGTCGGAGACGCTGGACTCGGAAAGTCGCGACTGGTGAATGAGTTCGTTCTGCAAGCGACCACCCGCGCCCGAACGCTGTGGGCTCGATGCCTGCCCTACGGTGAGGGGATCACCTTTTGGCCGGTCGCCGAGCTGGTCAAGGCCGCAGCTGGGATCGGCGAGTTGGACTCGCCGGGAGCA
This sequence comes from Actinomycetota bacterium, assembly GCA_050694215.1. Taxonomy (GTDB): domain Bacteria; phylum Actinomycetota; class CADDZG01; order CADDZG01; family WHSQ01; genus JBOGXB01. The sequence continues at coordinate 26,666 of JBOGXB010000016.1, forward strand.
GCGCGTTCCAAAGTGCGGAATCTCGTCGGCGACGTGGAGGACGGGGCCGACATCGCGGAGCGGGTAGCCGCGGCGATTGGGCTCGGCGAGGGCGAAGGAGAGATCCAGGAGACGTTCTGGGCCGTGCGTCGGCTCCTCGAGGTTCTGGCCCGTTACGGCCCGCTCGTCGTGGTCATCGAAGACATCCACTGGGCCGAGCCGACCTTGTTGGACCTGCTCCAGTACGTGGCGGGTTTCAGCATCGACTACCCCCTGCTCATCCTGTGTACGGCGCGTCCGGACGTCCGCGAGAGCCGCCCCGACTGGGGGAGCATCGGGGAGCTGATCGTGCTCGAGCCCCTGACCCAGCTGCAGTGCGAGCTGCTGATCGGGAATCTGTTGGGTCGGGCCGGACTGACCGGCGACGTCCGGGCCCGCATCACGGAGTCCGCGGAAGGAAACCCCCTGTTCGTCGAGGAGATGCTCCGGATGTTGATCGACGACGGGCTTCTCGAGCGGGACGATGGGCACTGGGCGGCCCGAGGTGACCTCTCGCGAGTCTCGGTCCCCGGTACCATCAGCGCCCTCTTATCGGCCCGACTCGACCAGCTCGCCGGCGAGGAGCGCTCGGTGATCCAGCGCGCCTCGGTCATAGGAAAGGTCTTCTGGTGGGGGGCAGTGACCGAGCTGTCGCCGGAGGCGATCGGGCGCGCGTCGGCTCCCACCTCCAGACCCTTCTGCGCAAGGAGCTCGTCCGCCCCGACCGGTCCGGGTTCACCGGAGAGGACGCCTTCCGGTTCAGCCACATCCTCGTCCGCGACGCAGCCTATGAGTCCATGCCCAAGCGGGGCCGGGCCGAGCTCCACCAACTCTTCGCTTCCTGGCTCGAGCGCAAGGCCGGGGACCGCATTGCGGAGTTCGAAGAGATCCTCGGTTACCACCTCGAGCAGGCGTACCGATTCCTGGCCGAGCTTGGGCCCGTCGACGAACCGACCCGAGCCGTCGCAGCCAGGGCTGCAGAGCGGCTGGTGGCTGCCGGCCGGCGGGCCTTCGCCCACTGGGATCTCTCCGCAACGGTGAACCTGCTCTCTCGGGCGGCGGACCTCTTCGCGCCGGGCGACCCGTCACGACTCGAGGTCCTGCCAGACCTGGGGATGGCGCTGGCCCAATCGGACATCCCACGCGCGGATGTGGTGCTGACCGAGGCGATCGAGGCCGCGAGGGCGAAGGGGGATCGCAGGCTGGAAGCGCGTGCCGGCGTGCGGCGAGTCTTCGTCCGGCTCCTCCTGGACCCCCAGATCAGCCAGGGACAGTCGCTCATGGAGGTCGAGCGGTATGTCCGGCTGTTCGAGGACTGGGCGGATGATCTCGGCCTGGCGGAGGCGAGGGTCCTGGTCGGCACGATCCGAATGTGGCAGGGCCGCGCCGCAGTAGCCGAGGAGAGTTTGGAGCGCGCCATCGCCCACGCGCGACGGGCGAGGAACCGCCGGCAGGAGGCCGAGGCCCTGCGCTGGCTGGCCGTCGTGATCCTCCTGGGCCCCATCCCGGCCGAAGAAGGCATCCGTCGTCTGGAGTCGATCCTCGATCAAGGGCGCGGCGATCGGAGAGTCGAGATCGCCGTGACCCGCACGCGCGCCGAGCTGGAGGCGATGCGGGGGAGATTCGAGAGGGCCCGGGAGCTCATTACTCGCGCCAAGACGCTGGCTCGAGAGCTCGGCGACCTCGTCGGCGTGGCGGGAGTGCTCCGTCACTCGGGGGCGGTCGAGATGCTCGCCGGCGACCCGGTGGGGGCCGAGAAGGACCTGCGCGCCGGCTACGAGATCCTTGACCGCATCAGCGACTTCGGCCATCTCTCCAGCCTGGCCCCCGACCTCGGAGATGCCGTCTACGCGCAGGGACGCCACGACGAGGCCTTTCGCCTGGCTGAGGGCGCCGAAAAGATCACGATCAAGGGCGACGTCGACGCGGGGGTACGGTGGCGGCAGCTGCGCGCCAAGGCACTGGCCCGGCTCGGCCTGTACGACGAAGCTGAGCATCACGCAACGGAGGCAGTTCGTCTGGCCTCCGCAACCGACCTCCTCAACCTCCACGCCCAGGCCATGGTCGCTCTGACTGAGGTGCTGCGGCTGGCGGGCCGAAAGTCGGACGCGGCGTCGGCGTTAAAGACGGCCCTCGACCTGCACCAGCAAAAGGGGAACATCGTTGCCGAGGCACGCGCCGCGTCACCGCTCGATGAACTCGGAGGATGACCTCGAAGTTTTCGTGCCATGAAAGCAAACAGAAGTGACGTAGTGATCATAGGTGGAGGGGTCATTGGTTTGTCGATTGCGGGCGAGCTCCTGCGCGCGGGCGTCGAGCGTGTCTGTGTATTCGAGAGTGAAAGTTCCCTCGGTCGAGGGTCGTCGAGCCGGGCGAACGGCGGCGTGCGCGCTCAGTTCACCACAGAGATAAACATCGCGTTCTCTCTGCACTCCATCGGTGAAATAGAGCGATTGCGGAACGCCTTCGGAGATGAGCTCTCTTTCCATCAGGTCGGCTACCTGCTCTTCACGGGCGATCGGGAACGGGCCGAGGGGCTGGAACGGGCGGTAGAGCTACAACGGTCGCTCGGAGTTGAGACCGAGTGGCTCTCTCCGAAGGAGATCGTCGAGCACGCCGGCTTCGTCCGCGCTGAAGGTCTGATAGCGGGCACGTATCACGCCCGCGATGGCCACCTCGATCCACACGGGTTGGTTGCGGTCTTCGAACACGAGGCAAGGCGCCTCGGCGCCGAGATTCGCGCAGGATCCGAGGTTGGCTCGATCGAACGGGCGGGCCGCGAGTTCGAGTTGACCGTCGGAGAGCGACGCCATCGGGCAACATGGGTGGTGAACGCAGCAGGAGCCCACGCGCGGGCCGTCGCGGCGCTGCTACAAGTCGACGTCCCGGTGGACCCGGTGCGAAGGAATCTCGCCTACCTTCACGACATGGATGCTCCAAGGAAGCCGCTGCCGATGTGTGTCGACCTCGATACGGGGGTACTCGTGCGTCGGGAAGGCCCCAACGGCTATGTCATTGCCTATTCGGACCCGAACGACCTGCCGGGATGGGAAACGGCACTGGATCCTCGTTTTCTTCCGGCGGTGGCTTCACGGATCGGCAACCGCTTCCCCCATCTCGAAGGCAAGCGGGTCCATCCGAAGCAATGCTGGGCGGGCCTGTACCCAGAGACCCCGGATGGACACGCGATCGTCGGCGAGGCTCCCTCCGTTCCACGCTTTATCCAGTGTGTGGGTTTCGGAGGTCATGGACTCATGCACTCTCCCGCCGCCGGCAAGGCGGTGGCCGAGCTGATAACGAAAGGCCGGTGCGACGCCTTCGACCTCCATCCCCTCAGAGCCTCTCGTTTCGATGAAGGGGACCTCGTGGTAGAGACGGCCATCTTGTGAGCTGGTGGCCCAGTGTCCGATCGAAATTTCTCGGAGAAGTGTCGAACTGGGGTGCTTCCGTTCGTCCTAGGGCCGATGATGGAAGCCTCGCCCGAGAGAGGGCCGGGCCGAGCGAAGGAGGAGCGATGCGCTACCTGCTGTTGATATATGGACCCGAGTGGGACTCGACCGGAATGACGCCCGAACAGCAGCAGGCGTCGATGGACGAGTGGACCGGTTACACCGCGGATCTGATGACGCGCGGGGCGTTGGAGGGCGGGGAGGCGCTCGAGCCCACGAACACCGCCACCACGGTGCGTGTTCGCAACGACGAGACGCTCACGACCGACGGTCCCTTTGCGGAGACCAACGAGGTACTCGGCGGCTTCTATCTGATCAACTGCAAGGACCTCGACGAGGCAATCGAGATTGCCGCCGCGTGCCCGGCCGCCGGGGCCGGCTCGATCGAGCTCAGGCCCATTACCGAGTTCGGTGAGGAGTACGAGAAGGCGGTCCGTGAGCGAGCCGGCATCGCGAGCTCCTGAGGCTTCGTTCGGGCCCGATTTCGACGTCGCGGCCGCCCGCCTCTACCGCGAGATCTGGGGACGGGCGGTCGCAGCGCTCATGCGCGTCTGTGGCGATCTCGATCTCGCCGAAGATGTCCTCCAGGAGGCGTGGCTGGTCGCGCTCACGCGATGGCGGCATGACGGCATCCCAGACGATCCAACTGGCTGGCTGCTCACAACGGCGCGTAACAAAGCGATTGACCGGATGCGGCGAGCCCAGAACCTCAAATCGAAGGAACCCCTACTCTTGACGGCAAACATCTCAGATCCGTTCGATGAAAGTTCGGGATCGTCGGTAGAAGACCATCGGCTGCGCTTGATGTTCACCTGCTGCCATCCGGCCCTCTCGTTGGAGGCGCGCGTTGCCCTGACCCTGAGGACCATCGGTGGACTGACCACTCCGGAGGTCGCAAGTGCCTTCCTCGTGACCGAGCCGACGATGGGCCAACGTCTCTCCCGTGCCAAACGCAAGATAAGGGTGGCAGGCATCCCCTACGAGATCCCGCCAGACCATGCGCTGCCCGAGCGGCTTGGATCCGTGCTTGCGGTCATCTACGTCGTGTTCACAGAGGGATACGCGGCATCGTCGGGCGACCGAATCGTGCGCCGCGAACTTTGCGACGAGGCGATAAGGCTCGGCCGTGTCCTCGTTGGGTTGATGCCCGACGAGCCCGAAGCACGCGGGCTGCTGGCGCTCATGCTGGTACAACATTCACGGCGCACAGCTCGGATCGATGAATTCGGAGACATTGTCCTTCTCGAGCAGCAGGACCGCTTGAGGTGGGATCGAACGATGGTCGAGGAGGGGCTTGGCCTGGTCAGGAACGCCCTGACTCGAGCAACTCCCGGTCCCTATCTGTTGCAGGCCGCGATCGCGGCGGCCCACGCGGAGGCGGCCTCGTTCGGGGAGACCGACTGGCCGCGGATCGTGGCGCTCTACGATCTGTTGCTCGAGCGGATGCCGTCTCCGGTCGTCAAACTCAACCGCGCCGTTGCTGTGGCGATGCGCGACGGACCCGGTGCGGGCCTCGAGCTGATCGATGCGCTGTTGGATGACGGACGGCTCGATCGCTTCCATCTGCTCCATTCGGCGCGCGCCGAGCTTCTCCGTCGCATGGGCCGCACCAACGAGGCTGAGGAAGACTACAGGCGCGCGCTCACGCTAGAGCAGACCGGCCCGGAGCGCCGCTATCTGGAAGGTCGGTTGGCAGAGCTACGTGCCGCACGAGACGTTTCGACGTGAGGCCGGTACTCGACGCCGGCGCGGCCGGATAAACGATGCGCCCATCCGAGTTCCATCGTCAGGCAGCACCACGAATCACAGATGTCCTTCTCTCTTGGAGCGGTGGCAAGGACTCAGCGATGGCCTTGCACACGCTCCGACAAGACTCCTCGTACAGAGTCACCTGCCTACTAACGACCGTCACCAAGGATTACGAGCGCGTCAGCATCCACGGGGTCCGGCGCGCGCTCCTAGACCGCCAGGCGGAGGCCATCGATCTCGACCTCTTCGAGGTGACAATTCCGGCTCAATGCACGCACGAGACGTATCAGTCCAGCATGGTCGCAGCACTCATGTCACCGCGTCTCGCCGATATAAATACGCACGCCTTCGCAGACCTCTTTTTGGAAGACGTTCGGGCTTACCGGGAAACCAACCTCGCAAAGCTCGGTAAGAAAGCCATATTTCCCGTTTGGGGTCACGAAACGAAGATCCTCGCACGAAATTTCATCTCGCTCGGATTTCATGCAGTGGTCGTGTGCGTCGACTCGAGGATTCTCGACCGTGACCTCGCGGGACGGGAATTCGATCAAGCCTTCTTGAACGACCTCCCCATGAACGTTGATCCATGCGGCGAGAACGGCGAGTTCCACACGTTCGTCTACGACGGTCCGGGCTTCCGTTTCCCGATCCGGTTCGAGCGAGGCAAGACCGTAGTTCGGGATGGGTTCGCTTTTAGCGATCTCGTCCAGACTTGACGCACCCACAGTGTTCCCCGAGTAGCAAGATGCGCCATGCGCTCATACTCCGCTCCGACAAATCTCCTCCACGTGGCGACTGAGCCAGGGCGGGGGCAAGACCCGGCACCACCCGGCTCATCTCGCGTCCCTCAAGCGGAGCCTCCGACGACCCTCGCGGGCCACCGTCTCGAGACGAGTCAATTCCTCCTGGGCGCGCTGGTCACCCGAACGAGATAACGTGTATGGCTTCCTTCGGTCACGGCTCGCCTTCTGCACGATCAGACCTCGCTCTTCCATACGCGAGATCGCACTGTAGAGCGTTCCGGGCCCCGGTCGGCGCCCAGAGAACGCTTCGAGGTCGTTTGCAATGGCGTAGCCATGCTTCGGCCCGTCAAGCAGGCTCACCAGCACCAGCATCTCCGCTTGCGAGAACCTCACCGCGCTCACCAGTAGCGCCTACGCCTGTAGATCACTTGCGCCCTTTTTCTCCTGTCCGATCCGCCCCGAGAGGCTTGGGTCTTGTCCTAGGCTGACCTCTTGTTGCCCTCCGTTAGATCTCGCGAGGCAGCCCTACTTCGGAACACGAGGTCTCAGCGTTGCCAGGAGGCTCAGCCGCAGCACCGTGGATATATCGAGCCGGCGGTCAGCCACATCGACACCAGTACCGCCACTACCAGGACCAGCGAAAGCGTTGCCTTCCAAGTATCCACCCCCCGTCCCCCTTGTAACTCGGCCATAACTCAGCTTACATCGCTAGTTACGACCAGAGACGAAGCGGGGGTGCTACCAGGGTCTTTGAGGCCTGATGGCTGCTTTGGGCGTATAACTGATAGTTACATTGACGTAAACCTGTCCATCCGAAGGAGAGAAGCATGGAGCTAGGCCCACGCCTCAGGCGGTTGCGCGTCGCCCGGGGCCTCACCCAACAAGAGCTCGCCGCCCCTCATTACACGCACGCCTACGTCAGCACTATC
>JBOGXB010000017.1:0-33044 GCA_050694215.1 Actinomycetota bacterium
AGCGCCTTCGCCGCTTCGTCACTCGGCGTTGCCGAGGTAGGGACCGGTCAGCTTGCCCGCATCGTCGAGCGTGAACCTACTCCGCCATTAGCAGCATAACGCGAGGGAGGGGGCTTGCCGCAAGCGCCCCAAACGTGCTGATCATGACTCGTCCGCTGAGCCGATCACGGCCAGAACCTATGAAGCCAGGAGTTGTGGAATGCGTGTGTTGCCTTCGGCAGATGGGTCGAGCGGGAGCGCTGAACCGATCGAGGAGTTGGCGGGGAGGATGCGGGCGACCGGCGCTGGCGCGCGGTCGCTCTGCGCGAGGTGGCTGTCCCTGTCCGGTGCAGCGTTCGCCGGGGAGCGGCGATGACCGAACATGCGGTGGTGATCGCCGGAGGAGGTCCGACAGGACTGATGTTGGCGGGCGAGTTGGCCTTGGCGGGCGTGGACGTTGCCATCGTCGAGCGGCGCCCCAGCCAAGACCTCCCCGGCTCGCGCTCGGGCGGTCTGCACTCACGCACCATCGAGGTTCTCGATCAGCGCGGAATCGCCGATCGGTTCCTATCGGAGGGGCAAGTGGCCCAAGTCCAGGGCTTCGCCTTCAACCGCTTGGACATCAGCGACTTTCCCACCCGCCACCCTTACGGACTCGGCCTGTGGCAGAACCACATCGAGAGGATCCTGGCCGGCTGGATCGACGAGCTGCCGGTGACGTTCTATCGCGCCCGTGAGGTGACGGGCTTCGCGCAAGACGACGCCGGCGTCGACGTCCAGCTGACCGATGGCGAGTCGCTGCGGGCGGAATACCTCGTTGGGTGCGACGGAGGTCGCAGTCTGATCCGCAAGACAGCCGGCATCGAGTTCCCGGGCTGGGATCCGACGACGAGTGCGCTGCTCGCCGAAGTCGAGATCGGAGAGGAGCCGGAGTGGGGCATCCGCCAAGACGAGCTCGGCACCCATTCCTTCGGCAGGGTCGAGTACGAGATCCGCGACGGCGAGATCGTTTACGCGGACGAGGGGCCGGTAGGGGTCATGGTGGCCGAACGGGAACCCGGATCCACTGGGGAACCCACCCTGGCCGATCTCAGCAAAGCGCTCATCACCGTCTACGGAACCGATTACGGGATCCACAGTCCCACCTGGATCACAAGGTTCACCGACATGACCCGGCAGGCAGCGTCCTACCGGGAGGGCCGGGTGTTGCTGGCCGGCGACGCCGCGCACGTGCATTACCCGGCGGGCGGACAGGGCCTCAACACCGGTGTGCAAGATGCGGTGAATCTGGGATGGAAGCTGGCCCAGGTAGTCAACGAGATATCTCCACCCAGCCTCCTCGACACCTACCAGGCAGAGCGCCATCCGGTCGCCGCCCGCGTGCTGCGCAACACGATGGCGCAGACCGCGCTCATGCGCCCGTCCGAAGCGCGCCTCGAAGCCTTGCGCGAGACCGTGTCCGAGTTGCTGAGCATGGACGAGCCCCGCAAGCGGTACGCCGGGATGTTGTCCGGCCTGGACATCCATTACGACCTCGGCGAAGGACACCCACTGCTCGGACGACGCATGCCCGACCTCGACTTGCATACCTCGGACGGTCCCACGCGCGTATTCACCCTGCTGCACGACGCCCGGCCCGTGCTCCTCAACCTCGGTGAACCTGGCGGATTCGACATTTCTCCTTGGGCGAATCGAGTCCGGTTGGTCGACGCCAAGCACGATGGGGTGTGGGAGCTTCCGGTCATTGGCGAGATCGCTGCGCCCCCGGCCGTAGTGATCCGACCCGACGGGCATGTCGCCTGGGCAGGAGACCTCACGGACCCAGAGCTGCCTCAAGCACTTGCGACCTGGTTCGGAGCGGCCACTCCGGCTTAGAACCCGACAGCCGAGCGCCATCACGCCCATCACTATGTGCCGGTCGGGGACGCCCGCGCTATTGCCGGATCTTTGGCGGTGCTGTCGACCAGATCTCGGAGCCGCTGGACGCACCGAACAACCAGATCGGCGACGGGTTCGTACACAGGGCCTTAGTCGGCGCCGGGGATTTTGGCCGGGCGCTAGAGCTTGAGGCCCTCGGCGAGCTCCTTCTTGTACGCGCGCAGCTTCTCGCGCAGTCCTTCGTCGCCTGAAGCGATGATCTGCGCAGCGAGCACCCCCGCGTTCTTGGCTCCGCCGATCGCCACCGTCGCCACGGGAACACCGGGGGGCATCTGGACGCATGAGTAAAGGGCGTCCGCTCCGGCCAATCCTTCCTGGTAGAGGGGGACCCCGATCACGGGAAGGCTCGTGTGGGCGGCGATGACGCCGGGCAGGTGAGCCGCGAGACCGGCCCCCGCGATGATCACCTTGAGCCCGCGCTCCTCGGCGGTAGACGCGTAGTCGGCGACACGGTGCGGCGTGCGATGCGCGGACATCACCTCGATCTCCCAAGGAATCCGGAAGCGATCCAGCACCTCGCCCGCCTTCTCCATCACGGGCATATCCGAGTCGCTACCCATAACTATGCCGACGACAGGATCCATTCAGGCTTCCCCCTCCGCGCGTTCGGCGCGCGCGGCGATGTCGGTTCGCATGTGCTTTCCCTCGAATCCGATCAGAGAGGCGGCCTCGTAAGCCCTAGCTCGGGCGGCGGCGTATCCATCGCCCAACGCGCTCACCGCGAGTACCCGGCCTCCATTCGTGATCAAAGAGCCATCATGCACGGCCGTTCCCGCGTGGAAGACGAACACGTCACCCAGGGCCTCCGCTGCATCCTCGCCGGCGATCACGAACCCCGTGCCGTGCGAGCCTGGGTAGCCCCGCGATGCAAGCACCACGCTGACACAACGGCGCTCGTCCCAATCCAGCTTGGCACCCTCGAGATCACCTCGCGCACATGCAAGCGCGACTTCTCCCAGGTCGCTCTCGAGCCGGGGGAGCAGAGCCTGGGTTTCCGGATCCCCGAAGCGCGCGTTGAATTCGACAACCTTCGGACCCTTGCTCGTTAACGCCAGTCCCGCGTACAGGGCGCCTACGAAGGGAGCGCCCACCTCTGACGTTGCGCGCACCATCGGCATCAGAACTTCCTCGACAATGCCTCGGGCGAGCTCGGGCGGACACGCCGGCACCGGGCTGTAAGAGCCCATGCCCCCCGTATTCGCGCCTCGGTCCTCATCGAAGACGCGTTTGTAGTCCTGCGCCGGCTCGCATGCAACGAGACTGCGACCATCGGTGAAGGCGATGAGCGATGCTTCCTCGCCGTCGAGATACTCCTCGATCACCACGCGGGCTCCCGCGTCCCCGAACTTGCGTCCGACGACACGCTCCTCGACCGCCGCCACGGCCTCAGATCTGTCCTCGGTCACGGCGACGCCCTTACCGGCTGCAAGCCCGTCCGCTTTGATCACGTAGGGAGGCCCGATCTCATCCAGGTAGGCGATCGCGTCCGGAGCCGACGTGAACGAGCGCCATGCCGCCGTCGGAACGCCGGCGCGCTCCATCAACTCCTTGGCATAGCTCTTGGAACCCTCGATGAGAGCGGCCCCCGCATCGGGGCCGAACACGGCCACATCCTCTGACTTCAGGGCGTCGCCGACCCCAGCCACCAACGGAGCTTCGGGGCCGATGACTACGAGATCGGGCCGCACCCGCCGGGCCAGTTGCAGGATGGCGCGCACGTCTGTTGGGTCCACGGCCTCTAATGCAGCCACCCGACCAATTCCCGGATTGCCGGGAGTCGCCACGATCTCCGTGACGGATGCGGACCGCGCCAGAGCCCAGGCAAGGGCGCTCTCCCGCCCGCCCGATCCCAGGAGCAAAACCCTCATAGGGCCACGGTCTGATCGCGCCCGGGTCCGACGGATGCCCAGGAGACGTGCGTGTCCACAAGCGATTCGATCAACTCGAGATAGGCCCTGGCCTCTTTGGGGAGATCCTCAGAGCTTCTCGCTCCGGTCACATCGTCCGACCATCCCGCCACCTCCTCGTAGACGGGACGGCACTTGTTGAAGATCGTCTGGTGTGGAGGGAAGGATTCGAACCTGTCCCCTTCGTACTCGTATGCCACGCAGACCTTGATCGACTCGAACCGACTCAGCACGTCGAGTTTGGTGATTACCAGTTCGGTAAGTGTGTTTAGCCTCGACGCGTAGCGTCCAACGACCGCATCGAACCATCCGCAACGGCGCTTGCGGCCGGTCGTGGTCCCGTACTCGCCGCCCGCCTCTACCAGCATCTCGGCGTCGGCTGGATCTGCCTCCGACGGGAAGGGACCCGAGCCCACCCGCGTGCAATACGCCTTGGAGATGCCGATTATGCGCTGTATGTCGCGCGGGCCCACTCCGGCCCCCGCGCACGCTCCGCCGGCGACGGGGTTGGACGAGGTCACGAACGGATAGGTGCCGTGATCGAGGTCCAGCATCGTGGCCTGGGCGCCCTCGAACAGCACCGTCTTACCGTGATCGAGAGCTGTTTGAACGACTTGCACGGTGTCGGCGATGTAGGGCTTCAGCTCTTCGCCGTACGCGAGGTACTCGTCCTCGATCGCCTGCTTCGCGAGCGGGAGGCGCCCGTAGACCCGGGCCAGCAGCAAGTTCTTCTCCTTCAGAACGACCTCGAGCTTCGCCGCGAAGATCTTGGGGTCCAAAAGGTCCTGAATGCGCAAGCCGATACGCGCCGCCTTGTCGGCGTAAGCAGGTCCAATTCCTCGCTTTGTAGTGCCGAGCCGATTGCGACCGAGGCGGCGCTCGGTAACGCGGTCAAGCTCCAGGTGATACGGCATGATGAGGTGCGAGCTCCCGGAGACGATCAGGCGCCTCGTGTCGATTCCGCGGCCCTGCAGCGTTTCGATCTCCTCGAGAAGGACCCTGGGGTCGATCACCACGCCCGGCCCGATCACGGGCGTGCAGTGGTCATAGAGGATCCCTGTGGGCACGAGGTGCAGCGCATAGCGTTCACCGTCCACCACGATGGTGTGGCCGGCGTTGTTGCCGCCCTGATAACGAACGACGAGATCCGTGTCCGCCGCGAGGAGGTCGGTGACCTTCCCCTTGCCCTCGTCGCCCCACTGGGTTCCGACGAGGGCTATCCCCGGCATCCGGTCTGCTCTCTAAGCCGTCAGCGCTCGATCCGGAACTTGATCCGGACGTGGGTCAGATACTCGGCTATCTGGCCGTCCGAGACGTTGCAGGAGGTGTCGAGCACCTCCATCCCCGTGATGCCGCGAATCGTCTTCGAGGCCTCGGACAAAGCCTGGTTCGCGGCGTCCCTCCACGACTCGGAGGACACCCCCACGAGGTCGATCGTCTTTATCACCGCCACGTCGCACCTTCCTTGAAGTCGAATCGCCCTTTTCACACCTGCCGGTGCCGGACTGAAGGGCACTCCGGCAGATCATACCGACGGGTAGTCGACGCTCCCGGCTGCGACGTTGGAGGGCGCAGGTTGAGGCAACGCGTAAAGACCAGGGCCTAAAGGACCGATAAATGCCTTTCGAGGAGCGATTCGTCTAGTGAGGCGCATCTGGCTCGATGGCAGCGGCGTGAGCAGTGTGTACGCGGCAGCGGAGCGCCTGAAGAGGGAGGAACGGAACATGGATCTCTACCAGGGACTCGTTCTCGGATTCCTCGCGTTGGGCGTGCTCGTGCTGATGGGCATCTTCACGCGACTTGGACCCCTCAGCCGATCTCTCGAGACCTCTGACGGGCAGCCGACCGCCGAGCCGCGCGCCGAAGAGGTTGGGACCGGGGAGGCGGTGACGCAATCCGGTAACCAGCCCGAGGCGGAGGCAGCTGCCTCAGGGCCCGAGCCCGGTCCCGCCGGGGGGTGGGAACTGGCGCCGATTGCTTACGAGGAGCCGGGCGCCGAGCCGGGCACTGACAACGAGCCGGCCCCCGAGCCGGTCGCTACCGAGGAGTCCAAGCCTGTCGCTTCTGAGGAGCGGGAGCCGGAGCCCGAACCGGTGGCAGCCGCGCAGCCGGAGCCCGAACCGGTGGCAGCCGCGCAGCCTGAGCCCGAACCGGTGGCAGCCGCGCAGCCTGAGCCCGAACCAGTGGCAGCCGCGCAGCCTGAGCCCGAACCGTTCGTCGCCGAAGAGCCCGAGTCGGAGCAGGTCGCGTCCGAGGACTCGGAGCTGGAGCCGGAGGAGAAACCGTTCCAGCGCGACGGTCGCTGGTGGTTCCGCCGCGATGACGAGCTCCTCGTCTACGACGAAGCATCCGGCGAGTGGCTGCCCGGCGACGCCGGTGCCAGCCCGTTTCTGATAACGACCGACCACGCCCCTGCAGCCGCGGATGCGACGAGCCCCGGTCTCTCTCAAGGGACGGCGAGCGTCGCCACCAGGGAGCGGGAGGACGTGCCCGAAGAAGGAGTAGGGAGGTTCGCCGAGGGCGAGGTCACCGAGCAGGTGTCCGCCCCGAGCTTCTGGAAATGTGCCACATGCGGCGCGGTCAACGGTTCCACCGGAACCACTTGCCGCATGTGCTTCGCGGCCAGGCCCTGACGGGGGGAGACGGCGCCGCTGTTCTAGGGCGCGGCCTGCCCGACCACCTCTCCCGATGAAGGCGCGCGGAGACCTCGTGCCCGACGCCGCTCCACCTGCCCCACCACGATGAAGGCAACACCCCACGCGATCGAGAGAAACGCCCACGCGGGCAGGGCTGCCGAGGCGTCCTCCGGAAACACCAGGGACACGATGCCGTAGCCGATCGCTGCAAGACCCGAGCTCCATGCCGGAAGGCCCCAACCGGGGACCCCCAACGCGGCGACCCCGGCAAGTGCAGCGATAGATAGAGCAAAACCTCCCATCGCCGACCAGTGACCGTAATGCCGAGCGACTTCGAACTCTTCTCTCGATCCCGTGGCCTCACGCAGGGCTCGATCGACCTCCTCCTCCGACGCGTCGTCCGGTAAGGACTCGAGAGCTTCGGGAGCCACGCGGGACGCGTCGAAGCCGGTGCTGAACTCCCGAGCTGCGAACACGAGCAATGGGAGCGCCGCGGCAATGGCAAGCGCGACCAGCACACGTTTGAGGTTGATAGGAGGGCGGATCAGGAGCGCGCGTCCTGGATGAAGTGCGATCAGCAACACGGGCATCGCAACGAAGAACAGCACGACCACGTCGAACGCTCTGTCCACGACGATGTAGGCGGCTGCTACCAACCACAGTGGGATGGCAACCTGATACATCTGGGCCACCTTCCTGTCCGGCCTGCGGAGCAGCATCACGAGCCCTGCCAGGCTCAGCACAAAAGCCATGCCGAAGCAGATCTCGTGGACGCGGTGGGACTGGATGCCCTCCTCTTCGATGAACCATCCCAGGATCGCGAACGGAAGCGGAGAGAGGAAGACGTGCGCCAATGCGAACACGGCGACCAGCGCGCCGAAAACGATCCTCCGCAGTCGGCCCGCGGAGGCTCGCTGTGTCATAGGGACATCTGATTTGAGCATTTCGCCCCCTAACGGACCAAGCACTACGGAGTCTCCGACGCCCTAGATGTTGGATCGAACCCCAAGGATAATGTCGAGGTGGCACGAGCCAAGCCCCTCTTCACAAGCGACGCCGACGCGCCCCCTGCTGAATCGGCGGCACGAACCGCCTCTAACGGCCCATGGCGGGCCCTCGTGGTCGGCGGATGGTTGCTCCTGGCGGCGCTGTCACTGACGATTACTGCGGTAAGCCTGTCCGAGCTACTCGGAAGACCGTCGCTTCACATCCTCTTCCGAGCGGGGATCCTTGCCGTGGATCCGGTGATCGCGAGCGCTTTCAAGATCGTCGGCATCAGTGACAGTCTCATCCTGAACACCGACCTGGCTTTCCGGATCTTGGGGATCGTGATCTTCTCCCTGACCGCATTGGTCATCTTCTTCCGCAAGATGGACGACTGGATGACCGCCCTTGCGTCGGCGATGCTCCTCCTTACGAGCACAGCATGGTTTGCACCTCTCAACGCCATCTCGAACGATTCGACCTGGAAGGGCGTGGCCGACCTCTTCGGAAGTGGGCGACCGTTCACCGCCGGAAGCGGCCACTCGATCGCGGACGTATCGCTGTTGCTGTTCCTGTTCCTGTTCCCAGACGGACGGTTCGTTCCTCAGTGGACGCGTTATCTGGCCGGGATCCTCGCGGCGCACACGATCCTCTGGATCGCCTTGCCGGATACGTTCGTTGATCCAAGAACGTGGCCGGAATCGGCGCGCACGGCACAGACACTCGGATTCATCGCCTGCGGAGTCTCCGTGCAGCTGTATCGGTACTTCGCGGTGTCGCGCGTCATCCAGCGTCAGCAGACGAAGATCGTGGTAGCGGCTCTCGTGACGAGCGCCGCCGTCCCGGTCTTTCTGTTCGTGCTGAATCCCGGGCTTGGGGCAGGTTTCGAGGACCTAACGGTCGTCACGCCACGAGTGGAAGCCGTCTACAACGCGATCCTTCTGGCGATATTGGGAGGGGCGTTGCTACTGCTGCCAGTCTCGATCGCCGTATCGGTCCTGCGTTACCGGCTGTGGGACATCGACTTCTTCATCAATCGCACGATCGTTTACGGCGCGCTGACGGGCACGCTCGGGCTTCTGTACTTTGCAATCGTGGCGGGAGTCGGCGCGGTCATGACCGGCGGCTCCTACCTCACTCTCGTCGCCGCAACCATCTTCGTCGCGCTCGCCTTCCAGCCGCTGCGACGGCGCATCCAGGACCTGATAGATAGACAGTTCTATCGAACCCGTTACGACGCCGCTCACAAGCTGCAGGAGTTCGCGGCGCGCTTGAGACAGGAGATCGATCTCGACACCTTGGCTCAAGAGCTCCTCAGCGTTATCAGGGAGACCATGCGGCCCACCGGGGTCTCGTTGTGGACCAGGAAAGACATCGAGGGCGTGGACGCGGACAGCCCTACGAAGCTCCAGCGCATCGCCTTCGGAGTGGAAGGCGGTATGGAGCGCGTCGGCGGTGGCGACTTCGACCAGATCGATCTGGACCCGCCCACCGTCGCCCTTCTCAGGGAGTCGGCGGGCCCAGTCGATCTGACGACCGAGTCGGACCGCTCGGAGGCGCTTCGCTCCTTCGAGCGCGTAAGAGTGCGCATCGCAGTTCCTCTGCTGAGTCAGGGAGAGCTCGTGGGGATGATCAACCTCGGTCCCCGCCTCAGCGAAGCCGACTACTCGAGCCAGGACCTCAAGTTGCTGGACGGTCTCACGGACCATGCCGCCGCCTCCGTGAGGGTCGCGCTGCTGGTGCTCGAGCGAGATGCCGAGATGCAAGCGAGGCAGCGCATCGAGAGCGAGATCCACGTTGCCCAATTGATCCAGCAGCAGTTCTTACCGAAGACGTTGCCCGAGATGAGGGGATGGGACGTCCATGCCTACTATCGCCCGGCGAGGGAGGTCGGCGGCGACTTCTACGACTTCATCCCGACGGAAGGGGGCCGTCTGGTGATCACCGCCGGCGACGTTACCGGGAAGGGTGTCCCCGCCGCTCTCGTGATGGCCACGACGAGAAGCATCTTGCGTGGGGAGGCACGGCGCCTGTCGGATCCGGCGGCAATCCTTCAGAGCGCCAACGAGCTCCTCGTGCCCGACATCCCGACCAACATGTTCGTGACCTGTCTATGCGCGGTCTTCGACCCTGCGACCGGGGAGATGACGCTCGCGAACGCAGGCCACAACCTTCCTTATGTTCGGCCGGCGCAGGAGAACGCCGCCGACGAGCTCAAGGTGACCGGCATGCCTTTGGGGCTGCTTCAGGAATCGACCTACGAGCACCGCTCCACCGTCATCCAACCCGGTGAGACACTCGTGCTCCACAGCGACGGCATCACCGAAGCTCACAACGAGCACGGGGAGATGTTCGGCTTCCCGCGTGTGAAGGACATGGTCGCATGTTGCGAAAATCCGGGGGAGTTGATCGATCGCCTGCTGGAATCCGTTGCCGAGTTCGTCGGCCCCGACCTGGAGCAAGAGGACGACGTCACATTGGTCGTGCTGCACCGCCAAGTCGGCTCGGTGGACGTGCCAGAGGCCGACCCCGACGAGCTCGAGCGTCTCAGCGTTGCGCCCCGCCCCGCGTAGAGCTCCTCCGGCCCGGTGGCGAAACCGCGGCACGTCCGAGCAGACCGCGTAGTCCCGGCAACCCCGGATCACGCCCCACCGCGGTGAGGACGAGCAACGCGATCCAGGTGAGCGCCCCCACTCCGAACACGACCTGAGTCGCCCGTTCGGAGATCCACGAAGCGGCAAACAGTCCGGCCGGCCATGCTGCCCCGAAGACGATCGCCTGCAGCCCGTGAAGGCGCATCCTCGGCGAGGATCCCGTCGCGTAGGCGATGAGCCCCGACAGGGGCAGGAGCACGTAGGCGAGTGCGGCCATACATCCACCCTACGAGGGGCATGATGGGGATATGAGCAACCGACTGGCGAACGAGACGAGTCCGTACCTCTTGCAGCACAAGGACAATCCCGTGGACTGGTATCCGTGGGGACCCGAAGCTCTCGAGCGTGCAAAGAGGGAGGACAAGCCCATCCTCCTTTCGGTCGGGTATGCAGCCTGCCACTGGTGTCACGTGATGGAGCACGAGTCCTTCGAGGACGAAGAGACCGCGCGCATCATGAACCAGGACTTCGTTTCCGTGAAGGTAGACCGTGAGGAGCGGCCCGACATCGACGCCATCTATATGGAAGCCGTGCAGATGATGACGAGCCAAGGTGGGTGGCCGATGACGGTCTTCCTGAGCCCCGACGGCACTCCCTTCTACGGAGGCACTTACTTCCCTCCCGAGGAGAGCCACGGTCTGCCTGCGTTCAACCGGCTGCTCATGGCGGTGGCTGAGATCTGGAGAGATCGTCGCTCCGACGCGGAGCGGCAGGGGAAGCAGCTCGTGGAGCAGATGGGGCACCTGGCGCGGCTCGAACCCTCGGTGGAACTGATAGACGATTCGCTCCTACGGACCGCTCTCGACGCGTTGAAAGCGTCCTTCGATCCCGAGTTCGGCGGATTCGGAGGAGCACCGAAATTTCCCCAACCCATGAACGTCGACCTGCTGATGCGACTGGGTGTCCGGGGATTCGAAGATGCGGCGGAGATGGCGCGGACAACTCTGGACGCGATGGCAGCGGGTGGGATGTTCGATCAGTTGGGCGGGGGGTTCGCCCGTTACTCGGTCGACAGAGGTTGGGTGGTGCCGCATTTCGAGAAGATGCTCTACGACAACGCTCAGCTCCTTCGCACGTATGCACGCTCGTGGCAGGTGACTCGGTCCGACCGACACGCCGCGGTGGCCGACGCGACGGCGAGCTGGATGCTCACAGAGATGCGGGACGAGACGGGTGGGTTCTGGTCCTCGCTCGATGCCGATTCGGAGGGAGATGAAGGCAAGTTCTACGTCTGGTCCCTGGACGAGGTGAGAGACGTCACAGGGCGTGACTTCGATGAGGCCGTCCACCACTGGGGCTTCTCTGAAGTAGGCAACTTCGAAGGCAAGAACATCCCGGTGTGGGCTCACGATCCTCGCGACCCCGCCGCGACCGCTCGGGCCCGTAAAGCCCTCCTGGCGAGACGTTCGCAGAGGGTCCGGCCCGCGTCGGATACCAAGGTCCTGACCGCGTGGAACTGTCTTGCTGCTTCCGCGCTTGCGGAAGCCGGAACCATCTTGTCTCGTCCGGACTGGATACAGGCGGCCGAAGGGGCCATGCGATTTCTCTTCGAGACGCTTCGCATCGACGGCCGGCTCATGCGTTCGTACCGAGACGGAACCGTTAGGCATCTCGCCTACGCGGAGGATCACGCATTCTTCCTCGAGGCCTGTCTGGCCCTCTACGAAGCAACCTTCGAAGCATCGTGGTTGGATCTCGCTCGATGGGCGGCGGATCAGGCGATCGAGCTTTTCGCCGACAACGTCAACGGCGGCTTCTACACTGCCGGCACGGATGCCGAGGCCTTGCTGACCCGCGACAAGGATCTCATCGACAACGCGATCCCGTCCGCGAACTCGGTACTCGCGCTGGAGCTGCAGCGGCTGGCGCATTTCCTCGGCGAGCCCTCGTACGAGGAGCGCGGAGTCGACGTGATCCGGCTGATCAGAGATGCCGTTGAGCGGTCCCCCGCGGCATTCGGTCATCTGCTCGCCGCCGTGGACTTCTACACGGGCTCGCCGCGGGAGATAGTGGTGATCGGTGGGCCTGCCGCCGACGACATCAGCTCGTTGATCGCCACGGTGCGAGAGAAGTTCATTCCCAACAAGGTGGTGATCGCGGCTGAGGATCCGGGACCGAGTGAAGCTCGCAGGATCCCCCTGCTGGAGGGGCGGAGTCGCATCGACGGACGGGCTGCCGCCTACGTGTGCCGCGGGGGCGTCTGCGACCTGCCTGTGACCGATCCTGGCGAGCTCGAGGAGCAGCTGGCGTCGTGAGCGAACCGCTTCGCATTAACCGCACTCTCACGATCCCCCCCGACGAGATCGGACTGCGCTTCTCCCCCTCCGGCGGTCCTGGTGGTCAGCATGCCAACCGCTCGTCTACGCGTGTCGATCTGTCGTGGAACGTCGACACGTCGAGGGTGCTCGGCCCCCGGCAGCGAGCTCGCATCAAGGGTCACCTCCGGAGTCGCCTCGACAGCTCCGGCACCCTGCGCTTGAGCAGCGACAAGCACCGCTCTCAGACGCGCAACCGCGAGGAGGCGCTCTCGCGTCTCACGCGACTGGTCTCAGAGGCGTTGCAGCCGCGCAGATCGCGCATCGCCACGGCACCCAGTCGCGCCGCGAAGGAGCGACGTCTTCAATCGAAACGGAGACGCGGTGAGACGAAGAAGCTCCGTCGTGCCCCTCTCGATCAGTAGGCAGAAGGGCTAGAGCGCCACCGGCAGCTCTCGATACGGCACCTCGCGCCCGAACTCCAGGTGCGCGCTCCGTAGGGCCGTGAGGCTACCTGCGTGTTTCCAACCCGATGAGGTCTTGCCGTAGAGCTCGATCGCCAGATCGGAGATCTCGGAGTTGGCGCAGAAACGCTCGGAACCGTCCGGGTCCTCGTAACGGACCTGAACGAGTCGATCGATCCCCGAACGTGCCGCGCCCGCGATCCGCCAGGTGTCGTTGTGGGCCGTAAACGCCCACGTGGGCATCTCGTACCTGCTCCGTGCTCGCAGGGCCCACTTCGGCTCCGTAAACACCAGCCGCTCCCCCGCGTTCTCCAGGTAGAGCAATGTGATAGTTGGGCTCGGGAACATGCCAAACCGAGTGCGTGCTGCAACGCCCTCGAACAGAGCGTCCCCAGACTCGAATCCCGAGCAATGTGCCCAGGCCCAGGTTTGCGAGTGCCTTCGCCCCCACCTGTGCGATTGACATCCCTGCTCGCCACTGAACGAGAGAGCGTTCGAGTCAATGGAGACCGTCCCGGTGAAGGGAACGGAAAGGTTGGGGGAGCAAACGATCGAAATCCGCTTCTCAACGCGCTTTCGCAGCGCAGGAGGGATGTGCTGATAGGTGGCGGGAGCCGCCGTGAAGTCGAGCGACCAGTCGAGCGTCCTTCCCTTCCCGTCACGCAGATCCCCCTCGAGATGCGTCTCGGAGAGCCACGCGTCGGCGATGCGGACCAGGGCGCCGTCGTCTCGTGCGTCCGCGGCCCCCAGGCTGTCAATCGGGTATCGCTTCTTCGCCGCGAACGAGTGCTTGCCTTCGGGATCGAAGACGAACCCCCACAGCTCGCAATAGGGGTCCCCAACGTCCGGAGAGGGCGAGGTGAGCGTGTAGCGAAGCCATACTCCTATCCCTGTGGGGCCGTGGTTCAGGGTCGAGTACCAGACTTCCATGAAGCGGTGCGACCGCCGGTCCCACCGCATGCGGTTCTCCGTGCCGTCGCGGGTGAACGGGTCCATGGCTTGCGACATTAGTGCACGCCAGGGGGCCGCGGCCGTTTCCCAGAGATCGGAGAGTCGCGCCGTCGCGGCTAGCGGACCGCGAGGTCGAGCAGCCGTTGGGCGACGACCCGCCACGACCACCGAGCCCGAGCCAGTCCGGCAGCGATCCCGCCCATCTCGCGGCGTTCCTCTTCACCCAGAGATAGAAGCTCGTCGACCCGCGCCGCGAGGGCGGTGATCGGATTCGCCGGGTCGTAGGTGAGGAGACCCGGTCTGCCCAGCTCCGCCTCCAGCGCGGCTCCCACCTCGCCTATGCCTGAATGGGCGGGGACGACCGGGAGGACTCCGCAGGCTGCGGCCTCCGCGGCCACCATTCCGAACGCCTCCGGCACGACGGAGGGAACGACGAGCAGGTCGAAGGTCGGGAGGAGGCGTGACAGGGGGCCGTGCTCGAGGCGGCCCGTGAACTCGACGCTCACCTCCGCGGCGCGGACGAAGTACGTGGCGGGTGCATCTCGTAAGAACGCAGCGAGGCCGTCAAGCGGTTCCCCTTCTCCCTCTTCGGCAATCTCGAGGGCCCTTCGCCTGTCACCATCCCTCAGAGCAGTGGCTAGAGCTCGCAGCCCAACCTCGAAGCCTCCGTAACCGACCACTACGGAACGCACGGCTGGTGCGACCAAACCAAGCGCGGCGAGAAGGTTGTGCACTCCCTTGGATGCCATCAGCTTCCCAACGAACCCGACTACAGGCGGCTCGTTGTGGCGCCCGGGTAGGGGCTTGAAGATGTCGACGTCACACCCTGGATTCACCACTCGAGCGTTGTGCTTCCAACCGGGGATCACCGATGCCGCCTCAGAGACCATGTAGTGACTGCCCCCGATCACGAACTTCGCGCCCTCGAGACCTTCGGACGCAAGGTGCCGGTAGCGCTCTTGGACCTTCACCGCATACTCGAGCGCGCTGCCATGGAGCTTCGCTATGTAAGACGTCCTCGTTCGCTCCGTCGCACGGCGCGCGATACAGGGACCCATGACCTCGTGCCCTGTGACTATCGCGGCGGGCCCGAAAGACTCGATCGCCGAAGTCAGCGCATCAACGTTGAGCTCGGTGTATCGCTTCAGTTCGTCGTCTGTGAGGTCCACGAACCGTTTGACCGTGAACCCTTCGTACTCGTCGTAGACGTAGACGGGCAAAAGGCCGCCGATGTGCGGGCGCAAGACGCGACAGCGTCCGGGACGCTGGTCATCGCCGGGCTCAACCCAGGAGAAAGCAGCATCGCCTTCCGGGAAATCCGCATCCGCATCGACGAAAGGGAGAGACGAAGCGTTCCTGTCCTGACACATGACCAGGACGTCGTGACCTTGGTCACGCCACACCCGGGCGAGGTTGGCGGTGTAGACGTTCGATCCCGACCCGGATAAGAGGTAGCCGTGCCACAGCAGGACTCTCACGGCGCGAATGTATGGCACGGGAGATGCGCTTCGTCGGCAGTGGGCCCAGAACGCACGGTCGCTACACTGCGGCATGCTCGAAAGCGCGTTGCAGATGACCTTTCGCAACTTCTCCACGCTCTTCCTGATCGTTGCGGTAGTCGTGTTCCCCTTGCAGCTCGCCTACGGCATCACTTTCCGCGACGAGATCGCCGTACGCGAGCTCCATCCGCAGATCGAGGAGTTCCCCGCGGGACTCAAGGTCCGAAACGTGGGAGCGGCGGAGCTCGATCGGGCGCGGGCGGCCGGGTACGCCCTGTGGCTCATCGAGATCGCGCTGATCCCCCTCATGGTGAAGGCGGCTCGTCAAGCTCTGGATGCCGAGGAGCGAGGCGACGTGCCGACGGTCGCGGAGGCCTGGAGAGGCGCCTTTCGGAGGGGGCCCCGGCGGTGGCTCCCGGGCGCGGCCCCCGCGGTCGCAGCGGGGGCAGGGCTGGCCCTTGCAGTGCTCCTGATGCTCGAGGTGAGCGGACTCCTCCTCACGGACGTGCTTCCTGACGCTCCCCGCTTCGCCGGGATCGTGCTGGTCGACACGCTTGCCCGCAGCTCTGCTCTGCCGCTTCTGCTCGTACCGCTGGCGCGGGGAAGGGTGCTCCGGGCCGGGCGGTCGGTCGGGGGAGCAACGAGAGTCGGCTAACGGGGCCGGTGAGGCCTCATTACTAGTGACTATCTACATTACTAGTGACTATCTACGTACTAATCCGGTGTACTAACGGACCTGACTCGTGGAAGAATCTTCCTAGCGGCGGGGAAGGAGACGTGGTGGGTGGATAAGAACAAGGCGACCGGGGCTGTGCAGCTCCCCAAGGTGGCCGAGAGTTTCCGCAACGTCGCTGAGGTGCACCGGTACGACGTCGAGCAGATCCGCGAGCGCAACCGTCGAAAGCGCCTTCGTTACCTGCTCTACCTGAACATTCTCCTCCTCGCTTATTTCGCGCGGCGCACGCTCCAGGGCAGACCCGTGCATTTCGGGTGGCCCGACTTCGGCCCGGATGCGTGGATATGGCTCTTCCCGGTGCTCATCCTGGTCATGTTCGCGCTGATGCTCGCCATGCCCCTCATCAACGGGCGCTCGCCACACATCCGCTTTTCGCCTGAGGAGATCGGCCTCGGATTCAACGATGTGCGCGGCATCGACCTCGTCCTGGAAGAGGTGACGCGCACTCTCCAGATCTTCTTGACCTACAGGACATTCCGGGAGGAGTTGGGAGGCAACCCACGTAGAGGCCTCCTCTTCGAAGGAATACCCGGCACGGGGAAGACTCACCTCGCGAAAGCCATGGCGGCAGAGGCTGGGGTTCCCTTCTTCTTCGTGTCCGCACCGGCGTTCCAGTCGATGTGGTTCGGTATGACCGCCTGGAAGATCCGCGCGTTCTTCCGCGCCCTCAAGAAGGCCGCGCGTAAGGAAGGGGGCGCGATCGGGTTCATCGAGGAGATCGATGCCGTGGGTCAGTCCCGCGGCAGCGTAATGGCTTCCTCGCCGCTTGGCGACAATCCGATGCAAGTCAATAGGTTCGTCGACTCCGGATCCGGCGGCATGGTGAACGAGCTCCTCATCCAGCTACAGTCGTTCGACGCACCTCCATTCTGGGGGCGCGTGAGGAACAAGGTCATCGATCTCTTCAACATGTTCCTGCCTGCGAATCATCAGATCAAGAAACGCCGCGGGCAGTACAGCAACATATTGATCATCGGGGCAACCAACCGCGCCGACGCGCTCGACCCGGCGCTCCTTCGTCCCGGGCGCTTGGATCGCATCCTTTACTTCGATCTGCCCTCGAGAGCCGGACGGCGCGACCTCGTGGACTACTTCCTTGGCCGGCGGGCCCATGGGGCAGACATGAAGACCGAGGAGAAGCGCGAGGAGCTCGCGGCTATGACCCTCGGCTATACACCGGCCATGCTCGAGCATGTGCTCGACGAAGCGATCGTGTGGGCCATCAGGGATGGGCGGAGGGAAATCATGTGGCGCGACATCCAGCGCGCTCGGCTCACCGAGGAGGTGGGCCTGGGACAACCGGTCGCATACACGGACCACGAGCGCAAGTTGATTGCAACACATGAGGCAGGGCACGCGGTTGCGGCATACAGGGTGGGTAAGCACCGCAAGCTCGAGGTCCTCTCGATCATCAAGCGTCGCGCCGCGCTCGGGCTGCTGGCACACTCAGACGCGGAGGAGCGATTCACGAAAACGAAGACCGAGCTCGAAGGAACGATCGAGATCATGCTTGCGGGGATGGCCGCCGAAGAGCTGTTCTTTGGTGAATCCGGCACCGGACCCTCATCCGACCTCACCGCGGCGACGACTCTTGCCGCTCAGATGGTCGGTGCCTTCGGGATGGGTACCTCGCTGGTGTCGTTCGAGGCGGTCCAGAACGGTCCTCACACCGCCCCCAACATCGTCGCAAAGGTCTTGAGTAACGAAGAGGGACGCGAGGAAGTCGAGACGCTCCTACGAGAGCACAAGCGGGAGGTCCGCACCCTGCTTCAGGAAGATCGCGATCTGGTGGAGGCGCTGCGCGACGCTCTCATCGAGCACGAGGAGCTGCTCGGAGAGGAGATCCTCGCCGTGCTCACGAAGGCCGAATCCAGCCGCCCTCCGACGGAGCAGCCCGTTTAGAGAGGCAAACTCGGGCCGCTACTCGATACCGTCGAAGAGGTCGTTCTCGGGCTTCTGCGCGTCCACGTTCGAGGCCACCAGGGTGTAGTCCTCCCACGGGTAGACCTTCTGATGGAGCTCGATAGGGAGAGCGAACCAGAAGCTGTCGGGATCGATCTGAGTGGCGTGAGCAAGTAGAGCCTTGTGCGAGGCCTCGATGAAATCGTGCACGTTCACCTGGGTCGTTATCTCGGGATCCTCGAATCCCATCTCGTCCCAGTGCTCGAGCCAACCTCCGTACGGGCTGTCGATCCCTTCCGTCGTTGCAGCCTCGTGAAGCTTGAGCATCCGCTGCTTGCTGAAGGTCGCGAAGTAGTAGAGCTTGGACGGGAGCCAGGTATCGCCGGCGTCCGGGAACCTGTCTGGGTTTCCTGCATCGTGGAAGGCTCGTGTTCCCCATTCATGGACCTTCACGTGGTCGGGGTGCTCGTATCCGCGCGACTCGTCGTAGCCCAGCACCACGTCGGGCTTCTCCTTCCTGATGATCTCGACGATGCGGCTCACCGCCTCAGACTCGTCGGCGTTGCAGAAGGCGCGCGGATGCTCGTTCCATTCCGTCCCGGGCATCCCGGAGTCGCGATAGCCGAGCTGATAGACGCGTTCCACCCCGAGGATGTCGCCTGCGGTCTCGAGCTCCGCTTCTCGGATCTCTGCGATCCGCTCCTTGATACCGGGTTTATCCATGCGGGGGTTGAGTATGTCGCCCGCCTCACCACGCGTCGCGCACACGAGGACCACCCGCGTGCCTTCGCTCGCGTAGCGCGCCATCGTCCCCGCACCCTTCGAGGACTCGTCATCCGGGTGGGCATGGATCGCCAACAGGCACCGTTGCTTCGACATCTCCCGGTAGGCTAACGCGGCATGTCCCTTGCGCAGACCGGCGACTATTTCGACAAGGCTCGGTCGATCGCGGCCTCCGTCCTGTTCGCATCGGGGGCCGCAGCGATAATCGGCGCCGTACTCGATTGGGTGACCGTAGAGGAGAGGCCCCCCAACGTTCCGTCCGATCAGCTCGACCGGCTACCGCCGCTCTCCGGGATCGAGGTTGTAGACGGCTGGTTCGTCATCGGGGCGGCCGCGGTCATCTTCGTATCCGCGTTCTTTATCGTCCTGCGCGGACGAGCCTCGTATTCGTGGCTGGCGTTTCTAGCATCGATGGTGATCGGAGCCATCGCGGTGGCGGATTACCGTGACATAGACGGTCTGCTAAGCGACGCCGAGGGGATCGGCCGCGGGCCCGAGCCGGGCGTGGGCCTCCTGCTCGTGACGGCGGCGGCATTCGTGGGGATGGTCGCGGCGGTAGCCGGGGTAGCGGCATCACCGTCCCGGGCCGGCGAACAGACCTAGAGCCTCGGAGCCGTTGCCGAGTGAGGGCTCCGTTGGCCTATAGGAACGTGGTACTCGCTCGAGCTAAAGGCGTTCGAGGAGGTATCCCTCCTCGGCCAGGCGCTCCGTCATCTCGTCGATGTGTGCGGGGCCCCTGGTCTCGACCTGAAGCGCGACGTCCACCTCCCCGAGATGGACCAAGACGCCCTCGCGGTGATGCTCGACGCCCAGGACGTTGACGCCCACCTCGGCGACAAGCGCGAGCAGCTTCGAAAGCTCGCCGGGCCTGTCGGGGATCCGCGTATGGAACGCGAAGTAACGCCCTGAGGCCGAGAGGCCGAATCGGATCACGCTCAGGAGCAGGAGGGGGTCGATGTTGCCTCCCGACAGAACGACAACTACGGGGGGCTGGAGATCGGCCATGTCGTCTACGACTGCGGCCACGGCAGCAGCCGCGGCAGGCTCGAGCACAAGCTTCATCCGCTCGACCGTGAAGACCAACGCCTTTGCGATCTGCTCGTCGTCCACGACTACGACCTCGTTCACGAGCTCCTTGACGTGAGCGAGCGTCAGCTGCCCGGGGCAGTTCGCCGCGATCCCGTCCGCGATCGTGGACAACCTGTCGAGGGTCACGGGCACGCCCCTCTCCAGCGAGGGGGGAAAAGCAGCCGCACCCGCGGCTTGGACCCCGACCATACGCACGTCCGGGCGTAGCGCCCGCGCAGCCGCAGCGATTCCCGAGATCAAACCTCCACCGCCGACAGGCACCACGATCGAGCGCACCTCGGGCAGCTGTTCGACGATCTCGCATCCGATCGTCCCTTGACCAGCGATGATGTGAGGGTGGTCGAAGGGGTGCACGAGCGTCGCCCCTGTGCTCCCTACTCGCTCCATCGCGGCGTCGAATGCCTCACCGAAATCCTTGCCGGTAAGGACGACCTCGGCCCCATAGCGCTTCGTAGCCTCGACCTTGGGTAGCGACGCAGCGGCCGGCATGAAAACCGTCGACGGCACGTTGGACAGCGACGCAGCGAGGGCGACGCCCTGAGCGTGGTTGCCTGCGGACGCCGCGACGACCCCCGCCTCTCGCTCTTGCACGCTCAGCCGTGAGATCCGGTTGTATGCGCCTCGGATCTTGAACGACCCGGTGCGTTGCAGGTTCTCGCACTTGATGAAGACCGGGCCGCCGACATGGTCCGACAATGCCCGGGACCGGTCCAGCGGCGTCTGCACCGCGACCCCCTCGAGCAGGCGCCTGGCATCGGTGATCTCGTCGAGGCCCACGAGGCCGGCCGTCTTCACCACCCATACATGGTGCCACGCACGGCCGAAGCGTTGGAGAATCGACTCATGAACGATCCGTGGGCACCATCGTCATGGCGGACCCTCCCCACCGACCAGCAACCCGACTGGCCCGATCCAGGGGAGCTCGAGGCCGTCCTCGCACAGCTGCACGAGCTTCCGCCCCTCGTGTTCGCGGGGGAAGCGCGCACCCTCAAGTCCCTCCTGGCCAAGGCGAGCCGTGGGGAAGCCTTCGTGCTCCAAGCCGGGGACTGCGCCGAAGCGTTCGGGGACTTCTCGGCCGATGGGATTCGCGACAAGCTCAAGGTCATCCTGCAGATGGCCGTCGTCCTCACCTATGCGGCCGGGCTCCCAGTGGTGAAGGTCGGGCGGATCGCCGGTCAGTTCGCCAAACCCCGGTCATCGCCGAGTGAACGGGTCGAGGATCGAGAGCTCCCGTCGTTTCGAGGTCACGCGGTCAACGATTTCGCGTTCGACGAGTCGTCGCGGCGGGCCGACCCTCACCGCCTGATCCGCGCCTACCACCAGTCGGCCGCGACGTTGAATCTCATCCGAGCGTTCACCAAAGGGGGATTCGCCGATCTCAACCAGATCCACACGTGGAATCAGGAATTCGTGGCGGCGAGCAAGCAGGGGCAGCGCTACGAAGCGATAGCGGGGGAGATCGATCGCGCATTGCGCTTCATGGACGCGTGCGGTGTCGACCTGGGGAAGGACTCTCAGCTCCACGAGGTCGACCTCTTTACCTCGCACGAGGCCCTGCTGCTCGGTTTCGAGGAGGCGTTGACACGCATCGACAGCCTGACCGGAGATCCCTACGACTGCTCCGCCCACCTCCTGTGGGTCGGCAACAGAACTCGGCATCCCGATCGGGGCCACGTCGAGTTCCTCTCGGGAGTGCACAATCCCGTCGCATGCAAGCTGGGCCCCACCGCGGCCCCCAGCGACGCTCTCGCCCTATGCGATCGGCTCAACCCCGAGAACGAACCCGGCCGTCTGACGTTCATCACACGCATGGGCGCGTCGGCGGTAGAAGAGAAGCTACCGGCTTTATTGAGAGCGGTCCGGAAAGAGGGTCGCGAGATCGTTTGGGTGTGCGACCCGATGCACGGCAACACCTTCATGTCGAGGTCCGGAAAGAAGACGCGCCGGCTCGACGACATCTTTTCGGAGATCAAGGGGTTCTTCGCCGCCTGCGGGCAAGAAGAGACCGTGGCCGGGGGAGTCCACCTCGAGCTGACCCACGAGGAGGTCACGGAGTGCCTCGGTGGAGCCGAGGAGGTCCTCGACGAGCACCTCGAGACGCGCTACCAGGCGCTGTGCGACCCTCGACTGAACGCGCGCCAGTCCCTGGATCTTGCCTTCCAGCTTGGCGAGCTGATTCAGACTGCTTAGTCCACCTAGCCGACGCGGGCGCGAACGCTCGCCAAGACCTCGTCGTAGTCCGCGTGGCGTCCGGTCTGCTTCTTGGAGTAGATGAGGCGGTCGTCGACCACGACCTCGAAGGCTCCGCCGCGCGACGGGATCAGTGTGAGGTCGCTGATGTCGTGCTCGAACTCCTCTAGCAAGCGCTCCGTCAGACCGACGGCTCTAGGGGCGTAGCCTCACTGAGCGCAGTACTCGATCGAGATCTTCATGGCGGCCGATCCTAAGCCGGATGGCTTGCTTAACAGCCCCGCTCCAGGCACTCTAGTCTGCAGGGCGCGTGCGGGCCGCACCGCCCGCGGTTATCGGATGGAGGGGTCATGGGCGTTTTCGGATGGATAGTGGTCGGAGTCGGAGCGCTCCTTGTCCTTTATGCGGTCTTCGCGTACAACAGGCTCGTCCAGTTCCGCAATCGCATCGACGCGGCCTGGTCTCAGATCGACGTCCAGCTCCGCAGGCGATACGACCTCATCCCAAACCTCGTCGAGACGGTCAAAGGCTACGCAGCTCACGAGCGCGAGACTCTCGAGGCCGTCACCAAGGCCCGCCAGCAAGCCGTCCAGGCGCGCGGCGTGGAGGAGCAGGCTCAGGCAGAGAACATGCTCACCCAGGCCCTGCGTCAGCTGCTTGCCGTCTCCGAGGCCTACCCCGATCTCAAGGCCAACCAGAACTTCCTCGCGCTTCAAGAGGAGCTGACCGGGACGGAAGGGCGCATCGCGTTCGCCCGCCAGTTCTACAACGAGCAAGTTCTCTCATACGACAACCTGACGGAGCAGTTCCCCACCAACCTCATCGCCTCGGCGTTTTCCTTCACCGCGAAGCCCTACTTCGAGACCGAGGACGAGGTCTCGAGACAGCCGGTCAACGTCGACTTCGGTCAGGGTACAAAGGCTCCTCCGGCCGAGGGCACCAGCACGTCTTCTCCGCCCGGTCCTCCACCATCTTCCTAGCCCTCGTAAGGGGGTCAGGTGTACGAGCGCGTCGCCTCGAACGTTCGCAAGTCGTGGCTGCTCATCCTGATCTTCGTCGCGCTCATCGCGGTCATCGGATACGTGTTCGGCATCTATACCGGGTATGGCTACTACGCGGTCGTCTTTGCCGTTGGTCTGTCCATAGCCATGGCGTGGGGGTCGTGGTACGCATCCGACAAGATCGCGTTGTCGATGAGCCGGGCCAAACCAGCAGACGGGACCCAGTACCGCCAGTTACACAACATCGTGGAGGAGGTCTCCATTGGTTCGGGCATCCCCAAGCCGCGTGTGTACGTGATCGACGACACGGCTCCAAATGCCTTCGCAACCGGCCGCGATCCCGAGCACGCAGCGATCGCCGTGACTCGAGGCCTCATAGAGAAGATGGATCGCGCCGAGCTCCAGGGCGTCATCGCCCACGAGCTCTCGCACATCAAGAACCGCGACACGCTCGTCATGACGCTTACCGTCACGCTGGTCGGCGTCGTCGTGCTCTTGGCGGACTGGTTCCTTCGGGCAATGTGGTGGGGCGGGGGGCGCGATCGCGGACGGAGCAACGGCGCCGGTCTTCCCATCGCAATCATCGGCTTCGTCTTGCTCCTGCTTGCGCCGCTGTTCGCTCAGCTCCTCCAGTTCGCAATCTCACGACAGCGGGAGTATCTGGCCGACGCCGACGCCGTGCTCGTAACGCGCTACCCAGAGGGTCTGATCGGAGCACTCGAGAAACTCCGCTCTGACGACACCGTGGTCCGCAGCGGGAGCCGGGCGACGGCACACCTGTGGATCGAGGCGCCGATCCCCCGCGCGGCGGGCGAGGGCGGGACGAGGTCGGGAGCATGGCTCAACCGCATGTTCAACACCCATCCCCCGCTGGAGAGCCGGATCGAGGCACTGAGGTCGGGCAGCCTGACCCCCTCCGGGACGCCGGCGCCCCCACCACCCCCTGAGGCCGGTCAGTCGGTCTGAGCGATCGCATCCGTCTCGATCCGACCCTCGAGGCCCCCTGCGGTGCGCGAGGGAGCTACGGCAGCAGGGCCCCGAGGCGGATCAGTGACGCTCGACCCAGTCCGCCACCTCCTCCACGGCCTCCGTCCACGTGTCTTCGCTTGAGCGCCCGGACGACTTGCGGACCCGCAAGGAATGATCGCCGCCGTCGATGACGGCGACCTCCGTAGGTGCGATGAGATCGGCTCGGACCTTGTCCAGTGTGTCGAGAGGACAGAAGGGATCGCGCGTGCCCTCGACGAAGAGCATCGGTGCGGAGATCCCATTGAGGTGGGCGGTCCGGAGGCGATCCGGTCTGCCGGGAGGATGCAGCGGATAGCCGAGGAAGACGAGCCCGTTCGCTTCGACCCCATTTGCGACGACGTGCGATGCGATGCGTCCCCCCAGCGATTTGCCGCCCAGGAACAATCGCTCCGGCTGCTCCTTACGGCGGACGTACTCGACGACGGTGCTGTAGGTCTCCTCGAGAATCGGTTGGCGGTCGGGAGTCTTCTTCCCCGCCTCCAGGTACGCGAAGTTGAAGCGCGTCACGCGAAGGCCGCGGGCGGCAAGTCCCGAGGCGACGAACTCCATGAAATCGCTCCTTATCCCGGAGCCTGCGCCGTGGCCGAGTATCAGGGCGGGCGTTCCTTTGGGCCCGTCGATGAGTGCCGATATCTGTCCTGCCGCTGTGTCGATCGTCGTCATGATCCGCTTGCGCGTTCGCGCGACTCCTTCGATCTTCGCCCGGGGCAACGACCTATACTCCGTCGCGATCCCCGGCCCAGTGGTCAACGCGCTCCACCAGGGAGGTTAGTGGGTGCTCGAGAAGATCCTAATGACTCTGCTCATCCTCGCTTCGCTGGGGGCGTTTGCCTATAGGGTGAACGATCTCGTCGGGCTCTTGTCCTTGGGCACAGAGGACGACCGCAAACCGAACGACTTGGGTCGCAAGCTCAAGGACCAACTCGTCGTCGTTCTGGGCCAGCGCAAGCTATTGCAGTGGACGATCCCCGGCATGATGCACTTCTTCATTTTCTGGGGCTTCCTCATCCTGTTTACGACCATCGTCGAGGCCTTCGGTGCCTTCTATCAGGAAGGCTTCCACATCCCGCTCGTCGGACGGTGGGGACCGCTCGGTGCGGTGCAGGACTTCTTCGTCGTGGCAGTGCTCCTTTCGATCGGAGTTGCCCTCTCGATCCGCCACATCCAGCGGCCGGGCCGGTTCAGCGGCTCCCACCTGCGTGAAGCGGACTACATCCTGTACGCGATCGGCGGGATCATGATCACGATCCTGTTGACGCGGGCGGCCGAGATCTCCCTCGGTCACTTCCCTTACGACACCCGATGGACTCCCCTATCGGATTTCTTCGCGGGCTTCTTCGAGAACTTCTCGCTCGCCACCCGAGATGCGTTCGACACGGTGTTCTTATGGTGGCACTCGTTGATCATCCTGGCCTTTCTCGTCTACATCACCTACTCGAAGCACCTGCATATCGTGACTTCCGCGTTCAACGTGCTGCTCACGTCCGAGCGTCCGAAGGGCGCGCTCAAGCCTATGCACATCGACATCGAGGAGATGTCCGAAGAGGACACCTTCGGCGCCGCGAAGATCACCGACCTCACATGGAAGCAGCTGCTCGACACCATGACCTGCACGGAATGCGGTCGGTGTCAGTCGCAGTGCCCGGCCTGGAACACGGGCAAACCGCTATCTCCCAAGCTACTCGTCATGGACCTGCGGGATGCGCTGTTCGAGCACGGCCCCGCGCTGCTCGCCGCCAAACGCGAGAGTGAGGATGCGTTCGCAAAGGCGATCGAGACCCTCCCTCCGCTGAATCCGGAGATCGTCGAGGACGAGGTCATCTGGGATTGCACGACGTGCGGGGCGTGCGTGCAGGCATGTCCGGTCAACATCGAGCACATCGACGCGATAGTCGACATGCGCAGAAACCTCATCATGGGCGAATCCCGCTTCCCTCGGGAAATGCAGAGCGCACTCCAAAGCCTGGAGACCACCGGTAACCCTTGGGGCCAGCCCCCTCAGGCGCGGATCGAATGGGCGAAGGGCACCTCGAAGCAAGAGCCGCTCGAGATCCCTCACATCTCCGAGGCTCCCGACGCGGAGGTCTTGTTCTGGGTCGGTTGCGCAGGTGCATACGACGACCGCAACAAAAAAGTCGTGTACGACTTCGCTCGATTGATGCAAATCGCGGGCGTCAAGTTCGCGACCCTCGGGCCGGACGAGAACTGCAACGGCGATCCGGCGCGACGCATGGGGGCCGAGTACATCTATCAGATGCTCGCCGAGCAGAACATCGAGCTGCTCAAGGAACACAAGGTGAAGAAGATCGTCACTGTCTGCCCTCATTGCTTCAACACGATGTTCAACGAGTACCCACAGTTCGGCGGCACGTTCGAGGTCGTTCACCACACCGAGTTCCTCGCCCAGTTGGTCAAGGAGGGCCGACTCCGGCCGCAGGGTGAGATGGCGAAGAAGGTCACCTACCACGACCCCTGCTACAACGCGCGCCACAACGACGTGTGGCAGGGCGCGCGGGAGGTCATCGAGGCGATCCCCGGGACCGAGTACGGGGAGCTCCATCGCCACGGCCACAACACGTTCTGCTGCGGCGCCGGCGGGGCACGCATGTGGATGGAAGAGCGGATGGGCAAGAAGGTCAACACCGAGCGAACCGACGAGGCGCTCGCATCCGCTTCCGACACGCTCGCGGTCGGGTGCCCGTTCTGCAACATCATGCTCTCCGACGGCATCAGTGAGCGTCACGCGGAGGAGCAGATGGCCGTCAGGGACGTCGCGCAGTTGCTGCTGCAGTCGATCGAGTTCCATCCGGAGTCGTCCGCGGCTAAGGCGAGAGACGGAGGCAACGGAAGTCAGACGGGTAACGGAGACGACTACCCGGCCACCGAAGAGACCTCGCAGACGACGGGCACCCCGGCCGGGCCGGGCGACCCGAAGACGACTTGAGCGATACCGACTACATCAGACACCTCCATCACGAGTGCGACCTCTTTGTCGCCGCGGCCGCGGGGAACTTCGATAAGCCGGTGCCGTCGTGCCCCGGATGGACGGTGCGCGATCTCGTCGAGCACATGTGGGGTGTGTACGCGTGGTGGGGCCTTGTCGCGGAGCGGCGACTCCAGGATCCGGCCGATGTGTCCGAGGACGACGAGCCTAAGATCCCCGCTGACGAGGAGCTTCTCGACGGCGTCGTCAAGGAAGTAGAGAAGCTCATCCAGGCTGTGCGGCACGCCGACCCTAGCGAGCCGATTTGGACGTGGTCCGTAAACAAGACGATGTCGTTCATCCCACGACGCATGGCCAACGAGTCGAGCATCCATCGGTGGGACTGCTAGTCCGCTATTGGCGCTCCGACTCCCATCGACCAGGTGCTGGCGGAAGACGGTGTCCAGGAATTCGCAGACATTTGGTTTCCCACCGCGCTCGAGGACGACGAGCAACCCGCGCTGGGAGGTGACGGCTCGGTGGTTCGACTGCGCGCGGATGAGGGCAGCACGTGGGACCTGAGGCTGGGCAAGGAAGGGGTGGAGACCGCGGATGGGAAGGGTCAGCCGGTGGCCTCTGCGTCTGCTTCCGCTTCTGACCTCGTGTTGCTGCTGTGGCGCAGGGCCGGGCCGGACGACGTTCGAATCGAGGGGGACAGGTCCGCCGTCGAGAAACTGCTGGGCTGGCTGGACCTCACCTAGCGAACACGGTTACCGAGCGGGGACTCATCGGCTTCGCGAGTGAGTACCACGTCCCGTATAGGCCAACGGAGTACTCACTCGGGGGCCGGGAAAGCGGCTCAGCGGCGTTCGAAGTTCTCATAGAAGCGCGATGGGGTCGGCCCCCGTTGCCCCTGATACTTCGAGCCCACCGCCTTGGACCCGTAGGGATTCTCCGCCGGAGACGTGAGCTGAAAGAAGCTGATCTGGCCGATCTTCATGTCCGGGTAGATCGTGATTGGAAGGTTTGCGACGTTGGACAGCTCGAGCGTGAGATGTCCCTCCCAGCCAGGGTCCACGTAGCCCGCGGTGCTATGAATGAGAAGTCCCAGCCGGCCGAGTGAGCTCTTGCCCTCGAGCCTCGCGACGAGATCGTCGGACAGGGTCACGTACTCGCACGTAGATCCCAGCACGAACTCGCCGGGATGAAGGATGAAGGCCTCGCCATGAGGGACCTCGACCTGCTCCGTTAGACCTTCCATGGGCTTGCGCACGTCGATGAATGGATGCCGGTGATTATGAAAGGTCAGAAAGAAGCGCCCGACGTGGAGATCGACTGAGGAGGGCTGCACGTCCTCGTCTTTGAACGGATCGATGCCGATGCGGCCGGACGCAATGGCTTCCCGGATGTCGCGGTCCGAGAGGATCATGGGGCACCCCCGAGTAATCGAGCAGTCGAGGGCAGTCTACCGGCCGGTCGTCGACGAACCCCGGTTCAACCTCCGACCTATAATCGCTGCTCGCCGCGGGTGTAGCTCAATGGCAGAGCTCTAGCTTCCCAAGCTAGTTACGAGGGTTCGATTCCCTTCACCCGCTCGAAGAGCCCAACCACGATCCTCCGACGCGTTCGGTCTTTGCATCGACAGCATCTGCATCAGATCTTCTGGATGCAAAGAAGCTCAAGGTGGGGAGGCTCACCGGGCCTCGCCGGAGGCGACGAACGCGGGGCCTGCTTCGCAGAGATCGAACAGGACGCATACCGAGCAACGCGGGTTGCGCGGCTTGCAGATCTCCCGGCCGTGACGGATGAACGCCATGTGGAGGTCGTAGCGGATCTCAGGTGGGATGCGAGGGCCGATTACCCGGTGAGCCTGGTCGGCGGAGGTCTTGTCCTCGATCCAGCCGAGGCGGCGAAGGATCCGGTGGACGTGTGTGTCGATCGGGAAGGCATCACGACCCATCGAGAAGACCAGGACGCAGGCGGCGGTCTTCGCGCCCACCCCGGGGAGCGAAAGGAGGTAATCGGTCGCGTCGACGTCCTCCACCCTCCTCAACCTGGATAGGTCTATCGAGCCCTCTCTCGCCTCGATCTCGTGCAGGATCTGCTTGATCCGGCGGGACTTCACCTCCGCGATACCGCCGGCCCGGATCGCGTCGGCAAGCTCCTCGACAGGCGCGCCGGCGACCTCATCCCAAGTGGGGAATCGTTGCTTGAGCCCCTCGAACGCTCGCCCGCTGTTGGCGTCGGAGGTGTTCTGCGACAGCACCGTAAGCACGAGCTCGTCGAGTATCGGGCGCTGCGGCTTGGGCTGAAAGGGGCCCTGTTGTTTGCGGAGCCTCCGATGGATGGCGCGGATTCGACGCGCGGTCGGAAGCTCGGTCAGAAGCCTGGCCCCCGCGCGATGTTGGCGAACTTCGTGTACTGGTTCATGAACGCGAGCCGCAGGAGCCCGGTGGGGCCGTTGCGATGCTTTGCCACGATGAGCTCGGCCTCACCCTTCTGCTCGGAGTCCGGGTTGTAGACCTCGTCACGGTAGATGAACATGACGAGATCCGAGTCTTGCTCGATCGAATTATGGACGCTGAGCCCGTTGGCCACGAAGTTGTGTGTGGTCGGGACGGTCATGTCGTAGACGTCCTCGACTCCGTCGGGCTCGACCGAGACGACGGTGTCCCAGAAGACGTCCGAGTTCGCAATCTCCTTTAGGCCCATATCATCGAGGAGTTCGGCGTACTGATTCAAAAGCGGGCGGCTCGGCGCGAACTTGAAGTGGGACGTACCTCCATAGGTGGAACCACGCATCGCCGCCATCGCACGCTGGGTGATACCTCGTTCCCTCATTCGGGTTTTCACTAGGCCCCAGATCTCAACCGGAATGGTGTCTCGATTAGTGTTCGCCTTCGTCTCCTGAAGGATCTTCAGAGCCTCGGAGATGACCAGGGCTCGTTCTCCATAGCCACCGACGATGAGTGCGAATCGCAACTGATCAGCGTTCCCAGTGATAATCACGTTGTATCCAGGTCTGTGTTGTCCCTTCTGAGTTGCCTTGATACGCGAGATGATGCCCAGTCGAGCAAGCAGGTGTTGAACGTCATGGGCCAGTCGCCGGCTATTGGTCCCGTAATACATGACGATCTTTGGGCCCATTCCATTGCGGCGAAGCCAGACGCAACCATCGGTGGCCCAGAGATGCCGCAGGAAGAGACCGATTTCAGCACACGAACGGCTGAAGACGAACTCTGGGACGAATTTCTCATGCGATCTCTTGTCGTACAGACCGAGATCGTCCAGCCATTTAACGATGGGATTCCGTCGTCCGTGCGTGAGGTGATACGGAGCCGGCAAGAAGACGTTCGTGCACCTGGCGGCCGGCTCGAACTTCACTCTCGCCTTGACGCCGAAAGCCTCGGCCGCCTGCGCCACCGCGCCGATGTTTGCCTCACTTTGGCTTGCGTACCTGAGCGGTAAGTTCCTGAGGAAGCTGCCATCCCCGATGAGATGGCCCAGAAGAACGAGGTAACTAGAGTCGAGCTCATTTGGCAGGATCGTCTCGGGATACGTCCTGGGCACCGCGATTCGTGAACCCTTCGTCAACTCCTCTAACGGCGTCCAGCCATGCAAAGTGCGGAAGGGATGGTTTGCGGTCGCCCGGACGGTTCGACCGGTTGCGGTCGTCAGCTTGTACACCTGCTTGCAACCCGTCCTCCACACCTTGGAAGCGCGCCGAGTCTGCATGTGCCATCCATCCAAGGTGACAACTTCTGGCCGTTCCCCAACTAGCGAGCTGATCGGAGCGCGTTGTCCGGAGGCAAGGGCCACAAGGGTGTCTCCCGTTAGGCACCCTGACTCTCTCAGGTCGCCCAGGAGCGGACGCTTGTCGGAGCGGTACTCGACGCCACGGTTCAACTGCGACGCGCACACCACCGGCACGTCGAGGTCCTTGGCCATGATCTTGAGGGCCCGCGAGATCTCCGACACCTCCTGCTGGCGGTTCTCTGACCTCTTCGGGCTCTGCATCAGCTGCAGATAGTCGATAACGACGAGGCCCAGTCCATGCCGCCCTTTTAGCCGGCGGCACTTGGCGCGCATCTCCATGAGCGTCACGTTGGCGGAATCGTCGATGAAGACCGGCGCCTCGGCGAGTCGACCGAGCGCTGCCGACAGGCGCGTCCAGTCCTGTTCCTGCAACGATCCCTTCTTGATCCGTTGCATGTCGACGCGCGCGTCCGACGCAAGCATGCGCTGCACGACCTCGTGGCGCGACATCTCGAGTGAGAAGACCACGACGGGTTGACGCTGCTTGAGTGCCGAGTGCAACGCGAAGTCGTTGAGCAACGACGACTTTCCCATACTCGGGCGGGCCGCTACGATGATCAGGTTCGACGGCTGGAAGCCCGATGTCATGTCGTCCAGGTCGCCGAAACCGGTCGCTAAACCGGTGACGTTCTCACCCCGTTCGTAGAGGGTCTCGATCATCTCCATGTTCTCCGTCAGGAGCTGACGGATCGGGAGATAGTCGTCCTTGAGCCTCCTGTCGCCGACGTCGTAAATGATTCCCTCGGCCTCGTCGACCGCAGCGGAGACGTCCTCGGGCATCGAGAAGCCGATCTCCTGCACCCTGTTCCCCGCATCCACGAGCCTGCGCAGGATCGCGAGCTCGTCGACAATGCGCGCGTAATGACCGGCCGCAGTCGCGGTCGGGTAGGCCTCCAGCAGACCGTGGATGTAGGGCTTGCCGCCGATCTCTTGAAGAGTCCCGCGGCGGGCGAGCTCGTCGGCAACCGTGATCGCGTCGACGGCCTCTCCCCGACTGTGGAGGGTCAGGATGGTGTCGTAGATCTCGGTGTGTGCCGGTTTGTAGAAGTCGTCCGCCTTGACGATCTCGATGACGTTCGCGATCGCCTCGCGCGACTCGAGCATCGCCCCGAGCACCGACTGCTCCGCGTCGAGGTTGTGCGGCGGGATCCGGTTGGGGGACCTCACTGCCTCCAGCGTTGCCCGCTGCGCCACGGCCTCGCCTCCGCTATCCGTTGTCGAACGTCTGTTCGTACTGTAGGCGCGCCCTGAGACAAGTACGCGTCTTTCGCGCTGTAGCTGGGGGAAGTCTCGCCCGCTGCCGCTAGCCGGTCCGCGTCCGGCCTCGTCCGCTGTCCGCCCGGGCGCCGCTGCCCGGTCTCGAACAAGGAACGCTACGGGGCAAGCACTGTGGACGGCAATGGGAAACTGGGATCGGTGGATAACCCCCTAAGGCCCAGGTGGCGCGCCACAACCGGATGTTGAGAACCTGTGGATCGCGAAAGAACCTCGGCGTGGCGGAGGTTTGCTAACGCAGCGGTACCGGACATCATCGGATTGTGAAGGAAGCTCCCGAAATCGACACGAACCAGC
The DNA here is from genome assembly GCA_050694215.1 of Actinomycetota bacterium. GTDB lineage: Bacteria > Actinomycetota > CADDZG01 > CADDZG01 > WHSQ01 > JBOGXB01. The sequence continues at coordinate 32,309 of JBOGXB010000017.1, forward strand.
CGACTCGTGATTTGGCTCCTCCGGCCGCGCCGGCCGAGCGCTTGGATGGCCTGGAGAGGGGGATCGTCCTCGAGTACGTGAGCCTGGCTTACAACGTCGTCGAGTCGGTCGTGGGAATCGTCGCGGGAACGGTGGCCGGGTCCGTCGCGTTGATCGGGTTCGGCCTGGACTCCGTCGTCGAATCCTCGAGCGCCGCGATCCTGGTCTGGCGCTTCCGCACCGAGATCGGCGGCCGTCGCTCGAGCGAGGACGCCGAGCGCAGAGCTGTGCGCCTCGTGGCGATTGCCTTCTTTGCCCTGGCGACGTACATCGGCGGCCGCGCCGTCCTCGACCTCATCGCTCAGAGCCGGCCTGACGACAGCCCCGTCGGGATCGCCCTCGCAGTGGCGTCGCTGATCGTCATGCCATGGCTTGCCGCGCGCAAGCGGAAGCTGGCGGTCGAGATCGACAGCCGCTCGCTCAAGGCCGACTCGGTCCAGACAATCCTCTGCACCTACATGTCCGCGTTCCTGCTCGTGGGTCTGGTCGCGAACTCGCTACTCGGGTGGTGGTGGGCCGATCCCATCGCTGGGCTTGCCATCGCCGCGCTCGCGGTGCGAGAAGGGATCGAGCTGTGGCGTGAGGAGGATTTCTGCTGTCCCTAGCAGGCGGCCCTCTCGAGCAGCCCTGGCTCAACTGTCACGAGAGTTGCGAATAGCGCGGGTCTCGTGACGCTCGGCCGTGCCGGGGTCCGGGT
>JBOGXB010000018.1:0-32958 GCA_050694215.1 Actinomycetota bacterium
CGACGACGAACGAAGTCGCGAAGCGGCTTCCGTGAGTGATCGGCGCCGAGACCGCAAGGTCTCAGGCGGAACGACGACGAACGAAGTCGCGAAGCGGCTTCCGTAAAGGATTATGGCCGAAGCAGCAGAGAAGCAGCAACAGGACAAGCGCCCGCATTTGCGCGAGGTCAAGGGCGGAGGGGGCGCGGTGATCCGCGAATCCCCCCTGAGTCGCACGCGCAACATCGGGATCATGGCCCACATCGACGCGGGCAAGACCACCACGACCGAGCGCATCCTCTACTACACCGGCAAGACCTACAAGATCGGTGAGGTCCACGAGGGCGCGGCCGTCATGGACTGGATGGTGCAGGAGCAGGAGCGCGGCATCACGATCACCTCGGCCGCGACGACGGCTCATTGGAAGGCTTACTGGATCAACATCATCGACACTCCGGGCCACGTCGACTTCACGGTCGAGGTCGAGCGCAGCCTGCGGGTGCTCGACGGAGCGGTCGCAGTCTTCGATGCCGTCGCGGGTGTCGAGCCCCAATCCGAGACCGTGTGGCGCCAGGCCGACCGCTACAACGTCCCCCGCATCTGTTTCGTGAACAAGATGGATCGCACCGGCGCCGACTTCTACCGGACGGTACAGATGATCGAGGACCGCCTCAACGGCACTCCGGCGATCATCCAGCTCCCGGTTGGCAAGGAAGCCGACTTCCACGGTGTAGTCGACCTCATCACGATGGTGGCGCACTACTGGCCATCGGACGGCATGGGCGAGGAATGGGAGGACCGGCCTATCGCGGACTCGATGAAGGAGGAGGCGGGCAAGTACCGCCACGACCTCCTCGAGCTGCTTGCCGACCACGACGAGGAGCTCATGGGGCTCTACGTGCACGAGAAAGAGCCCAATCCAGATCAGATCCGTAAGGCTCTTCGACGCGCAACCTTGTCGGGCGAGGTAACCGCGGTTCTGTGCGGGTCGGCCTTCAAGAACAAGGCCGTGCAGCCGCTGCTGGACGCGATCTGCTGGTACCTTCCCAGTCCGCAAGACCTCCCGCCGATGAAGGCGGTCCGACCCGACACAGGCGACATCGTCGAGCGCAAGCCCGAGGACCACGAACCCTTCGCGGCCCTTGCCTTCAAGATCATGAGTGATCCCTACGTCGGGCGTCTGACCTACCTGCGCGTCTACTCGGGGACCCTGAAGAGCGGCGATTCGCTGTTGAACTCCTCCCGCGATCGCAAGGAACGCATCGGACGGCTGCTGCAGATGCACGCAAACCACCGCGAGGACAAGCAGGCGGTGTTCGCCGGCGACATCGTGGCTGTTGTGGGGCTCAAGCACACTTTGACCGGGGACACGATCTGCGACCCGAACGACCCGGTGCTGCTCGAGGAGATGAGCTTCCCGGCCCCCGTGATCGATGTTGCGATCGAGCCCAAGTCGAAGGCCGATTCCGAGAAGCTGGCCACCGCGCTGCAGCGCCTGTCCGAGGAGGATCCGACGTTCCGCGTTCACACGGACGACGAGACGGGGCAGACCATCATCTCGGGCATGGGAGAGCTGCATCTCGAGGTACTCGTCGACCGTCTCATCCGTGAGTTCAACGTCGGCGCGAACGTCGGGAAGCCCCAGGTGGCTTATCGCGAGACCATTACGAACCCGATCGAGAAGGTCGTGGTCCGCTACGTCAAGCAGACGGGAGGAAAGGGCCAGTTCGGGCATGTCGTCATCAATGTGGAACCGACCGGCCCCGGAGGCGGTTACGAGTTCGTCAACAAGATCACCGGAGGGCGCATCCCGAATGAATACATCCCCGCGGTCGATCAGGGAGTGCAAGAGGCGATGGCATCCGGCGTTCTCGCGGGTTACCCGATGGTGGATCTGCGCGTCACGCTCGTAGACGGTTCTCATCACGAGGTTGACTCGTCCGAGATGAGCTTCAAGATCACCGGATCGATGGCGCTCAAGGAAGCGGCCAGAAAGGCCAAGCCGGTTTTGCTGGAGCCCGTATTCGACGTCGAGGTAGTTACCCCGGAGGAGTACATGGGCGACGTCATCGGAGACCTGTCGGGCAGGCGCGGTCGGATCGAGACGATGGATCAGCGCGGCCAGGACCGGATCGTGAAGGCTCAGGTGCCGCTGGCGGAGATGTTCGGGTACGCGACCGAGCTTCGCAGCCGGACGCAAGGGCGTGCGACCTACACCATGCAGTTCAACTCGTATCAGGAGGTACCGCAGTCGATCGGGGAGCAGATCGTAGCTACGGTTCGAGGCGAATAGGCCGGTAGAGAAGGAGAGAGGCGATGGCTAAGCCAAAGTTCGAGCGCACCAAGCCCCACGTCAACATCGGGACTATGGGTCACATCGACCACGGTAAGACCACGCTTACCGCGGCGATCACGAAAGTGCTCTCCGAGCAGAACTCGAACGTGCAGTTCACAGCGTTCGAGCAGATCGACAACGCTCCGGAGGAGAAGGAGCGGGGCATAACGATCGCTATCTCGCACATCGAGTACGAGACGGAGAACCGTCATTACGCCCACGTCGACATGCCGGGTCATGCCGACTACATCAAGAACATGATCACGGGTGCCGCCCAGGTGGACGGCGCGATCCTCGTCGTCTCCGCGGCAGACGGGCCAATGCCTCAGACGCGCGAGCATGTGTTGCTGGCGCGTCAAGTGAACGTTCCTTACATAGTCGTCGCCCTGAACAAGGTCGACATGGTCGACGACCCGGAGCTGCTCGATCTGGTAGAGCTCGAAGTCCGTGAGCTCCTGACCGAGTACGAGTTCCCCGGCGACGACGTCCCCGTGATCCGCGTGTCCGCCCTCAAAGCCCTCGATGGAGACGAAGAGGCCGGTAATCAGGTGGTCGAGCTCATGGCTGCCGTGGACGAGTACGTCCCCGAGCCCGAGCGCGATACCGCGAAGCCCTTTCTCATGCCGATCGAGGACGTATTCACGATTACCGGTCGAGGCACCGTCGTCACCGGACGCGTCGAGCAGGGCGTGCTCAAGGTCGGCGAGGAGATCGAGATCGTCGGGATCCAGCCGCAGACCTCGAAGACGGTCGTCACGGGCATCGAGATGTTCCGGAAGATGCTCGACGAGGCGCAGGCTGGTGACAACGCCGGCATACTCCTGCGTGGGACCAAGAAGGACGAGGTGCAGCGCGGCCAGGTGCTGGCCAAGCCCGGCTCGATCACACCCCACACGAGGTTCTCGGGTCAGGTCTACATCCTGAGCAAGGAGGAAGGCGGCCGGCACACCCCCTTCTTCAACAACTACCGGCCGCAGTTCTACTTCCGGACCACCGACGTCACCGGGTCGATCAAGCTCCCCGGCGGGACCGAGATGGTCATGCCGGGCGACAACACCGAGATGGAGGTCGAGCTCATCCAGCCGATCGCCATGGACGAAGGCCTGCGGTTCGCCATCCGCGAGGGCGGACGCACTGTGGGCGCCGGTCGAGTCACGAAGATCATCGAGTAGCGACCGGATCGTCGAGAGGGACGTAAGCAGATGGCGAGTGGAATGAAGATTCGGATCAGGCTGAAGGCCTACGACCACGAGGTCATCGATCAGAGTGCGAAGAAGATCGTCGAGACGGTGACTCGAACGGGGGCGACTGTCAACGGCCCGATCCCTTTGCCGACCGAACGGTCTGTGTACACGGTGATCCGCTCGCCGCACAAGGACAAGGACTCGCGTGAGCATTTCGAGATGCGCACGCACAAGCGGTTGCTCGACATCGTCAACCCGACGGCCAAGACGGTCGACTCGCTGCAGCGGCTCGACCTGCCGGCGGGGGTGGACATCGAGCTCAAGCTCTAGACGAGGAAGGGATACATGCCAGAGGTCAAGGGCATCCTCGGTCGCAAGGTTGGGATGACCCAGGTGTTCGACGACTCGGGCCGCGCCGTGCCCGTGACCGTGGTCGAGGCCGGACCCTGCAACGTTGCGCAGGTGAAGACGGTCGAGTCGGACGGTTACACGGCGGTGCAGCTCGCCTTCGGCGCGCCCAAGCAGACGAACCAGCCCATGGCCGGTCACTACTCGAAGGCAGATATCGACCCCGCACGGCATCTGGTCGAGTTGCGCCTGGACGACGTGACCGACGACCTCGTCGACTACGAGCTGGGAGCCGAGATCAAGGCCGACATATTCGAAGAAGGCGAGATCGTCGACGTCATCGGCGTCACCAAGGGGAAGGGATTCGCCGGGAGTATCAAACGGCATCACTTCAAAGGCCAGTCGGCCACGCACGGGACCCAGGCCAAGCACCGTTCCCCCGGCGCAATCGGAGCCTGCGCAACCCCCGCGCGCGTCTTCAAGGGAACCCGCATGGCGGGGCATCTCGGCCACCGGCGGGTTACGACCTTGAACCTCAAGGTCATCAAGGCAGATCCCGAACGCAACCTTCTCTTGATCCGGGGAGCGGTCCCCGGGCCCAGGGGATCGCTGTTGATGGTGCGCTCTGGTATTCGGCTGCGCCGGCGCAGCACTCAGAGGAAGGCCGGCTGATGGCGAGCAAACTCAAGGCCCAGGTCATCGATGCCTCTGGAAAGGTCACGGGCGATCGCGACCTCCCCGAGGGGCTTTTCGGCGGCGAGGTCAACGTGCCACTGATGCATCAGGTGGTCACCGCTCAGCTCGCTCAGGCCCGGTCCGGCGCTGCGTCCACGAAAACGCGGTCAGAGGTTCGCGGGGGTGGCCGCAAGCCGTGGAGACAGAAGGGGACGGGCCGTGCTCGTCACGGTTCGATCCGCAGCCCCATCTGGGTGGGTGGGGGCATCGTTCACGGCCCGAAGCCACGCAGCTACTCCGTAAGAGTGAACAAGAAGATGCGCGCAGCGGCGCTCAGGTCTGCTCTCGCCGACAAAGCGAACGATGGCCTGGTGTGGATACTCGACGGATTCAACGAAACGAAGACGAAAGCGGCCGCCGACGCGTTGGGCGCGGCGGACATCGAGGGGCGAGTGCTGATCGTGCTCGATCCGGAGGACGAGTCTTCGCGCACCGTGGACCGCGCCTTTCGCAATCTCGACAAAGCCGCGTTCTCACTCTTCGGCTCCCTCGCCACGTACGACGTACTGGTCGCCGATGCCGTTATCTTCACGTCGTCCGCGTTCGACAAGCTCTCGGCCCGGGTGAAGGGGGGTCGGCCGTGAGCACGAAGAACGACCCTCGCGATGTGATTCTGGCTCCGGTCGTCAGCGAGAAGTCCTATTCGCTGCTGGATCAGAACGCGTACACGTTCCAAGTCCATCCCGACGCCAACAAGACGGAGATCCGCCAAGCAGTTGAGGCGATCTGGAGCGTCAGGGTGGTTGGAGTCAACACGATGAACAGAAAAGGCAAGCGCAAGCGTTTCCGCTTCACCGAAGGCAGGCGCCCAGACACCAAGCGAGCGATCGTCAAGCTCGCCGAGGGCGACAAGATCGAGATCTTCGAGCAACAGGCGTAAAGGGGCTCCGAATGGCGATACGCAAATCGAAACCGACCACACCAAGCCGCAGGTTCCAGACGCATGCCGACTTCAAGGAGCTGACTCGCAATCAGCCGGAGAAGTCGCTCGTCCAACCCAGGCCCAAGAAGGCAGGCCGCAACACCCACGGTCGGGTCACCGCTCGCCATCAAGGCAGCGGCAACAAGGTTCGCTACCGCGTGATCGATTTCCGCAGGGACAAGGACGGCGTCCCCGCTAAGGTCGCTCACGTCGAGTACGACCCGAATCGCAACGCGCGTATCGCTCTTTTGCATTACGCGGACGGAGAGAAGCGCTACATCCTGATGCCCCAGCGCGTGCGAGTGGGGGACGTCCTGGAATCGGGTCCGAAGGCCGACATCCGCGCCGGCAATGCGTTGCCGCTACGGAACATCCCCGTGGGCACGGTGGTTCACAACGTCGAGCTCAAGCCGGGCGCCGGCGGGAAGATGGCCAGGTCGGCGGGCTCGTCCGTCCAACTCGTAGCCAAGGAAGGGAAGCACGCCTCGGTGCGGCTCCCGTCGGGTGAGATGCGGATGGTGCTCCTCGACTGCCGGGCGACCGTAGGGGAAGTTGGTAATCCGGAGGCCGAGCTGATCACTCTCGGCAAGGCCGGCCGAGCTCGGTGGAAGAACAAGCGCCCCTCCGTTCGAGGCGTGGCGATGAACCCGGTCGATCACCCTCTTGGAGGTGGAGAGGGCAAGTCGTCCGGGGGCCGGCATCCGGTGACCCCATGGGGTCAGCCCGAGGGCCGAACCCGCAAGAAGAAGCCGTCGGACGCGCTCGTCGTCCGCCGGCGCAGGAAGAAGCGAGGCAGATAGTGCCTCGATCATTGAAGAAGGGTCCGTTTGTCGACGACCATCTGCTCGTCAAGATCGTTGAGATGAACAAGCAGAATCAGAAGCGCGTTATCAAGACGTGGTCTCGGCGTTCGACGGTCATCCCGGAGATGGTCGGCCACACGATTGCTGTGCACGACGGGCGCAAGCACGTACCCGTCTACGTCACGGAATCGATGGTCGGCCACAAGCTGGGAGAGTTCGCCCCAACGCGCGCATTCCGCACACACGGTGGCTCCGCAGAACGCACTACAAGGATTAAGTGATGCGACACCACCGGCACCATTCGCTGGGCTCTGGCGGCTGCAAAGCTGCGCCATGCTGCGTTCTCGGTCGCGACCGTACCTTCCAGGTACGCCCGCTCCCTGCGGCCTTGCCTTGCGCGCTTTTCGCTCGCCAGAGCCTCAGCAACGGCACCGGAGGTATCGCCTGATGGCGTACAAGATTGCCCCCGGAGCACAGGAAGCCATTGCCACGGCGAAGTACATCCGCATGTCACCAACGAAGGCGCGCCAGGTCGTCGATCTGATCAGGGGGCGTCACGTCGAGGACGCTCGCAGGGTGCTCAGGTTCACGCCGCGGGCGGCCTCGGCCCCCGTCGGAAAGGTGCTCGAATCGGCCATCGCGAATGCCGAGCACAACGGCGCGCTCCCGGCAGACGAGCTGGTGGTGGCTCGAGCGTGGGTGGATGAGGGCCCCACCCTGCGCCGCTTCAGGCCACGCGCGCTGGGACGAGCAACGCGGATCCGCAAGCGGACCTGTCACATCGCAGTGGTAGTCGGCCGCCCGGAGGAGGAGCACGAGGAGACCGAGGCTCCGGCGCGCAAGCCGACCCGCAGGCCCGCCGCCCCCAAGCCCGACGAGTCGAAGCCCGATCGGAAGAAGACCACTCGGAAGTCGACGGCCAAGTCCACGGGGAAGAAGACCACCGCGAAGAAGACCACCGCGAAGAAGAAGAAGAGCACCCGGAAATCGACTTCCAAGAAGACGGCGAAGAAGACGACGGCCGAGAAGCCGACCGCGAAGACCACCGCCAAGAAGACCACCCGAAAGAAGGATTCGTAGATGGGTCAAAAGGTTCATCCCTACGGCTTTCGCCTCGGTATTCACACCGACTGGAAGTCGCGCTGGTTCACGGAAAAGGAGTACCGCGAATATCTCGTGGCGGATCTCCGCATCCGCGAGTACCTGCTTGGGGAGCTTCCCCACGCCGGCATCTCGCGGATCGACATCGAGCGGACGCGTGAGCGCGTCCGTATCGATGCCCACACCGCCCGACCGGGAATCGTCATCGGCAGACGAGGCTCCGAGGCCGAGCGGCTGCGCTCGAAGCTAGAGCAGATGGAATCGAAGCTCTACGGCAAGCCGATTGACGTTCGCCTCAACATCATCGAGGTCAAGCAGCCCGAGCTCGATGCTCAGCTCATCGCTCAGGGCGTTGCAGAGCAGCTCGCGAGCCGTGTCTCCTTCCGCCGAGCTATGAAGAAGGCCGTCGGCACCGCGATGCGCAACGGAGCCAAGGGCGTGCGAGTGCAGTGCGCCGGGCGCCTCGGAGGCGCGGAGATGTGTCGTACCGAGTGGTACATCGAGGGTCAGATGCCACTGCACACACTTCGTGCGGACATCGATTACGGGTTCTCGGAAGCCAAGACGACGTTCGGCCGGATCGGGGTCAAGGTCTGGATATACAAGGGGCCCTTCCAGGACATGTACGCGTCCGCCCGCGATGCAGCGCGCCTGCGCCGTGAGGCCGCCCTGGCCGCCGGCGAGACCGTCGGCCGCGGCGCCGAAGAGCGAGAGGCCCGCAAGTCGCGGTCGATGCAAGCCGGCGCCACCGCCTCAGCAGGTCAGTCGGGATCGCCGCCGCCAACCCGAAAATCGAAGGGATCGATCGCGGAGGGGGAAGCGGCTGAAGCCGCTCCGGGTGAGGAGCGTGAGAAGGGAACCGCCGGCACGACGGAGCCCACCCCTCCCAAGGCGGGCACCGGTCGAACTGCTCCGGCGCCCGACGATTCGGGGGGCCCCGCCTCTCAAGGAGCCGATGGCTGATGCTGCAGCCCAAGAAGGTCACGCATCGCAAGCAACATCGCGGGCGCATGAGAGGCCAGGCCAAGGGAGGCACGACGGTCAACTTCGGGGACTACGGCCTTATGGCCGTCGAGCCGGGGTGGATCACGAACCGTCAGATCGAGGCTGCTCGCATCGCCATGACTCGCCACATCCGGCGCGGCGGGAAGGTGTGGATCAACATCTTTCCCGACAAGCCGTTCACGAAGAAGCCGGCCGAGACCCGCCAGGGCTCCGGGAAGGGGAACCCCGAAGGATGGGTCGCGGTCGTCAAGCCGGGACGGGTGATGTTCGAGATCGCCGGTATCCCCGAGCCGATCGCACGCGAGGCCATCAGGCTTGCGGCACACAAGCTGCCCATCAAGTGCCGGTTCGTCTCACGTGAGCAGACCCTGGAGGTCCAATGATCAAGCCCAGGGAGATACGGGAACTCTCCGAGGACGAGATCGAGCAGAGGCTGGTGGAGACCAGGGAGGAGCTCTTCAACCTCCGCTTCCAGAACGCAACCGGCCAGCTCGACAACTACAAACGGTTGGGAGAGCTGCGCAGGGACGTGGCGCGGCTGAGGACCATCCTGAGGGAAAGAGAGCTGACCGAGGCCGAACGAGGGATCCAGAGATGAGCGCCGACGCAGCGAACGTCGAGGAGCGAGGCAAGCGAAAGATCGAAGTCGGTCGGGTCGTGTCCGACGTCATGGACAGCACGGTCGTCGTGGAGGTTCGGAACGCGGCCGCCCACTCCACCTACGGCAAGATCGTGCGCCGCAACAAGAGGCTCAAGGTCCACGATGAGGATAACGAGTCGAAGGTCGGCGACACGGTTCGCATCATGGAAACACGCCCTCTCTCAAAGACCAAACGCTGGCGGCTTGTCGAGATCGTGGAAAGAGCAAAGTGATCCAACAAGAGACAAGATGTCGTGTTGCAGATAACACGGGAGCACGGGAGGTCCTGGTCATCAAGGTGCTCGGTGGCTCCCGGCGCCGTTACGCAGGCATCGGGGACATCGTGGTGTGCACGGTCAAGGACGCGATTCCCGGCGGAGCGGTGAAGAAGTCGGATGTCGTAAGAGCCGTCGTTGTCCGAACTGCGAAGGAGCGCCGCCGCGGTGACGGTTCCTACATCAGGTTCGATGACAACGCCGTCGTCATCGTGGACAACCAGATGCAGCCGCGCGGGACGCGTATCTTCGGACCCGTCGCGCGAGAGCTCCGCGAGAGACGATTCATGAAGATCATCTCGCTGGCGCCGGAGGTGTTGTGAGGTGAGTCTCAAGATCCGCAAGGGCGATACAGTCCAGGTCATCGCCGGCAAGGATGCTGCGGCGGGCGTGAAGGGCCGGGTGCTCGAGGTCCTGCCCAAGAAGGGCAAGGTGATCGTCGAGGGCGTCAACCGGGTGACACGCCACGAGAAGATCCGCATGAGCCGCCGCGGTGCGCAAGAGGGCGGCATCAGTCACAAGGAAGCTGCCGTCGACATCTCCAGCGTCGCGCTCGTCTGTCCTACCGACGGGCCTACACGGGCGGGCTTCCGGATCGAGAAGGGTACCGGCGCCAAGGTGCGCGTGTGCAAGAAGTGCGGAACGGAGTTGTGATGGCAACTGCCGAGAAGACCTACACGCCGAGGCTCAAGGAGCGTTATCGCTCCGAGCTCGTGTCCCGCCTCAAGGACGACCTCGGCCTGAAGAACCTCATGGAGGTCCCGCGACCCGAGAAGGTGGTCGTCAACATGGGTGTGGGCGACGCCCCTCGAGACGCGAAGCTGATGGAGGGTGCGGTCAAGGACCTGACCACGATCACGGGCCAGAGGCCGGGAGTGCGTCGAGCGCGCAAGTCGCTGGCAACGTTCAAGCTCCGAGAAGGCATGCCGATAGGTGCAGCGGCCACGCTGCGCGGCGACCGGATGTGGGACTTCCTCGACCGGCTGCTGTCCATCGTGCTACCTCGGATCAGGGACTTCCGGGGGTTGAACCCCAGGTCGTTCGACGGGAACGGCAACTACACCTTCGGTGTCACGGAACAGCTCGTGTTCCCGGAGATCGACTACGACGACATCGATCAGACCCGAGGGATGGACATCACGATCGTCACGACTGCGGCGACCGACGAAGAAGGACTGGCTCTTCTGTCTGCCCTCGGCTTTCCGTTCAGACAGCAAGGGCAAATCGGCTAGGGGGCATGTGAATGGCGAAGAAGGCTCTTGTCAATAAGTCGAAGGCGAAGCCCAAGTACAAGGTTCAAGCGTATACGCGCTGCGCGCGCTGCGGCCGGCCGCGAGCGGTCTTCAGGCGGTTCGGGTTGTGCAGGCTTTGCTTCCGACAGATGGCTCACAACGGAGAGATCCCCGGTATCACGAAGTCGAGTTGGTGAGGAGTAATAACCACATGACCATGACCGATCCCATCGCCGACATGCTGGCTCGCATCCGTAACGCGTCGTTAGCCATGCACGACGATGTGTTCATCCCAGCGTCACGCATCAAGAAGAACATCGCGCAGATCCTCGCAGACGAGGGTTTCGTGACCGGTTTCGAGGTCGTCGAGGATGGGGCGCATCCGATGATCCGGATCACGCTTCGCTATACGGAAGAACGCGAGCGTGCCATCTCGGGGCTTCGCCGGATATCGAAACCAGGTCGACGCGTTTATCGGGGCGCTCAGGATTTGCCTCGCGTCCTCGGAGGGATGGGAGTCGCCATCATCTCCACGTCGCAAGGTGTGATGACCGACAAGCAGGCACGCCAATCCAAGATCGGCGGGGAAATCCTCGCCTACGTCTGGTAGAGGTTGTCATGTCGAGAGTTGGGCAGAACCCCATAAGCATCCCCTCCGAGGTCAATGTGAGCATCGCTGGCCGACGGGTCACCGTGAACGGGCCCAGAGGGGAGCTCCAGCGCGGTATCCCCGAGGAGATAAAGGTCGAGCAGTCGGACGGAGAGTTGCGTCTTACCCGCGACAGTGAGTCACGCGAGGTCAAGGCGCTGCACGGCCTGACGCGCACTCTTATCAACAACATGATCGTCGGGGTAACCGAGGGTTTCGAGAAGCGTTTAGAGATCCATGGGGTCGGCTACCGGGCGACCAAGCAGGGCAACGACATCGAGTTCGCCGTCGGCTTCTCACATCCGGTTAGGAAGCCGGCACCCGACGGGATCGAGTTCGATGTCCCAACGCCGACCAGGATCACGGTCCGCGGGATCGACAAAGAGCTCGTGGGGCAGACCGCTGCTGAGATACGTGCGATCCGCAAGCCCGAGCCCTACAAGGCGAAGGGGATCCGTTATGAGGGTGAGCACGTCAGGCGCAAGGGCGGGAAGGCCGCCAAAGCCGCGGCTGGTGCATGATGGATAGGAAGCTGAAGCTGCGGGCCCTGCGCCGGAGACATCGTAGGGTTCGCAAGAAGATCCTTGGGACGGCGGAGCGACCCCGCCTCGCCGTCTACCGCTCGAACCGGCACATCTACGCGCAGGTGATCGACGACGTCGCGGGCAAGACGCTGGCGGCTGCTTCCTCGCTTGCAAGCTCGAACGGTGGAGACGCCAAGGCAAGGGCCAAGGAAGTGGGCCGAGCCGTCGCGGAGAAGGCGAAGGCGGCGGGCGTCACCCAGGTGAGCTTCGACCGGGGTGGGTTCCAGTACCACGGCCGCGTGGCGGCCGTGGCGGAAGGGGCCCGCGAAGGCGGCCTCGAGCTCTGATGCCTTATTGCATAGAGGAAGGAATGAACTGATGGGGAGATCGGGTGGCCCAGGCCGGGGACCGCGGCGCGACGACGACCGATCCCAGTACGAGGAGAGAGTCGTCTCGATCAACCGCGTCGCAAAGGTCGTCAAAGGAGGCCGTCGGTTCTCCTTCACGGCCCTCGTGGTCGTTGGCGACGGGAAGGGTCAGGTCGGAGTCGGCTACGGGAAAGCGCGTGAGGTCCCGGCAGCCATCCAGAAGGGCGTGGAAGAGGCCAAACGCAATTTCTTCAAGATACCGATGGTGGGACAGACGATCACCCACGAGATCATCGGTGAGGACTCGGGTGGGGCAGTGCTGCTCAAGCCGGCATCTCCAGGTACTGGGGTTATCGCCGGGGGCCCGGTACGTGCCGTAGTCGAGTGCGCAGGGATCAGGGACATCCTCTCGAAGTCGCTCGGTTCGGATAACCCGATCAACATCGTGCGCGCCACGGTGAAGGGTTTGAAGGGCTTGAATACGGCGGCCATGGTCGCACGACGAAGGGGAAAGACCCCCACCGAGGTCGCGCCCGGATATCTCGTGGATGCGTCGGCCGGCACCGAGTAGCTCTCGGGAAGAGGGAACATGGCTCAGCGGAGGCTGAAGGTGACGCAGGTGCGATCGGCCACCTCGCGCGGTGACAAGCAAAGCGGGACCGTAAGGGCTCTCGGCCTCAAGCATCCGGGCGATACGGTGGTCCATGAGGACCGGCCGGAGATCAGGGGGATGATCGCTGCGGTGGCGCATCTGGTGGACGTCGAAGAGACCAAGGAGTAGGGAAGGAAGATGAAGCCTCACGATCTGAGACCGGCCGAGGGAGCCCGCACGCGTCGCAAGCGGATGGGGCGTGGCGAAGCTTCGGGCCACGGCAAGACCACGGGTCGCGGGACAAAGGGCACGAAGGCCAGAGGCAAGGTGCCGCTGTTCTTCGAGGGTGGCCAGATGCCGTTGGTCCGGCGCGTTCCCAAGCTCAAAGGATTCACCCCGCCCAACCGAACGGTCTACGGCTCCGTCAACGTCAGCAACCTTCAAGAGATGGAGCAGACCGAGGTCGGCCCGGATGAGCTGCGCGCTGCCGGCCTCATCCGCAAGCGCGACAAGCTGGTCAAGGTGCTGGGATCGGGAGAGATCTCCCGAGCCCTTACGGTCAGGGCTCACGCCTTCAGCCAGTCGGCCAGGTCGAAGATTGAATCCGCCGGAGGCAAGGCCGAGCTCATCGAGCGGAACGGGCGCGCCAAGTGAATCTCCTCGGTGCATTCGTCAGCGCGTTCAAGGTGCCGGATCTTCGCAGGAAGATCATGTTCACCCTTCTGATCATCGCCATCTACAGGCTCGGCTCCCACATACCTACGCCGGGGATCGATGTAGAGGCGGCCCAGCAGTTCTCGCGTCAGGCGCAGGGCGGCGTCTTCCAGTTCATCAACCTGTTCTCGGGCGGCGCGCTGACGCAGATGGCGGTCTTCGCCCTCGGGATAATGCCCTACATCACCTCGTCGATCATCATGCAGCTGCTAACGGTGGTGATCCCGAAGCTCGAGGCGTGGTCGAAGGAGGGAGAGCAGGGCCACAAGAAGATCACGCAGTGGACCCGTTACCTCACCGTCGTTCTGGCTCTCCTTCAATCCACGGGCCTCGCATTCTTGTTCCATCGAGGTCAGTTCGGTCAAACCGGCATTCAGACGCAGGCAGACCTCATTCCGAACTTCACTCCGGGAAACGTGGCTCTCATAGTCATGTCATTGACTGCCGGTACGGCTCTCATCATGTGGTTGGGCGAGCTGATCACGCAGCGCGGTATCGGGAACGGGATGTCGATCCTGATCTTCACGTCGATCATCTCGACACTGCCAGGTGAGGGCAAGTCGATCCTCGATCAGAAGGGCTTCGGACCGTTCCTACTGATCGTGCTGATGGGCATCGGGATCATCGTGGCGATCGTGATCATGGAGCAAGGACAGCGGCGCATCCCCGTGCAGTACGCGAAACGGGTCGTCGGTCGCAAGATGTACGGCGGCAGCTCGACCTATATCCCTCTAAAGGTCAACCAGGCTGGGGTGATACCAATCATCTTCGCCTCGAGCGTGCTCTACATCCCAAGCCTGCTGCAGAACGTGATCCAGAATCAAACGATCCAGAACTTCATCTCCAACAACCTCGTCAACTCGGCCAGCGTGACCTACATGATCCTCTACGGGACGATGGTCGTGTTCTTCGCGTATTTCTACACGGCGATCACCTTCAACCCCACCGACGTCGCCGACAACATGAAGAAGTACGGAGGCTTCATCCCAGGCATCCGCCCGGGACGCCAGACGGCAGAGTACCTCGACCGCATCTTGACGCGGATCACTTTGCCCGGAGCTCTGTTCATCGCTTCAATCGCCCTGCTGCCGTCGATCGCTGTGTCGCTCTACAACATCCAGGCGCTGCCGTTCGGCGGGACGTCCATCCTCATCACGGTCGGCGTGACGCTCGAGACGATGAAGCAGATCGAATCCCAGCTGATGATGCGGCACTACGAAGGCTTCTTGAAGTGAGTCTGCCTCGACGACGGAACGCCAAGAGTCGCTAGCCGATGAGGCTGATCATCTTCGGCCCCCAGGGGGCGGGCAAGGGCACGCAGGCGGACCTCATCTCGCACAAGTATGGGATCCCGGCGATCTCAACCGGCGAGATATTCCGCTGGGCGATCAGGGGCAAGACGGCCCTCGGTCTCGAGGTGCAGCAGTACCTCGACGAGGGTCGGCTGGTCCCGGATCAGCTGACCATCGGCGTGGTCAGGGAACGCCTCGAGGCGTCAGACGCGCGCGAGGGCTTCCTCCTAGATGGCTTCCCTCGCAATCTCGAGCAAGCCAGGGCGCTCGACGCCATGCTTGCCGATGCAGGCACACGGCTGGACGCTGCTCTCGTCCTGAACGTCCCCGAGGAGATATCCCTCCGCCGCATCGTGGGCCGGCGAGCCTGCTCCGAGTGCGGTCACAACTACCATGTCGATGCTCCTCCGGGGGAGGACTGGAACTGCGACGTGTGCGGGGGTGATGTCGTTGAGCGATCCGACGACCATGACGAGGCCACCATTCGTAAGAGGCTCGAGCTCTACCATGAGCAGACCGAGCCACTGAAGCAGCTCTACGAAGAGCGCGGCCTCCTGCTCGAGATCGACGGAGTGGGCACGCCCGACGAGGTGTTCTCGCGCATAGTGGAGGCACTCTGAGGAGATCGAGCTTGATATACAAAAAGTCCGCTGAGGAGATCGCCATCATGAGGCGAGGGGGCGCGATCCTCGCCGAAGTGATGGAGAAGCTCGAGTCGTCGATCCGGCCGGGTGTC
This sequence comes from Actinomycetota bacterium, assembly GCA_050694215.1. Classification (GTDB taxonomy): domain Bacteria; phylum Actinomycetota; class CADDZG01; order CADDZG01; family WHSQ01; genus JBOGXB01. The sequence goes on from JBOGXB010000018.1 coordinate 15,435, forward strand.
ACCACCGGCGAGCTCGACCGTGTTGCCGACGAGGCCATTACGGGAGCCGGAGCTCGTCCTTCCGCCCTCGGCTACAGGGGCTTCCCCCGCTCGATCTGTGTCTCTCCCAACAACGTGATCGTGCATGGGATCCCGGACGAGACCTCGCTCAAGGAGGGTGACATAGTGGCTTTGGATGTCGCCCTCGTTTACGAAGGGATGCACGTCGACAACGCCCGCACCTACCCGGTCGGCGAGGTCGATCCGGGGGTGCAGAGACTGCTGGACGTGACGGAGGCCGCCCTCGAAGCGGCAATCGTTCAGTGCGAGCCCGGCAAGCGCATCGGGGACGTCGGCTACGCGATCGAGCAGATCGTGGAACCCGCAGGCTTCTCGGTCGTGCGGGAATACGTGGGTCACGGGGTGGGCCGGGCCTTCCACGAAGCCCCGAACGTGCCTAACTATGGCCCACCGGGCCGCAGGGAGCTGCTCGCCCCCGGCATGACCGTCGCCATCGAGCCGATGGTCAACGCGGGCGGAGCAGGGACCAAGCTGCTGGACGACGGCTGGACCGTTATCACCGCCGACGGTTCGCTATCGGCCCACTTCGAGCACACCGTCGCGATCACTTCAGACGGTCACGAGGTCCTCACGAGGAGTGGGGAATGAAGCGGGTGAGATTCGCGTTATACCTGCTCGTACGGCTCTGTTATCATGTTTCGTCGGCCTGACCCCCGGATTGTTCGCGCCCCTGCGGGGGCGCTTCTCATGGGCAGGCCAAGCCAAGTAGACCCTCGAAACGAAGGTGACCGCATGGCCAAGAACAAGGAGAAAGCTCCTCAGAAGGAAGAGGGCATCCAGGTCGAGGGAAAGGTGATCGAACCCCTCCCGAACGCAATGTTCAAAGTCGAGCTGGATAACGGCCACAGGGTCCTCGCCCATATCTCGGGAAAGATGCGGATGCACTACATCCGGATACTTCCCGGTGACCGGGTCTTGGTCGAGCTGTCTCCGTACGACCTGACCAGAGGCCGGGTCGTCTTCAGGTACAAGTGAGGCAAGGGAGCGGGCAGGGATGAAGGTGCGCCCAAGCGTGAAGCCGATGTGCGACAAGTGCAAGGTCATCCGCAGGCGAGGGCGTGTCATGGTGATCTGTTCGAATCCGCGGCACAAGCAGCGACAGGGGTGAGAGGAGTCAAATGGCACGCATAGCCGGAGTCGATCTTCCCCGCGAGAAGCGCCTTGATGTGGCGCTTACCTATATCTACGGGATCGGTCGTACCAAGGCCATGGAAACGTGTGTCGAGTCGCGCGTGAAGCCTGCTACCAAGGTTCGCGATCTCACGGACGATGAGATCGTGAAGATCCGCGACTGGATAGGAAACAACTATCGAGTCGAAGGGGACCTGCGCCGCGAGGTCAACCAGCACGTAAAGCGCAAGGTCGAGATCGGCTGCTACCAGGGCATGCGCCACCGCAGAGGGCTCCCCGTCCACGGACAGCGCACTCACACGAACGCGAGAACCCGTAAGGGACCAAAGAAGACGGTGGCTGGGAAGAAGAAGACCGCCGCCAAGAAGTAGTTACGAGAAAGGAACACTGGACGCTTGGCGACGCAGAAGAAGAAATCCAAGACACGGCGACGCGAAAAGAAGAACGTCGTTCACGGTGTGGCTCACATCAAGTCGACCTTCAACAACACGATCATCTCGATCACCGACGTCGAGGGGAACGTCCTTGCATGGGCGTCCTCCGGCAACGTGGGGTTCAAGGGGTCTCGTAAATCCACGCCGTTCGCGGCTCAGCTCGCCGCCGAGGCCGCGTCCCGCCGAGCGCAGGAGCACGGGGTCCGCCGCGTCGACGTCGAGGTGAAGGGTCCCGGGTCCGGTCGCGAGACCGCCATCCGGTCGCTGCAAGCCTCCGGCCTCGAGATCATCGGGATCAAGGACGTGACCCCGGTGCCGCACAACGGCTGCCGCCCTCGCAAGAGGAGGCGCGTGTGAGCGATCACGAGGGCACGCGCTGATGGCGAAGTACACCGGCCCCGTATGCCGTTTGTGCCGGCGCGAGCGCACGAAGTTGTTCCTCAAAGGGACGCGCTGCGAATCGCCCAAGTGCCCGATCGAGAAGGGGCGACCGCCTCCCGGCGAACATGGCCGCGGTCGTGTACGCGAGTCGGAGTACCTGCTCCAGCTGCGCGAGAAGCAGAAGGCAAAACGTTTCTACGGCATTCTCGAGAAGCAGTTCCGCTCCTACTACGCCGAAGCCGATCGCTCGAAGGGCATCACCGGTGAGGAGCTGCTGCGTATCTGCGAGACGCGACTGGACAACGTCGTGTACCGGTCGGGCCTCGCGATGAACCGTCCGATGGCGCGCCAGCTCGTCAACCACGGCCATCTCGAGGTCAACGGGCGCAAGGTGAATATTCCCTCGTACCGGGTCAGACCGGGCGACCTCGTCACCGTGCGCGGCCGCTCGAAGACCCTCGGGCGGATCATCGAGAACACTTCCTACGCCGAGGGCCGGGAGATCCCCGAGTGGCTCGGCTCGAATCTCAAGGAGATGTCGATCCAAGTGCGCGCTTTTCCCGAGCGTGCCCAGATGGATGTCCCAGTTCAAGAGCAGCTCATCGTCGAGTACTACTCGAAGTAGCAACATCTGGAGAGGAGTTTTATGGATCTACTGATCGTTCAGCGTCCTCAGATCACCGAAGAAGAGATCTCGGACGTGCGGAAGAAATTCACTATCGAGCCGCTCGAGCCGGGGTTCGGCTACACGCTCGGCAACTCGCTGCGCCGGACGCTTCTCTCCTCCATCCCCGGGGCGGCGATCACGCAGGTGAAGATCGACGGCGTCCTCCACGAGTTCTCGACGGTGGAAGGTGTCACCGAGGACGTCACCGAAATCGTGCTGAACCTGAAGGGGCTGGTGCTCCGGAGCGAGGCGGAGGAGCCGAACACCGTCTACATGCGCGTTAGTGGACCGACCGAGGTCAGCGCCAAAGACATCGAGCTGCCGGCGGGCGTCGAGATCCTCAACGGCGACCACCACATCGCCACGCTCAACGGCAACGCGACTCTGTCGATGGAGCTACGCGTGGAGCAAGGCCGCGGCTACGTGGCCGCAGCCACCGCTCCGAAGGAGGCCATCGGTACGGTTCCGATCGACGCGATCTTCTCTCCCGTAAAGCGAGTGACCTACCAGGTGGAGCCCACGCGCGTCGAGCAGATGACTAACTACGACCGCCTCATCCTCGACGTCGAGACGGATGGCTCGATCGAGCCGTCCGAAGCACTGTCGTCGGCGGGGTCGACCTTGGTCGAGCTGTTCCAGCTCTTCGCCGGGGTCGGCGAGGGCAGCGGGGGCCTCGTGCTCGGCCCCGAGCAGACCGAGGACGAGCAGACCGGAGTGCTGGCGAAGCCTATCGAGGACATGGATCTCACCGTGCGCTCTTACAACTGTCTCAAGCGCGAGGGCGTCACCACGGTGGGTGAGCTCGTGCAGAAGGCCGAGGAAGACCTGCTCGAGATTCGCAACTTCGGACAGAAGTCGATCGACGAGGTGAAGGCCAAGCTGGAGGAGATGGGCCTGACCCTGAAACAGAAGGAGTTCTAGAGGTGCCACAGCCGAAGAAGGGACCGAGGCTTGGATCGGGTCCGTCGCATCAGCGGCGGATGCTGTCCAATCTCGCCCTGTCCCTCTTCGAGCACGAGCGGATCCAGACGACGGAAGCAAAGGCCAAGATGCTGCGCCCATTCGCCGAGCGGCTGATCACGAAGGCGAAGAAGGGCAGCGTCCATCACCGCCGTCAGGTTCTCTCGGTGATCGAGGACCGCACGGTGGTCCACAAGCTGTTCGACGACATCGGCCCCCGTTTCGCCGCGCGTAACGGCGGGTACACGCGCATCCTCAAGCTCGGCGAGCGTAGCGGCGACGGTGCCCCAATGGCGCTCGTCGAACTGGTAGAGGAAGGCGCGGTGGTCTCGGAGACCTCGGAGGGAGCAGGGCCCAGGCGCAGGTTGCGTGCACCTAGACGCAAGGGTCCGCAGGACAAGCCGGTGCAGTCCAAGGGGGAGGAAGCTGCAGACGCCGGAGCTGCAGACATCGAGGTCGAGGAGGCTGAGGCGCAGGAACGAGCGCGGGAGGAATCCGCAGAGGCGGCGAGCGAGTCCGCCGAGACTGCTCCCGACCTCCCTCACGACGTAAGTGCCGGGGGCGTTCCGGAGGGAAACATTCCCGAGAAGAAACAGGAGTAGCCGGGCCGGGCGCCCATCGAGCGTGAACCTTCGCATCGACCTCGCGTACGACGGAGCGTCCTTTCGGGGCTTCGCTCGTCAACCCGAGGTGCGGACCGTTCAGGGCGACCTCGAGGATGCTCTGAGCAAGATCTTCAACGGCGACGTAACCACCGTCGCCGCCGGTCGCACCGACGCGGGTGTACACGCGCTGGGGCAGGTCGCAAGCACCCAGGATGCACCCGACGACATCGACCCGACAAAGGTGCGCGATTCCCTGAACACGATGCTGTCGCCCCACGTCTCGGTGAGCCGATGTGGCCGAGTCGCCGGCGACTTCCATGCACGCTTCTCGGCTCGTTCCCGGACTTACGTGTACGCGGTCCTCGAGGGTGACGTACCGGACCCCTTCTTGGCGCGCACGTCCCTGAACCACCATGAGCCTCTCGACCTGAGCGCGATGAACGAGGCCGCAGGACACCTCGTCGGCTCCCACGACTTCTCGTCCTTCGGCCGGGTGACCGAACCGAATGCTTCTGCCGAACGGGTCCTGTACGAGCTGCGCTGCTCGAAGAGGGGACGGATCCTGAGGATTCGCGCCCGAGCGAACGGGTTCCTGCAGCAGATGGTGCGGTCCTTGGTCGGTACGCTTATCCAGGTCGGCGAGGGGACGCGGGAGCCGGGCGATATGGCCGAGGTGATGGTCGCTCGCGACCGCTCGGCGGCGGGACCGGTGGCTCCGCCGCACGGGCTGTGCCTCGTCTCTGTCGAGTACGACGAGGGCTGGAGCGGTGCGCCCGATCCGGGAGAGGACGGACCGGTTGCAGGGCCAGAAAACGCCGGTTATCCTGCATTTTCTCCCGAGGACCACTCCTCCTCGGGCCCCGATCGAGGATCGTGATGAAGACCCACTCGACGACTGCAAATGAGGTAGCGCGCGACTGGTGGCTGGTCGACGCGGACGGCGTCGTCCTGGGCCGGCTCGCGTCTGAGGTGGCGAAGCGGCTGCGCGGCAAGCACAAGCCGACCTTCGTGCCTCATCTTGACACCGGCGATCATGTCGTGGTCGTCAACGCCGGGAAGGTGGTGCTCACCGGCAACAAGCTGGTGCAGAAGAAATCGCATCATCACTCCGGATATCCTGGTGGCCTTCGTTCGGTGCCCTATGCGCGGCTCATCCAGCGACACCCCGAACGCGTCATCGAGAAAGCCGTCAAGGGGATGCTGCCGAGCAACCGGCTCGGGCGGGCCATGCTCCGCAAGCTCAAGGTGTACGCGGGCCCTGAGCACCCACACGGATCGCAGAAGCCCAAGGATCTCGACCTGAAGGCGGTCGCAGCGCCGCACAACATCGAACAGGCCCACACGGCGGAGGAGGTCGACCTCGGTGGCTGAGACCCTGACGGGCGCGACGGGGCGGCGCAAAGAGGCGGTCTGCCGCGCTCGTCTCATGGAGGGCAGCGGCAAATGGGAGATCAACGGCCGCCCGATCGAGGACTACTTCCCAAGCGCCACTCATCGCATGATCATCGGCGAGCCACTCAAGCTCACCAACACGGATGGCCGTTACGACATCATCGCCCGGATCGAGGGAGGGGGCATCAGCGGTCAGGCCGGGGCGTTGCGCCACGCCATCAGCAAGGCGCTTGCCGAGCTGGATCCCGATTTGCGAGTGACCCTGAAGAAGGCAGGTTTCCTGACGCGCGACGCGCGCGAGAAGGAGCGACGCAAGTACGGGCTGAAGAAAGCCCGCAAGGCGCCTCAGTACTCCAAGCGCTAGCTAAGTCTGGGGCCCCACGCGACCCATCGAGTGAGTACTCCGTTGGTCTATACGGAACGCAGTACTAACTCGATGCTCTGACGTCTACGATTCTTCGCCGGGGCGACGGGCGCCCAGGATACAGAACTCGTTGCCCTCGGGGTCGGCCATCACTACCCATGTGACTTCGGGGCTCTGTCCTATGTCGACTCTTTTGGCTCCGATCTTCTCCAGCCGCGCCACTTCGACTTCCTGATCGTCTGGACGCAGGTCGAGGTGGAGGCGGTTCTTGACCGTACGCTCGTCGTGCACTTCGAGCAGGAGGATGCGCCACCCGTTTCGATCGGGTGACTCGATCGCTACCTCCCGCTCGCTTTCGCCTTCGTCCGAGCGATAGGTGACCTCGTAGCCGAGCGCTTCGCACCAGAAGTCGGCGAGCTTGTCCGTGTCCTCGGCGTCGATCGTGAGCCAGTCGATCCAGAGCCCCATCAAGCCTTCTCCTCGAGCATGCGGCGGAGCACCATCTGCAGGACCCCGCCGTGGCGGTAGTAGTCGAGCTCGACATCCGAGTCGATGCGCGCCTCGACGGAAAACTCGATGCTCTTACCGTGCTCGTCAGTCGCCTTCACAGTCACCTCGGCGTGCGGCTCGAGCCCGTCCGAGATGCGCCTGATGTCGAAGGTCTCGGTCCCGCGTAGTCCCAGGCTCTCCGCGTCCTCGCCGTTGATGAATTGCAGCGGCAGGATGCCCATGCCGACGAGGTTGCTCCTGTGGATGCGCTCGAAGCTCTCCGCGATCACTGCCTTTACGCCGAGCAGGCCGGGACCCTTCGCCGCCCAATCGCGCGAGCTGCCCGAGCCGTACTCCTTGCCGGCGATCACGATCGTCGGTACGTCCTCGTCCTGGTATCTCATCGAGGCCTCGAAGATGCGCATCTCCTCGCCGTCGGGGAAGTGGCGCGTCCACGCCCCTTCCTTGCCCTCTACTAGCTTGTTCCGAAAGCGGATCGAAGCGAACGTTCCACGCATCATGACCTCGTGGTTGCCGCGTCGAGACCCATAGCTGTTGAAGTCCTGCGGCTGGACCCCGTTCTCGATCAGGTACTCACCCGCCGCAGAGGCTGGGGGGATCGAGCCGGCCGGCGAGATGTGATCCGTCGTCACCGAGTCTCCTACAAGGGCGAGCACGCGGGCTCCCACGATGTCGGCGAGATCGGGAGGCTCATCGCCGAGGTCGGCGAAGAACGGAGGCTCGTGTACATAAGTCGAGCTTGGATCCCACTCGTAGAGGTTGCCCTCGGCAGACGGCAGGTTGCGCCAGTTTTCCTCGCCCTCGAAGACCTTTGCGTACTCATCCTCGAAGAGGTCGGGCTTCACCGACTGCATCGCCTCTTCGACCTCCTCCGGCCGCGGCCAGAGGTCCGCGAGATGGACGGGGTTACCGTACTGGTCCTCGCCGAGCGGGTCGCGCGAGAGATCGATGTCGGCGGTCCCGGCGAGCGCGTACGCGACGACCAACGGGGGCGACGCGAGATAGCTGGCCTTGACTTGAGGGTGGATGCGTCCCTCGAAGTTGCGGTTGCCCGACAGCACCGAGACGACGGCCAAGTCGTGTTCGTCGATCGCTTCGGCGATCGGCTCCGGCAGGGGGCCGGAGTTTCCGATGCAGGTGGTACAGCCATAGCCGACGACGTGGAATCCCAGGTGTTCGAGTGGTTCGACGAGGTCCGCGCCCAAGAGGTACTCGGTCACGACGCGCGAACCCGGGGCCATGGAGGTCTTCACCCACGGCTTGGACTTGAGGCCCCTCTCCACGGCCTTCTTGGCGAGAAGGCCGGCTCCGAGCATCACGGATGGATTCGACGTGTTGGTGCAGCTCGTGATCGCGGCGATCACGACCGAGCCATCGTGTAGATGCACCTCTTCGGATGTCTCATCGCGCTCGTTGGGAAGCGGAAGATCTTCGCCCGAAAGCGATCCCGGCGGGCGGCTGTTGCCGCCTTCGCTCAGGAATCGCCCAACCTGGATGGGAACGCGCTTGCCGTCGCCGTCGAAGTGGACGTCGGTGAAGCTTTTCCACACGTCTCTCAGAGCCACCCGATCCTGCGGCCTGCGTGGTCCCGCCAGGCTCGGCTCGACAGTCGAGAGGTCGAGCTCGAGGGTCTCCGTGAACTCCGGGTCGTCGGAGTCGTCGGTGCGTAATATCGCCTGCTCCTTCGTGTAGCGCTCGACGAGATCGAGCAGACTCTCGTCGCGACCAGTTAGCCGCATGTACTCCAGCGTCCTGTCGTCGACGGGGAATAGCGAGGCGGTCGCGCCGAACTCGGGGGACATGTTCGAGAGTGTCGCCCGGTCTGCGACGGTGAGGCTCGACAGGCCTTCACCGTAGAACTCGACGAACTTGCCGACGACGCCGTGCTTGCGCAGCATCTCCGTGACGGTCAGGACCAGGTCGGTTGCGGTAACTCCCGTCTGAAGGGCGCCGGAAAAGCGAAAACCGACGACCCTGGGCGTGACCAAAGGCAATGGCTGACCGAGCATCGCGGCCTCCGCCTCGATGCCGCCCACGCCCCAGCCCAGCACGCCGAGCCCGTTGATCATCGGCGTGTGCGAGTCCGTTCCGACGAGCGTGTCCGGTATCGCGGCGCTTCCGTGCCCCTCCTCTACGGTTCGGACGACCTTGCCGAGGTACTCGAGGTTGACCTGGTGCACGATGCCCATCCCCGGAGGGACGACACGGAAACCCGCGAACGCCCTTTGCGCCCACTTCAGCAGGGAGTAGCGTTCCCCGTTGCGCTCGTACTCGCGCTCGACGTTGAAACGCAACGCGCCATGGTTCGCGAACGCGTCCACCTGCACCGAGTGGTCGACGACGAGATCGACCGGCACCAGAGGGTCGACCTTGGAGGGATCGCCTCCCGCGCGCGTGATCGCCGAGCGCATCGCCGCGAGGTCGACGACGGCAGGAACGCCGGTGAAGTCCTGGAGGATGACTCGCGCCGGAGAGAAAGCGAACTCGCGCTCCTCGAGCGGCTTCTGCCCCCACATGGCCAGGGCGTTCACGTCGTCCCTGGTCGCGTGCTCGGTACCGGCCGTGCGCAGGAGGTTCTCGAGCAGCACCTTGACGGTCATCGGGATCTTGGAGAGATCCGCCCCGCACGTCTCCTCGAGGGACTCGAGGCTGTAGAAGGAGATGGCTCCCGATGTGGTCTCCAACGACTTTCGGGAGCCGAACGGATCGGGTGGCGATGGCGTCGGTGGGCTCACACAGCCATGATAGCGACGCTCCACGAACACCCACTATCCATTGCTTGACGTACTCCCGCGCCGCGGCGGTGCCGCCGACGCGTCTCTCGCGAGGGGCGCGACGGCCGCGGCCTGATCGGCCGAGGCCTGCTCCTTCGGCGCACGCCGGTCGCGCCCACTCCTCTGTTCGTCGGCGTGCGCCTTAGAGCCCTCGCTCCGAGACGGACGTCGGCCCCGCCGCTGTGTGCCCGCCGAGCTAGTTGACCGGGCACTCCTTTACGAACTGCTGCTGCACCTCCGGCGGAGCCTGCTCCAACACCTCGCAGTCGACCCCGGGGGTGGCCGTTCCGCTCTGCGACTCGGTTCCGGTGATCGCACCTCCCATCAGCGCGCCGAACGCCTGCTGTATCTCTTGCGGGGTCAGCGTGACGGCGTCCTCGGGCGCCTCCACCTCGTCGTCGAACTCGTCGATCGTCACCTGCAGGGCGAACTCCTCGACGCCCTCGGGCACCGGCTCGTCGCCGAACCGGAAGAACTGGAGGAGGTCGAGCCGGACCTGCTTGAGCTGATCGCCGTCGACCCAGGTGTCCACCCGGACACTCTCGTCGGGGACCTCGCTCGCCGGTGGCAGGGCCGCTCCGGGAACTCCCACCAGGAGCTTTTGGAACTCCGGCAGCAACCGCTCGTAGATCTCTCTCACCGGCAGGTCCACGACGAGGTGGGTCCCCGGACCGTCCCGGTCGCCCTCGGTGACCTCGGCCTCTTCGTCCACGGCCGTTCGGAATGCCCTGACCAATGCATCCTGGTCGGGCGCCCGTGCGGTGGGGAACCCCTGTTGTTGAGCGAGCTCCTTCAGCCCTTCGAGACCGATCCACTCGCCCTCGATCGCCGGCTTGACGAAGGTGACTCCGGCGGCCGAGGCCTGCTGTTCGAACTGGTCGAGGCCGGAGGGGTCGCCGCCAAAGGTCTCGATCAAGCCTCGAACGTCGGCTCTGACGTAGAGGGTCTGGTCGAGGAACCTCATCTCGATGTCATCCTCGCCGGCGATGTTGACGACGAATTCGGCTTGGGCCTCTTCCGGCGTCTTTCCCCTGGTCTTCACCGAGATCGAGGAATCGAGGATCCTCTGTGCGTCCTCCTCGGACAGAGCGTTTTCTTCGGACTCGTCCAGCGCGGCGATTGAATCGGCGGTGGATTGGACGGTGAAGACCATCTCGAGTCCCTGGAGCTCCGTGAGGTTCTCGATCGCGGCCGACAGAGACTCCTTAGGGCTTCCTCCTAATTCGTCGCCGGCACACGCGGTGGCAAGCAGCAGCAACAATGCAGACAGTGAGATGAGCTTCTTCATCACGGCCCCCTTAGGGCAGGTCGGAGAACGCGGCATCCAGGTCCTTGCGGATGCCCGTGTAGAAAGGCACTTCGAGCTTCGTGTATCGGCGAGCCTCGGTCCCCCGTAGATGGCGGATCAGCTCGACTATCCGCTCGACGCCATCGGCCTCGAAGCAAAGGATCCATTCATAGTCGCCGAAGCCAAACGCGCTCGTAGTGTTCGCAAGGACCTCGGGGTGCTGCCTGCCGGCCTCACCGTGCGCACGAAGCATCGCCCCTCGCTCCTTCGGGTCGAGCAGGTACCACTCGGGAGTGCGCACGAAGGGATAGACGCACACGAACTTCTTGGGCTCGTCGCCCTTCACGAACGCGGGGAGATGATCGGCGGTGAACTCCGCGGGGCGGACCACGCCGAGGAACGTGTCCCGCACCTCCAGGGCGCCGCCGAAGGCCGTCTTCCTCAATGCGACGAGAAGGTCCTGCACGTCGTCGGGTGAGTGCGCAATCCACCACATCATCAGGTCGGCGTCGGCCCGAAAGCCGGCGAGTGAGTAGATCCCGCGAACGGAGACCCGCTCCGTCCAGTCGTCCAGGAGTGCTCCGATCTCCTTGACCGCGACATCGCGGTCGGGGCCGTGGAGCCTCTCGGGATGGAATCTGAAGACCGGGTAGCTGGCCAGGATCAACTCTTCGGTCACTGTGTTCCTTTCGGTATTGCGAGATGTGGTCTTTATCGGCCCGGGGGGCAGGTCTTTATCGGCCCGGGAGGTAAGCCTATGCCGGGGTGCTTGCCTCGCCTCGAACCATCCGGGCTGCCTCGGAGCCCCACCGAACGCAGTCGGCCACTCCCGAGCCCCGGTAAGCAGCGCCGGTAACGACCACTCTCGGGAGGGCCCGCAGGGCCCGTTCGATGCGTCCCACTCGCTCCAGGTGGCCCACCTCGTACTGGGGGAGGCCCTGCTCCCAGCGCGCGACATGATGTGAGAGTGGGGCCGCGCGGACATCGAGCATCTGTTCCATCTCAGCAACGGCCCATGCGGCGAGGCCGTCGTCGTCGAGATCGAGAGCAGGGTGGCGGCCGGTCCGGCCCAAAAAGCAGCGCAGAATGACCCTGCCGTCCTCGGGGGCCAGGTGAGGCCACTTCGATGAGAACCAGGTGCACGCTGCGATGCCGGCCCGTTCGGCCCCCGGGACGAGGATGCCGCTCCCGGTAGGGGGGAGGTCGATCGAACCGAGCGGGTAGGCGAACGCGACGGATGCAACGGAGGCATAGCGGATGCCCGCCAGCTCTCGTGCCGCCTCCGGAGAAAGCTGTCTGAGGATCTCGGCCGCCGAGTAGGCGGGCACGGCGAGGACGATCCCGGAGACTTCTACGACTCCGTCGCCGGTTTTAAGGCGGTAGCCGCCGGGCGAGGGCGCGATGTTCGTCACGGGAGCGCGGGTCCTGACCTCTGCCCCCGCGGCCTGCAGCCGCTCTTTCAGTGCCTGCGCGATCGCGCCCATCCCTTGAGCCGGGGCCAGGAAACGAGGAGGGCCGGTGTCGTCGCTCCTTCGCAGTCCCCGGATGACGCTCCGATGGCGGCGGGCGACGAAATCGAGCGCCGGGGTCGCCGCTGCGAGGCTGAGCTCGTCCAGGGTCCCGGCGCGCGTCCCGGCGAGCAGGGGATCGACGAGGACCTCTGCCACCTCGCGCCCGAAGCGCCGGGCCACGAAGCTGCCGACCGCGATATCGGGCCCGGTGAGGGGGCCGGGCAACACGAGGTCCGCAAGCGCCCTGAACCGGCCCCTGAACGAGAGCATGCGCGCTGTGAGCAGCGCCCCCACCGAGGTGGGGATCCCCCCGAACGTTTCCCGGGGCATGGGGTGCAACGTGCCTCCGCGCCATATCCATGCCCCGAAGGACCGCGGCTCTCTGAGGTCCTCGATCCCCAGCTCGCGGCACAGCTCCATCGCATTCTCGTCGCGCGCAATGAAACAATCGGCGCCGGCCTCGACGGTGGCACCCTCCAGGTCGACGGTGTGTAGCTTGCCGCCCAGCCGATCGCTCTCCTCGAGGAGGACGACCTCTTCACCGGACGACGCGAGGGTGTGTGCGGCGACGAGTCCCGAGATGCCGCCCCCGGCAACCGCGAACTTCCTCATCTAGTGGCGGCGAACGACGGCCGCGAGCATGTCGAGGAATGCGGGGTCGTCGTTAGGCGATGCGGTGCGCGCGAGCGTAAGGCCCAGCTTGTCGGCGAGCTCTCGAGCCTCGATATCGATGTCGTAAAGGACCTCCAGATGGTCGGCCACGAAGCCGCACGGGCACACGACTATGCCGGTGACGCCGCGACCGGCCAGTTCCTCGATCACCTCGAGGATGTCCGGGCCCAACCACGGATCGCCCGTGTGCCCCGCGCTCTGCCACGCCACCGTCCAGCGCTCGACCCCCGCGTGCTCGGCCACCGCGGCCGCCGTCTCCCGCAGCTGATCTGGATAGGGATCGTTTTCCTGCAGGATGCGCTCGGGAAGGCTGTGCGCGGTGAACACCGTGACCGCGTTGGTTCTCGACTCTTGAGGCAGTGAAGCGATTGAGTCGCTCACGCGGCCTGCCAGCAGCTCGATGTAGCCCGGCTCTAGATGCCAGCTCTGGATCACGTCCAGCTCGCCGGTCCAGCCGACGTCCTCTGCCCCTTGCCTCGCCCGGCGCTCATAGTCGCCGATGCTCGCGCCGGAGTAGTGGGGCGCGAGCACGAGCCCGATTGCGTCTGTCACGCCGGTCGCGGCCATCGCTCTCACCGCATCCGGGATGAACGGGCTCACGTGCTTGAAGCCGACGAAGGCCGGGATCCGAACGCGCCCGGATACGCCCTCTGCTTGAGCCGAGGTGATCTCGAGAAGCGGCGACCTCCCACCGATCGCCCGGTAACGGTCGATGAGCTCGTGGAGAAGCTCGGGTGGCGGGGGACGGCCGCGCCTGATGTCCGTGTAGTAGGCCTCGACCTCGTCGAGTGACCTGGGGGTCCCGTAGGCCATGACAAGCAGAGCACGTCGCTCAATCATCCGGACTCCAGTCGTGGACCATCTCGACGAGGCGCTCGAGCCTGCCCGGGTCAGTCTCCGGGAGAACTCCGTGTCCGAGGTTGAAGATGTGCCCCCGGCCCCCACCCTGTTGCAGCACCTCGGCGGCCTTCTGCTTCAGCACCGCCAACGGCGCGAGACAGGCCGCCGGATCGAGGTTGCCCTGCAGCGCCACCCGGTCACCGAGCCGGGATCGAGCCGCGTCGAGCGGCACCCGCCAGTCGATCCCCATGACATCAGCGCCGGCGCGGTTCATCAACGATAGGAGCTCGCCCGTCCCGACGCCGAAATGGATCCGGGGAACGCCGGTGTCCGCGAGGCCGTCGAAGATCCGTTCCACCGCCGGTAGCACGGAACGCTCGTAGTCGGCGGGCGTGAGATGACCAACCCAGGAATCGAACAGTTGCAGCGCCGATGCTCCTGCAGCCACCTGTGCGCGTAAGTACGTGAGCACCGACTCGCTCAGTATGTCCATCAGCTTGTCCCAGGTCCCGGGGTCGGAGTACATCAGCGCCTTGGTTCTTTCGTGCGTGCGGGATGGCCCGCCCTCGACGAGGTAGCTGGCGAGGGTGAAGGGCGCGCCGCCGAATCCGATCAAGGGGACGTCCAGCTCGCCGACGAGGTGGGCGATCGTCTCTATGACGAAAGGGACGTCCTGCTCCGGCTCCAGTGGATGCAGTCGATCCAGGTCGGACGGACCGCGGATGGGGTCCTCGATGACGGGCCCCACTCCGGGCTCGATCTCCAGCTCCACTCCCATGCCCTGCAGGGGCACGACGATGTCGCTGAAGAGGATCGCCGCGTCGACCCCCAGCCGGCGCACGGGCTGCAGCGTGACCTCGGCCGCGACCTCCGGGTTGCGACACATCGCCAGGATCGAGTAGCGCTCCCGGATCGAACGGTATTCGGGAAGGCTTCGACCCGCCTGGCGCATGAACCAGACGGGCACGTGATCGGTCTCTTGCATCCTGCAGGCGCGCAGGAAGGGGGATCCCTCGATCGGACGCTCCCTTTCTGTGTACGGCGCGGTCGATCCTAGAGGCCCCCCCGGTCGTGGATGATGGGAGCCATGTCGTCTGACCACTTGCTGAGGGCGTGCGCGGAGCTCACCGTCCACTTCGGAGCCAATGTGCAGGAGGGCCAAGAGGTCCACATCGCGGCCCTTCTGGCCCACGCCCCCCTGGCCCGGGACATAACCGAGGTGGCCTACGAGGCCGGAGCCTCCTTCGTCCACATCGACTACCGCGACCCGTACGAGAAGCTCTACCGGCTACGGCACGCTCCGGTCGAGACCTTGTCGTTCGTACCCGAGTGGTACGACCAGCAGATGGCTCAGCTAGTCGAACGACGGGCCGCTTTCATCCAGATCGCCGGGAACCCCGAGCCTCACCTCTTCGAGGGCATCGACGCCGATCGTTTGAGGCGTTGCATCTTCTGGACGACTCCGTCACAGCTCAGGGTCGCGATGAGCAACGAGAGCAACTGGACCATCGTGGCGTGTCCGAACGAGGGTTGGGCGGAGCAGATGCTCGGGGAGCCCGACGTCGCCCGGCTGTGGGGGCTGGTGGCCGCCGCAACCCGTCTTGACCAACCCGATCCCGTGGCGGCGTGGGAGGAGCACATGACCCGGTTGGAGGAGAGGGCGGCGGCTCTGAACGAGCGATCGCTTGACGTGTTGCACTTCACCGGCCCGGGGACGGACCTCCGGGTGGGACTCTTGCCCGAGGCGCGCTGGATGGCGGCGCGCTTCCGTACGAGCTGGGGCCGCTCCTACGTCCCCAATCTCCCCACAGAGGAGGTGTTCACGGCCCCCGACTTTCGTCGCACCGAGGGGAGGGTGCGGTGCACGAAACCCCTGTCGCTCGCCGGACATGTCGTCGAGGGCCTCGAGCTGACCTTCGAAAGGGGCCGCATTGTGAACGTCGAGGCGGAGGCGAACGGTGCGGCGATCGAGGCGGAGATCGGCCGGGACGAAGGTGCGGCGCGGCTGGGTGAGGTCGCGCTGGTGGACAGCTCTTCCGCCGTCGGGCGAACCGGGATGGTCTTTCGGGACACTCTGTTCGACGAGAACGCGGCCAGCCACATCGCGTGGGGGGCCGCGGTCGAGCACGTCTTCGCAGAGCTTCCGCCCGAGGGGCAACGCGAGGACAGCGGCATCAACGTCTCCGGCGTGCACACGGACACGATGATCGGCAGCCCAGAGGTCGACGTCGACGCGACCACGAGGTCCGGCCAGAGCGTGGCTGTGATACGGCAGGGGGACTGGGTCCTCTGAGTCTTCTCACCTCAAACCTGGACTGGGCCGCGACCCCTGCGTTGTAAGCGCAGGGGTCGGCGGTTCGAACCCGTCACCGCCCACGACGCAAAAGACCTTGGTCAACGCCCATTTTCGATGACTTTCCACATGCGAACGTATGTTCAAGCGGCCGCGAAATCCAACAAAAATCCAACATGCGAACGAAGTTTGCGCGCGATCTGGGGTGGCGCGAGACCCAAATCCAACAAATCCAACGCGCGCTGAATCCAACAAAGCCATCGTGCCTAAGGGGCGCGCAGCATGGTGCGCAGGTTTGAACCCCCGGGGGGAGCCGAACAAAAGGGGCGCAGGGTGAGGAAGGCTGGACTGAACCTCGTCGCTAGATACCTGATTGGCTAGATACCGGCAGCAATCTCGATGCATGGAAACCGCGGTCTGGGCGGTCGCGGCAATGGCTATCGGCGCGCTCGTCACGCGGTCTATTACCAGCGCGCGGGTGATGGACTGCGCAACGAAGCCCGAGAACTACGGCAGCGCACGGATCTAGTCCTGAAAGCATTAACTGGCCCTTGGGGACCTGCCTCAAAGCCGCTTTTGTCATCATGTGCGTTTTTGGAATCCGATAGGTTCTTTTCGTATGAACAGGCACAGAGATGGTCCAGAGGGTCCGGATCTGTATGACAAGGAAGAAGTCAGTACCTACTGGAAGAGGATTCACAACCTCGCGGTGGAAAGCTTCGCCGACCGCGAGGATGAGCTGTTACCCGTGGTCGCCGACCCCGGCACACCAGATTGGGAGAAGCGCCACGTTGCGCGGTTCCAGCGCAAGGCCGTGTTGCGATCGCTGCGGCTTGTCCCGGATGTTGCAGGCCTCCGCGGACTTGAGTTTGGTTGCGGAACGGGTCGGTGGGTGAGACTTCTTAGCGGTCTTGGAGCGGACATGGTAGGGGTGGACATCTCCGAGGACGTGATCGATAGGAACCAAAAACTCATTCCGGAAGCAGAGTTTCGCTGCGCGGATATCACCAAAGACCCTCCTGAAGAGGAATCGTACGACTTAGTGATATCGATGACGGTGATTCAGCACCTCCCTTACGAGGAACAGGAGGAGGTGGTCCGAGTACTCGGTGAGTCGTTGAAGTCTGGTGGCGTTTTCCTGATGCTGGAGAACATCCACGATACGGCTCGAACTGTGTTTCCGAGGAGTATTGGGGGATGGAAGGGTCTAGCACTATCCCACGGTCTTGAGTGCACATATTCGCGAGGCTACGGATTCGATCTTCTACCCCGGTTTGGTCGCCGCGTACTCAGCTTCTCGGGGTTTCGCAGAAAGGCCAAGGCAGGCTTGTCCAATCTGTCTCCTGAAGAGCTGGCGGCAGCGACCTATGACCGCTATCGGAATACGCGCCGGCACCGCCGCTACGCCTATGTTTTCCGCCCAATGGTGGCGGCCTCGTACGTTGTTGAGCCCATCAGCCAGTCGATCATGCCCAGCAGTTGGGCAACACACTGCTCATTCGTTTTCAAAAAGACTTCTTAGTGGGAGGACGGAGGAACTTCGAGGAGCGAGTTACGACCCGACTAAGCGCGAGCTGACCATCAGGGTGACGTTGGTTCCTGAGCTGACGCATCCTGATGGGCCGCGCGCTCCCCTTTTGTT
>JBOGXB010000019.1:0-32786 GCA_050694215.1 Actinomycetota bacterium
TCCCACGACCGGTCGCCGCTCCCCGCAAGGTGTCCGAGGTGCTCGAAGAACAGGGCTGGACCTGTGAGGAAGTACCCGTGTACCGCACGGTGACGGCACCCGACAGCCCGGAGGCCCATCGGATTCGGTCCGGCGACTTCGACATCCTGACCTTCGCGAGCTCTTCGGCCGTTCGTAACCTGGTTGCGGCCGTCGGTCCTCCATCGGAGTTCATGGAGGACGGCGAGAAGGTCGTGGCGTGTATCGGGCCCGTCACATCTCACACCGCCCTCGAGCTCGGCTTCAAGGTGGATGTGGTGCCGGACACGCACACGATCGAAGGCCTGGTCTCGGCCCTCATCGCCCACCTCGGCGATTCTTAGGGAATGGGGTCGAGATCGATCCGAATCGTCAGCAGGTCCGTTCCTACTGCCCGGACCAAGGCCGCGTTCAGAAGACGGAGCTGCTTCTGCCGCTGGATGGGGTCGTCCTCCGGCATCAGGTGTGCCGTCCCGGTGCGCCAGCGCCCCCCAACGCGAACTCGCACCTTCGGATTAGCCCTGATGTTCTTTACGTAGCCGGCTTCGAGACCGTGCTCTGCCACGATCCAGAAGGTGTTGCCTTTGAGCCCGTTGCCGACCGGATTTCGTCGAGGCCTGCCCGAGACGCGCCCCGTCGTCTCCAACAGCGCCCACCACGGCACGTGACCGGCGATGCGCTCGACGATCGGATTTGCTACGTATCTCGCAGCTGCGTTTGTGATACGTCTCTTGTCCATGGCACGGCAACTGTAGGCATGACTATCGTGACCTCCAACCACCGGCGGCAAGGCGGTGCCCGAAGCGACGACTCAAAACGGTTTGGCGGAGCGGAGCGGCAGGGTCCCGCAGCCGCCCGCGCCGGTTAGGAGCTCAACCTACTAGCTTGTGCCCTGCGAACAGGAGGTGATCCGTCAGACGCACCAAGATCATCGCCACCCTCGGCCCCGCATCGCGCGAGGCGGACGTGGTCCGAGCGCTGCTCGAGTCGGGTGTCGATGTCTTCCGACTCAATCTCGCGCACGAGGATCTCGATGCACACGAGCGCGTTCTGGAAACGGTGCGAGCGACCGCACAAGAGCTCGGGAGAATCGTCGGCATCCTCGCCGATCTGCCCGGACTGAAGATGCGCACGGGTCCCGTTCGCGGCGATGCGGTAGGACTGAAGACGGGCTCCAAGCTCGTGCTCACCTCACGTGAGACGGAAGGAGACGAAACGAGGATCTCCACTTCGGTTGGATCTCTTTCCAGGATTGTGTCCGAAGGTGACGAGATCTATCTGGCCGACGGCCAGATCGTCTTGCGCGTCGCGACGACGGAGGACGCCGAAGTTCGCACCGAGGTGGTGAGAGGTGGCATCCTACGGTCGCGCAAGGGGATGCATATCCCGAGCGCGGAGCGGAGCCTCGAGTCGTTCACGGAAGCGGACCGTAAACCTCTCGACTTCGCCGTCAGCGCGGGCATCGACTTCGTGGGGCTCTCGTTCGTCCGCAGCACCCATGACCTCGTTGCTGTTCGGAACGAGCTCCCCAAACGGGGGCCGCGGCCGGCGCTGGTGGCGAAGATTGAGACCCGCGGGGCGGTCGAAGCCCTGGACGAGATCGTGGAGGAAGCCGATGCAGTCATGGTGGCGCGGGGGGACCTCGGCATCCAGCTGCGGCTGAGCGACGTCCCGCTTCTGCAGAAGCGCATCATCCACACTTGCAACCGCGCCGGCAAGCCCGTCATCACCGCGACCCAGATGCTCGAGTCGATGACCCGTGATCCACTGCCCACCAGGGCCGAGGCGGCCGACGTAGCCAATGCGGTCCTGGACGGCACGGACGCGTTGATGTTGTCTGAGGAGACGGCCGTCGGAGCGTACCCGGTGACCGCGGTGAAGACGATGTCCGAGATCGCCGCAACCGCGGACGTTCCGCAACGCGATCACCCGGCACCGAGTAGCCGCGAAATGAACGGCGATCGAGTCTCGTGGGCTGTCGCCCATGCCGCGGTCAGCGCGTCCGAGGATCTCGCGGTCGCGGCCATCGTGTGCCCGACACGGACGGGCGCGACCCCCAGGCGGGTTTCGGCGTTCCGACCTTCGATGCCGATCGCCGGTCTCGCCGACCGGCCTCACGAGGCGCGGGTGCTGGCGCTCTCGTGGGGAGTGCAGCCGATGCTCGTGCCTGCACCCGAGCCGGAGGCCGATGACGTGCGACATGCGGTCGCGGCCGTGGCGCGAGCCGGGCTGGTGACCACGGGTGATCTGGTCACGGTCGTGGCTGGAGCCTCCGGCCCGCGCGCGGGGCGCACCGACTTCCTGCGCATCGTCAGGGTGTAGTCGAGGCATCCAAGCATGGGTACCGAAAAACCGATCACCCTGGGGAAAGAAAGGGTGGCACCATTGACGCCATGAGCTCGTTCCCTGACTACCGGCCCCGCCGCCTCCGTCGCACGGAGGCCCTGCGGCGTGCCTTCGCCGAGACCTCCCTCCAGCCTTCGGATCTGATAGCGCCCCTCTTCGTGAAGGAGGGGATCGCCGAGTCCACTCCCATCGAATCGATGCCGGGGCACCTACAGCACACGCTCGAGTCGCTTCGCAAGGAAGCCAGAGAGCTGGCCGAGCGCGATGTGGCCGGAGTCATCGTCTTCGGAATCCCTGCGCACAAGGACCCGCAAGGGAGCGAGGCATGGGCCGCCGACGGCATCTCCCAGAGGGCGCTGACCGCCCTCAAAGAGGAGCTCGGAGATGCGGTGCTCGTCCTCGCGGATCTCTGTTTGTGCGAGTACACGGATCACGGACACTGCGGAGTCCTCGCCGGGCACGATGTCGACAACGACGCCACACTCGAGTTGTACGCGCGCATCGCGATCGCGCAGGCGGAGGCCGGAGCCGACCTGATCGCGCCCTCCGGGATGATGGACGGTCAGGTCGCCGCCATCCGCCGGGCCCTCGACGATTCTGATCACGGGCACGTCGCGATACTTGCGTACGCAGCAAAGTACGCGTCGAGCTTCTACGGTCCGTTCCGCGAGGCAGCAGAGGGCGCGCCACGCTTCGGGGATCGCCGCTCTTACCAGGAGGACCCGGCGAACGTCGAAGAGGCCTTGCGAGAGGTCGAGCAGGACATCACCCAGGGCGCGGACGTGGTCATGGTGAAGCCGGCGATCGCCTACCTCGATGTGCTGCGTGCGGTCAAGGAGCGCTTCGGCTACCCAACCGCGGCCTACAACGTGAGCGGCGAGTACTCGATGCTCGTGGCCGCGGCCGAGAGGGGATGGATCGACGAGCGTCAGGCGACGCTCGAGACGCTCACCGCCATCCGTCGCGCGGGCGCGGACCTCGTCGTCACCTACCACGCGAAGAAGGCGGCCGAGTGGCTGAGCTGATGATCCGTTTTCTACGCGCCCGGACTCGGAGAGATCGTGCGTAGAGAACGGGTCCGCGGAGAGAGGTCGGGGAAGCTCCTTGAGGAAGCCCGGTCGCTGATGCCGGGCGGAGTGTCCTCACCGGTGCGAGCATTCGATGCGGTGGGCTCGCAGCCGTTCTTCGTCGAACGAGCCGAGGGCGCCACGATCACCGATGTCGACGGCAACGTCTACATCGACCTGGTACAGAGCTGGGGTGCCCTCCTGTTCGGGCACGCGCCTCCCGAGGTGATCGCAGCCTTGTCAGAGGCCGCCCACAAGGGAACATCGTTCGGCACGCCGAGCGAGCTGGAGGTAGAGCTGGCTCGCCTCGTCGCCGGCATGGTGCCGAACGCAGAGCGAATCCGATTCGTGTCCTCGGGAACGGAAGCGGCGATGACCGCCCTTCGTCTCGCTCGAGGCGTCACCGGCCGCGCCAAGGTCATCAAATTCGCCGGCTGCTACCACGGTCACGCCGATTCGATGCTGGTGAAGGCGGGCTCGGGAGTTGCGACGCTTGGTCTTCCCGGGACGCCCGGCGTTACCGGGGGAGCGACCGCCGATACGGTCGTAGTCCCGTACAACGACCCCGAGGCGGTTTCGGCCGCGGTCGGGGAGCACGCCGAAGACCTCGCCGCGATCATCGTCGAGCCGGTCGCTGCCAACATGGGCCTGGTTCTGCCCACCGAGGGATTCCTGCCCGCCCTGCGACGGCACGCCGACGACTCTGGAGCGCTGCTCATCTTCGACGAGGTGATCACGGGGTTCCGCCTCGGGCCGGGCGGGGCGCAGGAGCGCTTCGGCATCGAGGCCGATCTCGTGCTGCTGGGCAAGATCCTCGGCGGGGGACTTCCCGCTGCTGCGGTGGTGGGGCCCGGGGACGTGATGGACGATCTCGCCCCTGCGGGCTCCGTCTACCAGGCCGGGACTCTGTCGGGGAACCCGCTCGCCATGGCGGCGGGTGTCGCGGTCATGACGATGATCCAACGAGACCCCGCCCTCTATGATCGCATCCAGGCGCGCGGGCGCTCGCTGGTGCGCGGATTCGTGGACGCCGCGGACACCAACGAGCGACCTATGGTTGCCGCGTCGATCGGAGGCCTTGCGGGATTCTTCTTCTCCGACGACGAGGTCGAAGATTACGAGGGGGCCGAGGCCAGCGATGCCGACGCCCATAGCGCCTTCTTCAACGGGATGCTCGAGCACGGCGTCTACCTGCCGCCGTCCCGCTTCGAGGCGCTGTTCATCTCCGACGCTCATACCGAGGAGCACATCGACCGCGTCGTGGAGGCCGCGTTCCACGTCCTAGCGGGGATGAGGGCGCACGGATCGTGACCTCGGAGCAGCCTGCGAGAAGACGGCGCCCGTTCGAGACGTGGCGCAAGGTCATGATCGCCGGCACGTTGATACTGCTCGCCCTGACGATCGGAGACGCGGCAATGGAGGGACATCCCGCGCCCTGGATAGGCGTACCTCTTGGCGTCATCGGTTACGTGCTGCTGATGCTGGGCTTCGTGCTTGCGATGAAGCAACGGCGTGAGGCGCAGGAGAAGCGGGCTGCGCGCGAACGGGAGGCTCGGCGGAATCGTCCCGAAGCCGGTAGCTAACCGTGGGCGAGATGGTGTCCTTCGGCACGCGGCGCAACGCGTGGACCGGTTACCAGGCGGCGTCGCAACGAGCCGGGCCGGGTGTGCTCGTCATACCGGAGGCATTCGGGCTCACTCCTCACTTCAAGTCATTCGCAGATCGTTTGAACCACGACGAGGTGTTCACCGTGCTCGCGTTCGATATCTACGACGGCGCGACGGCCGCGCATCGAGGCGAAGCCGTAGCGCTGCGTGATTCGCTGGATCGCGACCGGGTCATCGCGAAGCTGGAGGGCGCGGCCGAGCACCTGACGGCCAACTGGCATCCCCGACTGGGCGCAATCGGGTTCTCGCTCGGGGCGGCTTACGCGGTCGCGCTGGCGCAGGAGATCGAGATCGAAGGGACCGTCGTCTACTACGGGTTCGACGACGTCGAGCCCGATCGCTGGCACGGTCCCGTGCTTGGTCATTTCGCGGAGAAGGACGATGCGCCCGAACCCGCGGCGGCGAAGGGTTTCCTGGACGCGGTCCTTGCGGCCGGTGAAGAGGCCCAGATGCACGTTTACAAGGGAGTCGGGCACGGGTTTGCGAACCAGGATCGCCCGAGCAGTTTCGACGTCGCGTGCGCGGAGGCGGCCTACCGGCGGACGTGTGACTTCCTGCGACATCATCTCGCCTGAGTCGTCGTTTTCTACCCCCGAGATCGACCGCTGAGGGGGCGCCAGTTACGACGAAACGGTGGGGGTCAGTCCTCGCGGCCGAGGATGAGCCACAGCACGATCCCCGTGACCACGAGCATGACGGTGAAGGCGATGAAGGCGACTCCTCCGTTGTCGCTCGGCGACTCTCCACCCGCGTTGATGCCGGCGCCCGAGCACGAGCCGAGTAACAGGAGCCCGACCAGGGCCGCGACGAGGCGGGCGACGATGGATCTCGTTCGGTTCATTCCGGTCCCCTCTCCGCTTCCGCCTCCCGACGCGCCCGGCGCTCCGAGCGGCTCAACCCGAACAGGTGCAGCACGAGTAGCACGAACGCCCCCACAGCCGCGATGCGGGCGCGACCGAGTGGGTTGCCTGGGTCGAACTCGAGGATGGCGACGACCTCTATCGGTTCCGGCGTTCCGCCTTCAGTTTGGCGCGGCGCGGCGCCGGCCGGAGGCGCCACCTCGAGGGTCACAGCGCCGAAAAGGTCACCGTCCTGCTCGAGGAAGCGCGTCTCGTCGGTGGAGGCGATGCCCGTCGATCCGGCAGGGACGTCGAGGTCGCCTTCGGTGACGGCCGTCTCGACGTAGGCGCCAGCGTCGGTCTCGAGCTCGGATTTTTGGGTCTGCTCCGCGGTGTCGTCCTCGTTGGGCACCCGCCACGGGCTCTCCGGGTATGAGTCCGCGGGTCCGAACTCGAGCCCGGAGGGGTCCTCACCGATCGCGACCGGCCCCCAGCTCGGGAGCTCTCCGACCGGACCCAAAGGGTTGACCGACCACGCAACAGACATGATCAGCAGGAACGCGAGGGTGATCGACGCGGCCACGAAGTATGCGAGCCGGGGGCCGAGGATCAGCGACAGCAGGAGCCAGGTGCTCCCCACGAAGACGATGATCCCGGAGAGGACCGCCCCGACGCCGACGGTGAAGATGACGTCCATCGATCAGAGGGTTCGCTCGTAGGCCATCACGGCCTTGATCTGGTTCTCGGTCAGGGGCATGGGAGGTATCGGGATGCCCTGCGCCGGGGCCTCGCCCCATGCGGGCATGAATGCGAAACGTCTCCCGTTGATGATCGTCGCCTCGTGGAGGTTCTCGGGCAGGTGGCGCACGTCACCCTTCCACAACGCCATGCCCTGGAACCACGGGTCGTTGATGCCCCTGCCTGTGTCGACAACGCCCCTACCCTCCTTGCCCTGGCCCTCGGGACCGTGGCAGACCGCGCAGCGGGCCTCGAAGATCTCCTGACCGCACCTCTCGAGGCCGATCGGCGAAGGGTTCCGGCAGCTCTGCGATATCTCGGGTGGTGGGACCTGGATCGCCCTCAGCCAGTTGACGACGTCATTGACCATCATCTCGGTCATGGAACCTCCGAACTCCACCCCCCACGCGGGCATCGGCGTCCCGGGGCGACCGCGCTCGACCGTGAACTTGACGACCTCCCTGTCCCAGCGCGAGAAGACCGTGTTGAGCGGAGGAGCCGTGTACGCCACGGTCTTCCCGGTAACGGGATCGGTGAAGGCCGGGGTGGCGAGACCACCGGCGGCCGTCTCCGTGCTGTCCTCCGGGATGACCTCCCCCTCTCCGGTGTTCGCCGATGGGCCGTGGCAGTTGGCGCAGCTCTGACCGAGCGACAGCGCCCTCTCGTCCTCCTTGAACTGCTCCGCCGAGGCGTCCTCCTCGAGCTCGGGCGGCACAGCGAAGATCAGCGAGCCCCTCCGAAGCGACTCCTCGTTGAACCGGTCCACGAACGCTTCCTGACGCTGCTGCTCCGGCAGCCAGTAGAGGGGGATGAAGGCTGCGGTAGCGGCCGTCGCGACGAGGCCCCAGGCCTGGATGCGCTGGAGCCGGGGCCCCTCGAGGACCTCGTCCGGCTGGGCGGGACGGAGGGCCTGAGGGATTCGAAGGATCGCATGCGGCCGGCGCGCCCGGCCTGTGCGGGAGATGTAGATCGCCCACAGCATCGCGGCGGGCACCAGCACGACGAGTGTGACGACGAGAACAGTAGCGGTGTCCACTCCGCCTAGTCGCTCCTTGTCGCTCGCTTAGGTCGGGACACAGAACGGCCCCACCGGCTCCGAGAACCTGGTCCACGTGTCCGTGCCGCGCGGCGGGCCCGTCTGGACGTCTCCGGTGTCCACGACGACCTTCCCGCCCTCGATCGCGACCGGCATGCGGTCTAGGCCGCGCGGGGCGGGGCCCGAGTAGTACTCGCCCGACAGCCTGTACTTGGATCCGTGGCACGGGCACTCGAACAACATGGACTTGCTGCAGTGCGGCACCGAGCACCCGAGATGCACGCACTTGCGGTACAGCGCCTGGACCTTCGCCTCGCCCGCCCCGACGGCTGTATAGACGGGAGAGTCGCCCGTCCCCTCGTAGTAGGCGAGCCAGAAACGACCTTCGGCGACGAACTTGGGCTTGAACCCACCGTCCGGCCCGATCTCCTTGAGCAGCTCCTCGTAGTCGCCGGCGGTGATCCGCGTGCCGAAGCCGCCGGTCAGCTTGGGCCACAGGAACGACAGCGACGCCATGCCGAAGAAGCCGAGGAACGCGGTGAACGACGCCGTCCAGGCTCGATTGAGGAACTGCCGGCGGGAGACGGACAGCTGGTCCGGGGTAAGCGGCTTGCGCCTCTCCTCCGGAATCCTCTCGACGGTGACGTCCCCTGCGGTTCCCGCCCCCGCGGTGGCGGCCGCGGGCTGCATCCGCTGTATCGGCGCGCTCTGCGCCGTCTCCGCCTCCATCTCCTTGTGCGCCGCGATCGAATTGCGCTGCCGGCGGATCGTCACGTTGGCCATGAAGATGCCCCACCCCGCGATGCTCAGGGCTACGACGATGAGTGCGATCGTTCCTGGGCTCACGGCGGCAACTCCCTACTACAACTCGAAGAAGATCCCGTCCTTCCAGGGGAACACGAAGTTGAATCCCGGCCCCCGGAAGAACATCCCGATGATGGTTAGCCCGGCGAAAGTGAGCACGTAGAAGGAGAACAGCACGATCGCGAGCTTGCGATCGTCCGGCCTGGTCGACGGGTTGCGGTCGAGGAAGGGGAGTGCGAACCAGACCAGGATCAGCACCGTGGGGATTGTCACGCCGGCGACCTGCGGGTGGAAGTAACGCAGCAGCTCCTGCAGGCCGAGGAAGTACCACGGCGCCTTCGACGGGTTCGGCGTCTGGTTGAAGTTCGACAGATCACGCAGCGGTGCGTCGACGGCGAGTGAGAAGAATGTGATGATCGCCGTCACGACGAGCAGGGAGATGAACTCTGCGGCCATGAGGTGCGGCCAGACGTTCACCCGGTCCATCGGCCGGCGCTCGACCTTCTGGATCGCCTCCGGCTTGACCACCGCGAGCAGACGCTGCACGCGCTCCGGAACCGCAGCGGGGCCGTTGCCGACCGCCTTCTTGGCCGGAGCCCCGGCGGGAGCCGTCGCGGCAGGCTTCGCAGCCGGCTTCGCCGTAGTCACTGCGGCAGGCTTGGCGGAAGCCGCTGGTTTCTCGCCCGCGGCCTCGGTCGCGGGCTTTGCCTCTGCGCCTGCAGGAGGTGTGGCGGTCGCGGCAACGGCCTTGCTCGGGTCCTTGGCGCCGCGCTGGGCGCGCACCCGTGCCGCCTTGGCACGCCCCTCCGCGACCGCGGGGGACGAGCCCTTGGCTCGCTCCTCCTCGAGTACCTGTTCGTAGACCTCGTCAGGTGTTGGCATGTCTCTCTCTCCTACATGGGACCCGAGATCCCGCCGTCCTTTCGCACTCGCCAGAAGTGGATAGAGATGAAGATCACGATGATGAAGGGCAGGAGCCAGACGTGAAGGGTGTACCAGCGCAGCAGGGTCTCCGGCCCGATCACCGGACCACCGAGCAACGCGAACTGCACCTCGTCCCCGATCACCGGGGAATTCTTCATCATCTCCGTGCCGACCGTAACGGCCCACACCGCAAGCTGATCCCACGGGAGCAGGTAGCCGGTAAAAGCAAGTAGCAGTGTCAGCAGAAAGAGGATCACCCCGACGATCCAGTTGAACTCACGCGGCGGCTTGTAGGCGCCGGTGTAGAAGACGCGTGACATGTGAAGGAAGACGCTGATCACCATGAGGTGGGCTCCCCACCGGTGGAGGTTGCGAACGAGCAGCCCGAAGCTCACCTGAGTGTGCAGGCGTTGCATGTCCGAGTACACGACCTCGACCGACGGCCGGTAGAAGAACATCAGATAGATGCCCGTGATCGTCAGCAGGATGAACAAGAAGAACGACAAACCCCCGAGGCACAGTGTGTAAGAGAGCTTGATGCCGTGTCTCTTCACCTTCACAGGGTGCAGGTGATAGAGCAGCGAGTTCATCACGACGTAGGCACGATTGCGAGGCGAGTCCGCGTAGCCGCGGCGAAAGATAGAACCCGGTCTGAACATCGACCGCCACACCTGACCGTTGTGCATGGCGTCGACCTGCTCGGCGATCTTCTCCCTGAGCTTCGAGCCCGCTGCTCTCGCCACTACCTGCCCTTTCGTCCTTGATGTTTGCGCTAAGAGGACTTCTGCGACTCGGGCACCGTGCCCATGGCCCGCGCACCGCCCCTCTTCTTGCCTCCGGTTACCTCGCTCTGCACGAGTGCGCCGGTGGGGCACCGCTCGACGCAGAGGTTGCAGCGCGTGCATGCGTTGTCGTCGATGAGGAACAGGATGTCGGTGGAGCCCATGGTGCGAGCGAGCTCGACATTGCCCGCATCCTCGACCGCCGCGGGGTCGAGCATGAAGATGCAGTACCAGGGGCAGATGTCGACACAGCCCTCGCACAGGATGCATTGCTCGGGGATGAAATCGATGAAGCGCTTGGGCTTAACCGCCGCTTTGAGCCACTCCTCGTCGACGAGCTGCATCTCGTAGTCGGCTCGGAAGATGGGCTTCTCGATCGTCTCCATCTTCTTGGGCTCTGGGGCAGTCGGCATGGCTCGCTCCTTACTTGCCCGACAAGTATCCCTTGACCGGATCCTGCACGCCCCTGCCCCCGACGCGCTTGCGCTTCTTCTCCTGCCAGAAGTAAGCGAAGACCAGCATCGCGATGAGGGTCGTCATCTGGACGCCGTTCGCGACCAAGTCACGAACTATCGAGACCTGGCGGGTATTGAGCCCGGCGTCGTTGACCATGGGGATCTTCTTGGAGATGTCGATGATCTCTGCTACGTACTGGTCGGCTTTGTAGATGATCACAGAGGGCAGCTGACCGAGAAAGACGATCGAAAAGATCCAGATCGCGAACCCGATGAGTATGGCTTTGGTCCACGACATCGGAGCGTCTGTGTACTTGAACACACGGTCACGGAGGGCCATTGCGCGCCATCCTACATGGGGGCCTTGGCCAGACTGAGACTTAGTGCGCACGCGCGATTGTGCGTTTGAGCAGGGCTTTCGATGGCCCCGTGCTCGGTCAGCCTTTCTCGTCGAGGTCTCTCAACCGCCGTTCGAGATTGCGTTGCCTGAGCCCTATCGACAGCAGGTAGCCGCCGATCAATGCCCAGACCGCGGCGAAGGCGATGAAGAGCCAGGCGACGTCGCTCATGCCGTCGGAGCGGGTTCCCCGAAGGCGGTGGGTTGCCGTTGTTGGGGGGGCCGCGCCTGTTCGATCTCGAGCTCCTCGATCCTGTCGGCGAGACGACCGAGCCGTACCCGAAGCATGAGCATCCACGCGTACAGCAGAGTGATGGCGATCAGAGTGGAGAAGAACGCCGTCAGCTCGGGGCTTCCAAGGCCAGACGACTCGACGAGATCGGCCGGTGTCGGGCCGGTGGGGTGGAGCGTGCGCCACCACTGCACGGAGAAGTGGACGATGGGCACGTTGATCAAGCCGACGATCCCCACAACGGCCGCTACCCGGCCGGTCCGGGTCGGATCGGTTGAGAGTGCTCGCAGGAACAGGTAGCCGAGGTAGGTCAACCACATGACGAAGGCCGACGTGAGCCTCGCATCCCACTGCCACCACGTCCCCCACACCGGTCGTGCCCAGATCGGACCAGTTACCAGGACGATCGTTGTGAAGAGGACCCCGATCTCTGCTGAGGAGTGTGCCAGCAGATCCCATTTGCGGTTGCTCGTTCTCAGGTAAGCCACGGAACCGATGAACGTCACCGCGAATGCGAGATAAGCGGCCCATGCCGACGAGACGTGGAAGTAGAAAATCCGCTGTAGCTGACCGCCCATCGCATCGTCGGCCTCTCGGGCCACAAGGAAGACGAGGAACAGAGAGACGGCTATCGACACCCATGCGGCGATCGCGAGCTTCGTGGCTCCTTGGCCCCCAGTCACGCGTCGAAGCCTACTGGGCGAACCGCTCTAAGCTGCTCGCCGTGCGCCTCGGGTTCTCCATCCCACTGCTGAATCACGACGTGCGGGAGACGTGCGAGCTGGCACGCCTGGCGGAGACGCTTGGGTACTCGGACGCGTGGGCCGCCGAGACCTCCGGACCAGACGCCTTCTCGGTCGCGAGTGCCGTGGGCGTCTCGACCACGACCCTCCGTATCGGGATCGCGATCGCGCCCGTCTACACGCGCCCCCCGGCTTTGATCGCAATGAGCGCGCTTGCCGCGCAGCAGGCCTGCGCAGGGCGATTCGTGCTCGGTCTGGGTGCGTCCTCGGAGGTGATCGTGTCGCAATGGATGGACGAGCGCTACGAGAGACCAGTCTTGCGCGTACGGGAGACCGTCGAGGCGGTGCGTCAGGCGCTCGCCGGTGAGAAGGTCCGCTACGACGGGGAGACGGTGGCCGTCAGGGGCTTCAAGCTCGATCAGCCGCCGTCGATGCCGGTCCCCATCTACCTGG
The DNA here is from genome assembly GCA_050694215.1 of Actinomycetota bacterium. Taxonomy (GTDB): domain Bacteria; phylum Actinomycetota; class CADDZG01; order CADDZG01; family WHSQ01; genus JBOGXB01. The sequence goes on from JBOGXB010000019.1 coordinate 12,502, forward strand.
CGGCGCTCGGCCCCAGGATGCTCGCGCTTGCACGCGAGATGGCCGACGGTGTCGCTCTGTTCCTGGCGTCCGAGGAGGGGGTGCGCATCGCCGCCAGGGCGGCGCCCGGCAAGGAGATCGTGGAACGGATCGTGTGCGTCCCCAACGAACCGGAGGATGAGGTGCGCGGGACGTTCCGGTGGTTGTTCGCGCCGTACCTCGCCGTCCCCGGCTACAACCGCTTCGTAGCCGCACAGGGGTTCGAGGCTGAGGCGGAGGGGGTGCGGACGGCATGGGCCTCGGGGGATCGGAAGGGGGCGCTCGACGCGGTGAGCGACCGGCTGGTCGACGCGATGCTGATCTCGGGCCCGGCCGACCGATGCAAGGAAAGGCTCGAGTCGTTCCGCGCCGCCGGACTTTCGACTCCCATCTTGTTTTTTCTCTCGTCGCGTGGCCCCGAGGCGATCGTCGAGGGCGTGAGAGCGATGGCGCCCTAGAACGACCCTGAGTCGGGAACCTTCCGCCCTTCCGGGGCGTAGTCAGGGTGATCGTCCATCGGGGCCACGGCTCGGGGAGGGATCGACATGGCCAAGACGACGCTGGTGCTCATGTCCGTCTGCGCGCTCGCGCTTGGTGCGTGCGGACCGGCGACGACGAACGGGGGCGGCGCAGGGGACGCATCCGAGGTGATCTTCGTCGACACGGGAGAGGGGATCGCAGCGTTCGACACCGCTTCCGGAAACGCGAGGTGGGACGCGCCCGGGACGCTGGCGAGTCCCGGTTTCGACACCTTCTTCTCCGTGGACTCGTCTCTGCTGGTGACGCTCGACCCCGAGACCGGGCTCCGGAGGAACGAGATGGACGTGCCGGCCGGGCTTACCGCAACGGTCGCGTCCTTCGACGGAGAGGCCGTCGCGCTCACCGAGGACGCCGGCTCGACCACGCCCTATGAGCCTGCGAGGCGGAGCTCGACGACGATCGTCGTCGCCCGTCCGGACCAGGGACGGCATCGCGCCTATCACCTGGACGGCAACTTCGAGCCCGAGGCCTTCTCAACCGACGAGCGGGAGCTCTTCCTGATCGAGTATCTCGACGCCGGCGACCCTCCCCGCTACCGGGTTCGGGTCCTGCGCCTCGAAACGGGCAGGATCGCCCCCGTGGGGAGGCTGACGAAGGTGGCCCCCGACTCGATGCGAGGGACCGGCCGGGTCCAGGCCTACTCGCCGGGCGGCGACGTCCTCTACACGCTGTACACCAAGCAGCCGCCGAACTACGCGCACCAGCATCCTGGAGATGTCCACGACAAGGGCACGGTGCACGCGTTCATCCACGTCCTCAATCTGAAAGAGGGCTGGGCGCATTGCGTGGATCTCCCCATGCCCTTCGGGATGGGAGAGGAACCCGCCAACATGCTCGCCGTGTCACCGGATGGTTCCCGCGTGTACGCCGGCGACGGTGAGAGCATCGCCACCGTGTCGGCCGGCCGGCTCCGGGTCACGGCCGTGAGGGATACGAAGCTCTCGGAGCCGACGGCGCGGGCCGTCGTCGCCCCCGACGGGAGGCTGTTCGTCGGAAGCGGATCGGAGGTGAGGGCCTTGGACGGCGAGACCCTCGAGCCCCTGGGGAGCTTCCCCCTGTCGGGCGACGTGCGATCGCTCGGCATAGCCCCTCTGGGCGACGACCTCTTCGTCGGCACCGATCGGGGGATCTCGATCATCGACCTGGACTCGGGAAAGGAGCTCAGCTCGATCGAGGTGCGAGCGCCGACTGAGATCGTTTACGGGGGCGCGACGCGGCCTTGAGGTGCTCCCCTCGGAAGCACGCCGCAACTGGTGCCGAGATTCGTCGCTATACAACTAATTTCGACAACTGAAAGCCGAAGCAGTCTCGGGCCAGGGTTCAGAGCTGGATCAGACGTGCCAGCTCGAGGTGCATCGGGTCGGGCGTCGACCAGCGCCCGCCCCATACGAACCCCCATCTCTCGAAGACCTCCACGACGCGCGGATCCATGTTGCCCTTGGTGCCCAACTGGTTGGAGGAGACATTGAGATCAACCGCCAGGCCGAAGGCATGCATCGACAGAGCGCGTGAGGGATCGCGGTCGATGAAACGCGGGACGTAGCAGCCGCCGTAGTCACGGGGGTTGATCAGCTCGGACAGACCCCTGCGCTGGACCTCGCTCAGAGCTGCGTGAAGTTGCGGGAGGAGGAGGCGGTGGCACGTCACGGATCCGAGGATCGGGACCTCGGCGATCGCGATGCTCGCCTGGACCCATTCCCGATCCGGTTCGATGAACCCGTTGCGCAGGATGCGGAAGCTCATCCGGCCGATGAGATCTCCCTCCGCCGTGCCCACCTGCTGCGGGATGGCGGCCGGCTCGAGCGACATAGGGGATTCCGGGATCAGGGGCTTCAAGAGGGCGCCGGTGCCGCTCAGCCTCTTCTCGAGCGCCTTCTCGAGCGCGTCGATCGAGACTCCCGGCCGCGCCCCAATGACGAGAGCGTCCTCCGGCCCGAGGTGGACGTGGCGGCCGACATGCGAGGCCACGATCACGTCTGCGAGGTTGGGCGCGCCGTTGTCCGCGAACGCACCTATATGGGCTTACCGGCGATGCGCATCTGGGCTTCGCTGCCCAAGGCCAGCTGCTCCGCGGTATCGACGGCCACCACCGCCTCTCCGGTAAGCAGTGCGCTCCAGACGAACTCTGCATCACGAGTAGAGGCCGGTGCGACCGATCGGAAGCGCAATGGGTCAACCCAGCCGATGTCGAGGGTCTCACTCCGACCCAGGATCTTGACGTCCATGCGCTCGATCCCGAGCGCAGCGACGACGGCCACTCCCGGCACTCGCGACAGCCGCTTCGTCTGTGCGTCGGAGAGCGCCTTGGTCATCTCGACTTTGAAAGCCGGCGCGGCCGGTAGGGGCTCGGGCAGGTTCAGCGCCCCGACCTGGGGAGGAGATTGGTTCGGTGCGCGCTCGTATGCCGGCTCGCGCCCTCCACAGGCGGCGCCGAGCAAGACGATCGTCAAAGCAACCGTGAGTCTCTTCATGGGATCAGGCGCATATGCACCTCCCTAATGATTAGGCGCGGCCCCCGAACACCCCTGTCCCCACGGACCGTCAATCCAGGACGTACTCGAAGGCCAGTGCAGCGGCGACGCCCACGATCACGTCGAATGCAACGAGGATGCCGAACCACCCTTTGGCAGCGACCTCCTCGAGCCCGCCTCCCAGAAGGAGGTCCGAGGTCAGCTCCACCGCGGCTAAGAAGATCGGTACGAGCGTGGGAAGGGCGAGGATCGGGAGCATGAGCTCGCGACTGCGCGTGTGAGCGGCGACGGAAGCGAACAAGGTTCCGATGGCGACGAAGCCGATATCGACTAGCGCGGTGATCAGCAGAAGCACGAGCCACCCGGCCCCCAAGTCCAACGAGAAGAGGACGCCGAAGGCGGGAAGAAGGAGGACTTCTACCGCCACGACGTAGAAGAGATTCGCGCCCGCTTTGCCGAGGAACAGCCCGGTGCGATCGATGGGGACGAGCAACAAGACCTCGATCGCCCCCGCTTCGCGTTCGACTTCGAAGGTGCGCGCGAATCCGACCAACCCTGCGAAGAGCACGGTGATCCAGAGGAAGGCGGCGAGAACGACGCCCAACGACGCAGTTCCCACGGGCAGGTCTGCCGGAGCGCGTAGGTCGCCATCGGGTGGGAGCGAGAACGCGAGGAGGAGAGTCACCGCGAGCGAGAACGCGAGCATCGGGGGGAGGGTGTCTCGTCCCCGCATCTCAACGCGCAGATCTTTGCTCGCGAGAACGGTGACCTTTGCGAGGAATCCCCGCTCCGGGGGTCGCGCCGCGGCGGCTCCTGAATCGGTCACACTCGCACTCCGTCGCTCCGGTAAGCACCCTGCTTGACGAGTCTTCCGCGCTGCAGGATGACTCCCGCATCCGCATACGCCTTGACCTTCTTGGCCCCGTGAGTGGCAACGATCGCGAGACGATCACCCGTTCCGGTCTCTCTCCACCCCTTCACGGCCGCCGAGACCAGGGCGGAGGCGTCATCGTCGAGGTTCGCGTATGGCTCGTCGAGCAAGAGGATGCCGGGTTCGTGTAGCAACGCGCGGGCCACTGCGGCACGCCGGCTGTATCCGGCCGAGAGGGCGTCCACCCGGGCCCCCGCCTTTTCCGTCAAGCCGAGCTGATGGATCACATCCGGGATGCGGGTGCGCTTGACTCCGTACATCTGTGCGAAGAACTCGAGGTTCTCCGCGATCGTGAGTCGTTCGTACAGGCCCGGTTGGTGGCCCGCGTAGCCGATGTTGCGACGAAACTCCTCGTCCACGTCGTTCGAGGGGACGCCGAAGAGCGACAACGACCCTCGAGTGGGACGAAGCAACCCCGCGATCACCCTGAGAAGGGTCGACTTGCCGGACCCGTTCTGTCCGAACAGACCGGTCACCCCCGGATTGATATTGAGGTCGAGTGAGTCGATCGCAGTCGTGCGCCCGAATACGACGGTGAGATCGCGCGTCTCGATCATTGCGCGTGTTCAGGCGCGAAGTCGCGCAGCTCCTCCTTGAGCTGCTTGCGTCGGATCCTCCATTCGGATTCGCCGACGTTCCCCGCTTGGTACGAGACGTCGAGCGCCGCGATGGCTTCGATGACCTCCGCGCGCGTGGCGGAGGCAGGACGTGGCGACGGGGCGGGCCCTCTGGTTGTCCGGGGTCTCCGGGCACGGCGATAGGCGAGAGCGCCCAGCACGACGATTAGCGCGATGACGGCCGCTATGCCGGCGACGAGACCGGGCTCCAGTCCCGCACGCGCGATGGCCACGGCCTGGACGGGATCGCCGGGATCGATCGAGTCGCCGGTGGCCCACCTTCGGTAGGTCGTGCCCTCGATGTCGACAGTGTCTCCGCCGTCGAGCCGGTTGCTCTCGACCCCGAGGGGGTCGGCGGCATAGACGGAGAGCTCCCCGATCGAGTACAGCGCGCTGCGAGACACGTCGAAGGAGCCTCCGCTGCCGGGCAGCTCGTAGGTGTATGTGATGCGGTTCTCGCCGGGTGGGATCGCGACGGTGACTCCGAACCCGAAGTCGGTTTGCACGATGCGAGGGATGTCGAGTTCCGCATCAAGGATCCGCACGCCTCGCTCGCTCGCACCGGGGGGAAGGGCGAAGCCAAGGGAAGGAGTACTTGCTGCGCCCGCGCCCTCGGTCTCGGCCCCCCGGCCGATGTAGGCGAGGTCGGTGGGATTGACGACGACCACGGATTCGACGACGCCTGCCCTGCCGTCGTCGGGCACCACGAAGACGTCGTTCCTTCGTATGAAGATCGCGGCAGGATCGGTAGTCGTCTCCCACACGCGAAGCGTCGTCTCGATCACGGGCGTCTGCTCGCTATCGGAAGGGATCGACACCGCCCGCCCGGCGAAGAGGCCTCCTGCGTAGGTCGCGTCGAGCGCGTAGAGGCGGTCGTCACCGGTTGGGAGGCCGGTGAAGCTGTATGTGCCGGCCCGGCTCGTCGTCGCGGTCCGCTCAAGGCTCTCGCTGCCGTTCTGAGTGGCACCCACGAGGGTCACCTCGACACCGGGCTGAGGTTTTCCCGTCGCGCCGTTTACGACCTGGCCCTCGATCACGCCCCTGGGTGCGGCGTACGCCGCGGCAGGGCCCAGCGATGAAAAGAGGGCGGCGGAGACGAGTATCAGCCGCCGCATCGAGAGCATTGCCCTCCCGTAGGACTCGGTCGCCCGCAGGATGGGCACACCATACGCGCACGAGCGGCAGCGATCTCGGCCTCCAGCTCCTCGTCGCCGAGCTCGCTCGCCTGGATGGCATCGAGCTCATGTAGAGCCGTCAGCGCTTCCCTCTCGTACTGGTCACGAAGCAACTCGAAATCCCGGACAGAGAGCTTGCCGACGTCGCGTTCCTCTTCGAGATCGATGATCGCCGTCAATGCGGCCGCCTTACGCTCGCCGATGCGTGCGACGTCATCCGACCTATCGGGGAATGCTCGACGCGGTCCGCGGCGCAGGGGAGCGGCGACGTATGCCAGAGCCGCCAGGGCCAGGAGCGCCACTATCACGACCCAGATCACCGTTCGCTCCTGATCATCGCCAGCTCTCGCTCCAGCCTCCGCCGGTCGCGCTCGCCGACCTCCTCGCGTCCCGTCGGACCTTCCGGCGCACCTCTCGGCGCGGCCCTGCTCGTCCAGCGCTTGAGAAGCAACCAGCCGAGAACGAGACCCACGAGGAGCCCGGCTCCCGGGAGCGCCCACGCGAGCCAGCCACCGTCCCGGGCGGAAGGCGAAGAGAAGATGGCCGCGCCGTACTCGGACTCGAGCCGGGCGAGTATCTGGTCTTCACTCTGCCCCTGACGCGCCCACCTCTCGATGCGATCTCGGAGCGCCAGCGCGGCCGCGGACGAACAGTCGTGGAGGGTGACCCCCGGGCAGAAGGGCGACATCACCTTCGCTGCGATGTCGTTGGCCACCTCCTCCGGACCGGCTGCGGCAGGCGAGGCGAGCAGCAGCAGAACGATGAGCGCGGCGACGGCGCAGGAAGTCTTGCTCATCTGGTTGCCACCGCGGGTTCCCGCACTCGTGTACGAACCTGCGCGGCTGCCGGTTGAGGCCCGCGCCCGGACATGATGACTCCCATCCCGACCGCCATGACCGCCGCCCCTGCCCAGATCCACCACGTGAGGGGATTGACGAAGGCCCGCAAGGCGGCGTCGCCATCGGTATCGAAGCCTGTAACCACGAGGTAGAGATCCTCGACCGGGTTCGTCCTGATGGCTACCTCCGACTGGAACTGGCGTTGCGCTAGATGGAAGTTGCGCTGAGGATGAAGCTTTCCGATGGTCTCCCCGTCTCGCGCGACGGTGACCTCTGCAGCGACCATCTGCTTCTCGGGCGTACTCGCCTGGCGGGCGCCTTCGTACTCGAGCTCATACGAACCGACGCGCATCGATTCGCCGGGGCTGAGCAACGCCTGCCGCTCGACCTTGAAGGCGGCCCCCGTGAACCCGATGACGATGAGCACGATCCCCAGATGCACTATGTAGCCGCCATAGCGACGCCGGTTCCGTGAGAGTGTCTTGGCGATTGCCGCGCCCCACGACAACTCCTCTCCTCGTTTGTAGATGCGGCCTCCGCGCACGAACTCTCCCGTAATGGCGACGGCCGTGAAAGCGCACAGCGTCAGAGCCAGGATCGCCCCGATGCTCCGCAGCCCGAACGCGACCAGCAATACGGCAGCCGCCGATCCTGCCAGCAGGGGTGGCCGGATGAGGCGGCCGAACGAGCCCGCGCTCATGCGGCGCCACGAGATGAGCGGCCCGAGGCCTGCGAGGCCGAGCAGGACCAGCCCCAAGGGGATGAAAACCGTGTTGAAGAACGGCGGGCCGACCGACAGTCGCACGCCGCTCGTGACCTCGGCGACGATTGGATAGATCGTTCCCCACAGGACGGTGAACGCCGCGGCGAGGAAGAGCACGTTGTTTGCCAGGAAAGCCGACTCACGCGACAGCAACGAATCGAAACGATTCTCCCCTCTGAGCGCGTCCAGCCGGTACGCGATGATCCCGAACCCCGCTACGAGCATGAGCCCCAGGAACGGAAGGAACCATTTACCGATCGGCCCCTCGGTGAACGTATGAATGCTCGACAGGATGCCCGAGCGGGTGAGGAAGGTGCCGAACACGGCGAGCACGTAGGTCAACAGGATCAGTGCGACGTTCCACACCTTGAACATCCGTCGCTTCTCCTGGATCACCACCGAGTGCAGATAGGCGGTCGCCGTAAGCCACGGCATGAAGGACGCGTTCTCGACCGGGTCCCACGCCCAGTAACCGCCCCAACCCAGCTCCGTGTAAGCCCACGCACCGCCGAGCACGATCCCGATTGACAATGCGCTCCACGCGAACAACGTCCATCGTCTCGTGTGCGTGAACCAAGACTCATCGAGGTGCTTTGTGATGAGGGCGCCCATCGCGAATGCGAACGGGATGGAGAAGCCGACGAAGCCCGTGTAGAGCAACGGCGGATGGATCATCATTCCGGGGGATTGCAGCAGCGGGTTGAGCCCACTGCCGTCGGCGGGAACTTCCGCCAGCCGCGTGAACGGGCTCGCGGGGAAGACGAGCAACCCCAGGAAGAAGACGGCCACTCCTGCCAGAACCGCGCCGGCCCACGACACCAACGACCCCTCGAGAGACCGCGCTCTCCGCACGGCAACGACAGAGAACAGCATCAACAGCACGGTCCAGAAGAGAAGCGACCCCTCCATCCCTCCCCACAGCGCGGCCAAGGTGTAGCCGCGGGACAGCGACGTGGAGGAATAGCTCGCTACGTATTCGAACGAGAAATCGTGCGCGAACAGAGCGGAGATAAGAGCCACGGCGGCCAACCCCACGAACCCGGCGGCCGCAGCGAGCGCCCGCGTTCCCGCCGCGGACAGATCTCGCCTGCGCGTGGATCCGCCGATAGCGAGAAGCAAAGCCGCGGCTGCGGTGAAGACAAGCGCGGCGATTAACGAGGGACGCCCGAGCCCCCCCAGTGAAGCCATCGGTCAGTTCGCGCTTTCGGCGTCGGCTTTGGCCTTGAACTTCGAGGGGCACTTGGCGAGTACCTGGCTCGCCGTGAAGATGCGCCCGTCGTAGCTGCCCCGGGCGACGACGTCAACCTCGCTGGAGTCGTTCGCCATGGCCGTCCAGAACGCGTCGGGGAGCGGCTCGTCGGTGGTGACGCTGAGGGGGGTGTCCCCATCGCTGATCTCGAAGGACGTGGTGAGGCCGGCCCGATCGACGCTGTCGGGCAGGACCTTGCCGTTCACGCGGTACTCCTCCGTCGTCTCCGTTGGGCCGAGCGCGGCCACCTCGGTAGTGGTGTAGAAGAACGAGATCGATGTCGGTCGGGTCATGGCCCAGACGACAAGCCCGATCAGGGCGAGCAGGATGACGGCACCTCCGACGAGGAATTTTGCGCGCCGCTTGCCGCCTGTGCCCTTAGTTCTGGGGAGGGTGGAGGATTGATGCATCGCTCGGCCAAGACTAAGTGATGCTGATTTTCTCCAAGGCCCGGCCGGTGCGACCTCATCCGCGGGAGGATACGGAGATGGGTTCAGCGGCCAGGTTGCTCGTCGCTCTGACGACGGGAGGGGTGCTCGCCCTGTCGGCCGGCGCTCCGGCATGGGGTCATGCCGACGTTAGAGAGACCACGCCGACCGCGAACTCCAGGGTCGGGAAGCCACCTCGTGTGGTGAAGCTCGTCCTGGCGGAGCCTCCCGGGCCTGGGTCAGCGCTTCGAGTCAGGGACGGTTGTGGCGGCAACGTCGTCGAGGACGTCGTTGCCTCGGAGGTCGAATCGACTCTCTCTGCAGCGCTCCAGCGCGGGGAGCCCGGTCGGTGGAGGGTCCGCTTCGAGTCGGTGTCCGCAACCGACGGTCACCTCGTGAGGGGCGGCTTCAAGTTCAGGGTTGCGGGCAAGCACAGATGCGAGAACGAGAGGAAGGTCGCACGAGGACAGAACCGGCAAGGACCTCCGGGAGTTGACTTACGCGATGACGAAGGCGGCACGAGCCTGCCCATAGTGCCACTTGCCCTCGGGACCGTGGCGCTGGTCGGGATCGCGCTGGTCGCACGCAGATCCACTTTGTGATCGGTCTCGCCCAAGGAGCCGATACAGGGCCCAACACCGAGTTAACCGTCATCGGTATCGTCGCCCTGCTGCTTGCTGCGATCTCCGTGCAGCGGCGCTGGGACACGAAGGTCGTGGTTCTCTTGCTGGTTACAGGCGCCGCCGCGGTCGCGGGAGCCTTCACCGTGTTCGCGGACCGAGACGATACAGGGGGTGCCGTCGGGGGAGAGGTGTCGGGGGCTCGGCTGCGTAGTGCCGTCGTTGCGTTGTGCGAGGCGAGGGCCGAAGGAGACCCACGTGTCGTGGAGAGGCTCTTCTTCGACCGAGCGCACGCCCAGATGCACCTGCTCGCTCAGGAGTTGGACGACGAGCACAGAGGGAGGACCGCGGAGTTGCTCGAGACGATGCAAAGAGTCGAGGCCGATCTCGCCGGCAACTCCGCCGCGGTGTCCTCGAGCCTGAGCGAGCTGATCGCGGCTGCGGCGAAAGGATTGACCGCGCTCTCCATAGACCCTCCCACCTGTGCACAATGACCCCAATGAGCAAAACCAGAGCTGCGGCCCTCTTACTCGGTCTCGCGCTGCTCCTGGCCTCTTGCGGTGGGGACGGGGCCGATCCCGAGCCACGATCGAGCTCCTCCGACGAGCTGATCGTCCAGCCGGCCAGCTACGAGCTCATCGCGGACGAAGCCAGCAGGTTCATCGCGGGGCTGCTGACCCCGGATCAGCTCTTCGTCAGCTACGGCACCGTGGAGATGCGCTTCCTCTATCTCGGGACCGAACAAGACACCGGCACCGCGGAGCCGGGTCCCCGGGCGACCGCGGATTTCCTTCAGATCGAAGGGGATCCAGGCGAGTCGACCGACCAACCGAGCGCCGGCCCTCCTTCCCACGGCAGGGGCGTGTATGCCGCGGAGGTGACCTTCGACAAGCCCGGGTTTTGGGCCGTCGACGTGACCGCACAGGTCGAGGGGAAAGGCGAGCTCGTCGGCAACGGGGCCTTCGAGGTGCTGGACGACAACATCGTGCCCGCTCCGGGCGACGAGGCCCCGCGCACCGAGAACCTCGTCCTGTCGTCCCGGGACGCGCCTCGTCAAGCCATCGACTCTCGCGCTCAGGGCGGCCGGCCGATTCCCGACGAGATCCTCCACGAAACGATGATTTCGGAGTCGATCCGGCGAGGGGAGCCGGCCCTGGTGGTCTTCTCTACCCCGGTCTACTGCATCAGCCGCTTCTGCGGACCGATCACCGACATGGTCGAGGACCTTGCGCGTGATTACGGTGGCAGGGCCAACTTCATACACGTCGAGATCTGGCGCGACTTCGAGGGCAAGGTGATCAACAAAGGCGCGGCAGATTGGATCTACCGGGAGCGGGATCTTCTCGAGCCGTGGCTATTCCTCATCGGGACGGACGGGAAGATCGTCGAACGGTGGGACAACGTCGCCACCCGCGCCGAGATCGAGCCCTTCCTCGAGGATCTGCCGAAGTAGCTCCTACCTGAAGCGGTTGCGAATGGCGAGGACGTTGTCCGCGTAGTGCCTCTGGGACCGGCTCAGGCGCCTCTTCACGTTCCCGGGGCCCGCGAAGTATGCGGCCAGGGCCTTACGCGTGGACCCCATCGTTCTCCTCATGTGGCGCAGGTACATCACGCCGAGATGCACGTTGTCGTCGGCCCTGCGAACGTTCAGGTTGTGTCCGCCCTCTGAGCGGTTCACGAACTTCGCGGTATCCGGCATCACCTGCATCACGCCGATGGCGCCTGCCTCGGACCTCACATCCTGTTGCCATCCGCTCTCCTGCATTGCAACTGCTTTGGTGAGGGAGGTGTCGATGCCGTGCGAGGAGGATTGAGATTCGAGCGAGGACTCGATTGAGCCGGTCGATGCGGACTCGAGCGGGGCGGACGTTCCGAGGTTGCCGCCCGGGACCTTCATCTTTGTACCGATGACGATGAGGTTGGGATCCGAGATGCGGTTCACGCGCGCCAAGGCGCCCACGGAAGTGCCGTAGCGAGCGGCGATGGCGGACAGGGTCTCACCTCCCCGCACGACGTGAACGGATGAAACGCCAACGCGGGAGGGGACGCGCAACCGCCGGCCGGCGACGATGAGGTTGGGATCCGACAATCGATTCATGCGAGCGAGCGCGGTGACGGAGGTGCCGTGCCGGCGAGCGATGTCCGAGAGAGTGTCCCCTCGCCGGACCGTGTACGTGCCGGCCCTGGCCGCGGGCGTCGCCATCGTCACCGATGCAGCGGTAGCGACGACGATCGGGCCGTGCTTCTTGGGGCGAGGCTTCAGATGCCTCCCCCTATACCGCCTAAGCCTCATGATCCCCTCCAGCAACAGAGACCACACAACATAACAGGCTGCTCAGGCCTGTCAAGGAGAGCAAGCAAGCCCGGCTAGCTCTGGTTCCCCTCGAGCAGCCTTTCGATCTGCTCGGTCAGCTCGCGCTCGGTGATCGGGCCGAGGACGTCCAGCTCGCCCCGCTCCCCGATGGCCTGCCCGGCCTCGCGCGCCAGATCGCCATCGGAATCGACGAAGAACGTATGGGGCAGGCCATAGACATCGAGCTCGGTAGCGAGGTCCTGCTCGAGATCGAGGACGCTCGGATAGGTGATGCCCCTCTCCTCGATGAACTCCGTCGCTCCCTCTTGGGAGTCGAGTACCGCCACCCCCACGAACTGAATGCCCTCGTCCCGGTAGCGCTTCCACGCCGCCTCCAGAAGGGGCGCCTCCTCGCGACACGGGATGCACCACGACGCCCAGAAGTTGACGACGGCGGGACGACCGTTTAGCTGTGCGCTCGTGAAGGAGCCGCCGCCTTTCACAAGCGGCAGGTCGAAGTCGGGCAGGGCGCCCTTAGCTTCGTTTGGTGCAGGTTGCGCGAGACCGTAGGCGATCAGCCCGATGACGATCGCAGCGGGAAGAGCGATTGTGAGCCTGCGATGAAGCTTGGAGCGCCTGGGCGACTCGCCGACTTGCTCGGGTTCTTCCGCTTGCGCCATCGCGGCTCCAGGATAGGGGGCACCGGCGGCTTGGTCATATATGCTCCGCGCGCCGGCTGGCGTTTTCGTTGACCCATGGAGAAGGGATTGCAGCCCCCTGACTCGCGCTTGAAGAAGGCCATCGTCATCTCGGGTCTTCTCCTGTTGGCCCTCGTCGCGTCGGCGTGCGCAGGGGACCAACCTCAGAACGTGTTGGATCCCCAGGGTCCTGTCGCGGAGGAAGCCGATCGGCTCTGGGACATCACTTTCCTGATAGCGGTGGTCATCTTCGTGATCGTCGAAGGGCTTCTGATCTTCGCAATTGTGAGGTTTCGCGCCCGGCCGGGACGAGAGGCGGCGCAGTTCCATGGGAACACGAAGGTCGAGGTCGCATTGACGGCGATCCCTGCCCTCATCCTCGCGGGGCTGGCCATACCGACCGTCTCCACGATCTTCAACCTCGCCGAAGAGCCGGCCAACGCGCTGCAGATCCGAGTGGTGGCACGTCAGTTCTGGTGGGAGTACGAGTACACGGACCTCGATGTCAAAACGGCCAATGAGCTCCACGTTCCCACCGGCCAGCCGGTCTTCCTGACCCTGGAGGGCGCGGACGTGATCCACAGCTTCTGGGTCCCCAAGCTGACGGGGACCCAGGACATCTTGCCGGGCCGGGTCAACCACATGCAGTTCACCGCGTCGGATCCGGGCACGTATTTTGGTCAGTGCAAGGAGTACTGCGGGCTGAGCCACGCGAACATGAGGCTGCGAGTGATCGCACACACGCCCACGGAGTTCCAACGATGGGTATCGGACCAACAGGACCCTGCCGAGTCGCCGGCGGAGGAGCTGGCGGCGGAGGGCGAGCGCATCTTCCTCGAGGAGGATCTCCCTGCTGGAGGCCGGTGCACGGACTGCCATGCGATCGCCGGCACCGACGCGCAGGGCACAACCGGGCCCGACCTGACCCACTTCGCCGCCAGAGAGACCTTCGCGGGGGCCGTATTCCGGCGGACGGACGAGAACCTGACGAACTGGCTGCGGGATCCCGGTGCCGTGAAACCAGGGGCCCTGATGCCGGATTACGGTTTGAGCGAGGAGCAGATCAGGGCGCTCGTCGCCTATATGCAGGGCCTGGAATGACGAGCAGGAGGATGGAGCACTGATGGCAACAGCGACTTGGGAGCAGCGCCGGAGCCTCTTCGCCCGGCCCACCGCCACGACCGGGGTCTGGAGCTGGTTCACGACCATCGATCACAAGAAGATCGGCATCCTCTACGGGGTCACCGCGTTCATCTTCTTCCTGATCGGGGGCCTCGAAGCGCTCCTGGTGAGGGTTCAGCTTGCGCAGCCGAATGCGTCGGTCCTCGATGCAGATACCTACAACCAGTTCTTCACGATGCACGGGATCACGATGATCTTCCTCGTCGTCATGCCGATGGGTGTGGCGTTGTTCAACTTCTTCGCTCCGCTGATGATCGGCGCTCGCGACGTCGCCTTCCCGCGCCTCAATGCGTTGAGCTACTGGATCTTCTTGTTCGGCGGGATCTTCATCTACTCGAGCTTTTTCCTCGGCGGCGCGCCGGACGGCGGTTGGTTCGGCTACGCGCCTCTGAGTACCAGCCTTCCGAGCCACGGCATGGACTTCTACGCACTCGGGTTACAGATTCTCGGGCTCGCCTCGTTGCTCGGAGCGATCAACTTCATAGTCACGATCCTGAACATGCGTGCGCCGGGAATGACGCTCATGAAGATGCCGGTGTTCGTGTGGATGACACTTGTGGTCTCGTTCCTGATTCTGTTTGCGATGCCGGTGATCGCAGTGGCGCTCTTCCAGTTGATGTTCGATCGCCTGTTCGACACGAACTTCTTCGACGCAGCCGCGGGAGGGAGCCCACTTCTGTGGCAGCACCTGTTCTGGCTCTTCGGCCACCCGGAGGTCTACATCCTGATCCTGCCGGCCATGGGCATCGTCTCCGAGGTGCTGCCGGTGTTCTCGGGGAAGCCTCTGTTCGGCTATGCGGCCATCGTTTTCGCCGGCGTCGCCATCGGCTTCATGGGTTGGGGGGTATGGGCACACCACATGTTCGCCGTCGGCCTCGGCCCGGTTGCCAACTCGGCCTTCGCTCTCTCGACGATGTTCATCGCGGTGCCGACGGGGGTGAAGATCTTCAACTGGCTTGGAACGCTGTGGGGTGGCTCGATCCGCCTGACGACGGCTCAGTTGTTCTCGATCGGGTTCGTGTCGATGTTCGTGATCGGAGGGTTGTCCGGTGTAACTCACGCGATCGTTCCGCACGATCAGCAGCAGACGGACACGTACTACATCGTCGCCCACTTCCACTACGTCTTGTTCGGAGGGGCGCTCTTCGGGATCATGTCCGGCCTCTACTACTGGTGGCCGAAGGTGTTCGGAAGGCTCCTGTCCGAGAAGCTCGGCAAGGTCAACTTCTGGCTGTGGTTTATCGGGTTCAACCTCACCTTTGCACCCATGCACATCGTGGGCCTCCAGGGCATGCCACGGCGCCTCTACACCTACCCGGCGGGCATGGGATGGGACTTCTGGAACCTCGTCGAGACCATCGGCGCCTTCACGATCGCGGTCTCGGTCCTCGTCTTTCTCCTGAACGTGGCCATCACCCGTAGGCGCGGAGAGGAAGCCACCGCGGATCCGTGGGATGCCCGCACGCTCGAGTGGAGCATCCCGTCGCCGCCGCCCGAGTACAACTTCGCCGAAGTCCCGGTGGTTACGCATCGCGATGACTGGTGGCACAAGAAGTACGTGGAGACGCCCGAGGGCCGGCCGGCACCTGTGATCGCCGGCGCCGCGGACGGCGATGAAGAGGAGGGACATCACGGCATCCACATGCCGTCGCCCTCGTACTTCCCTATTTTCGCCGCCTTCGGGCTGCCGATCATGGCCTATGGAGTGATCTACTTTTTGCCCGCCATCGTCGTGGGGGCCCTCATCTCGCTGTTGGGGTTCTACGGTTGGGTGCTCGAGCCCGGGACGGCTGAGTGATGGCCACCCAGGAGGCGGCGGTCCACGCACCCGAGCACCACACGTCCACCGGGCTCGACAACGTCAAGATGGGGATGTGGGCCTTCCTGGGTTCCGAGTGCCTCTTCTTCGGCTCGCTCATAACGACCTATCTGCTCTATCGCAGCGCGAGCTCCGGAGGTCCGGGTCCCGCGGATGTATACGACATCCCCTACACGTCGGTCAGCTCGTTCGTATTGCTGATGAGCTCGCTCACGATGGTCCTCGCGCTGTCAGCGATCCAGAGGGGGAATCATGCCGGGATGCGCGTGTGGCTGCTCGCAACGGCTTTCCTGGGGATGACCTTCGTCGGCGGACAGATCTTCGAGTTCACGACCTTCTACGAGGAGGGCCTGGCTCTGTCGACGAGCCCCTTCGGCAGCGCATTCTTCGTGCTCACCGGGTTCCACGGCGCTCACGTGACCATAGGAATACTGATGCTGTTATCGCTCGTAGGGATGAACCTGGCCGGCCACCTCGGAACCGCAGATGCTCGGAAAGTGGAGATGGTCGGCCTCTACTGGCACTTCGTCGACATCGTTTGGATCATCATCTTCACGGTCGTCTACCTCGTCCCGCTGAACTGATGGAATCGACGACGACCGACGCGCCCGGAGAGCAGCTCGAGCTGGAACATCACCCCAGCCCGCGCCAGTACGTGAACATCGCCATCATCCTGGCAATCATCACGGCGGCGGAGGTTGCGATCTATTACATAACCGCGGTGGAGGACTTCCTCGTCCCCATGCTGATCGTGTTCTCGGCGATCAAGTTCTTCCTGGTCGTGTCGTGGTTCATGCACCTGAGATTCGATAGCCGGGTCTTCCGGAGGCTGTTCGTGGCCGGCTTGGCCCTTGCGTTCTCTGTGTTTGCTATCGTTCTGATGAACTTCTTCTGGCACTCGGCTTAACGACCGGCCGTGGACGCACTAGCCTCTCCTGGACACGCATCGGCCCCGACCTGGACCGCGCATCCCGACGTCTGGTTGCTGATTGTCGTTCTGGTGGCCGGCTACTTCGGCGCCCTTCACTATCTGTCACATGCTCGGGTCCCGATCGACGAGGAGCCCGCGACGCAGACGCAGAAGCTCTTCTTCCTGAGCGGCGTGGTGATGCTGTGGATCGGAGCCGACTGGCCGCTGCACGACTTGTCCGAGGACTTCCTCTTCTCGGCCCACATGGTTCAGCACACGCTCTTTTCGCTGGTGGCGCCGCCGCTTCTCCTCCTCGGTTTGCCGGCGTGGTTGCTGCGAACGCTTCTTGCATCCCTGAAGCTCGAGCGGGCGTTCCGGACGTTGACTCGGCCGCTGGTTGCGTTGCTCCTCTTCAACTTCGTGATCGTGGTTACGCACATGCCCAGCGTGGTGGATACCGCCGTTGGGTCGGAGCTCGTCCACTTCTTGGTGCACACTGTTCTCTTCTCCATCTCCGTGCTGATGTGGTGGCCGGTCGTCGATCCGCTTCCGGAGCTGAAACGGCTGAGTGAGCCCGCAAAGATGCTCTACCTGTTCCTGCAATCGATCGTGCCCACGGTTCCCGCGTCCTTCCTCACCTTCTCCGACGGAGTCCTCTACGAGTCATACGCTGGATTCCCCCGTCTGTGGGGGATCGACGTCGTCACGGATCAAAGGATCGCGGGACTCGTAATGAAAATCGGCGGCGGTTTGCTACTGTGGCTCGCCATCGCGATCCTCTTCTTCCGCTGGAACGCGAATGAGGAGCGAGAGGATGCCGAAGAAGTCACATGGGAGGACTTCGAGCGTGAGCTACAGGCCTGGGACATGAGGAAATAGATGAACCGGCCCGCCGCCCCGACCCCCCCTTCGCGATTGACCTCTGAGGTCCGCATGCGCGTCCCACTGCCCGTCATCATCCCGCTGGGGGCCCTCGCGGTCATCGCGGTGATCACCATCGGGATGTCTCAAATCCTGCTCAACGTTCCGAAAGAGATCGCGGTTGTCATCGCCATTGCGGTCGCGGCCAACATCCTCATCGCGTGCACGATCATCGCTCTGCGCCCGGAGGAGACCAGGAGGACGTGGGTCGAGCTTGTCATAGTGGCGACCTACCCCCTCATCGTGGGACTCGTGATCGCGCAGATCGGCATTGGAAAAGGCGAGGCGAGCGGCTCCGCGCCCCCCGAAACGAGTCCGGGAGGCGCGAACACCGTCTCCGCTCAGAACGTCCAGTTCGACACCGACTCGATCGAGCTCACCGCCGGCGAGGAGACGACGCTGACCTTCGTCAACGACGACTCGAGCTCGACGCAGCACAACATCTCCATCTACGAGACCGAAGCCGCCGAGGACAACCTGTTCGAGGGCCAGGTCATCCCGGGGGGGCAGGAGGTCCCGTACGACATCCCGCCCTTGGAGAAGGGCGAGTTCTATTTCCAGTGTGACGTCCACCCGTCGATGAGCGGAACCGTCACCGTCACCTAACCGGCCGGCTGCGGGTGCGGTGGCGCTGCCGCTTCGCTCCTCCAAACCGTTTTGAGGCATCGCTCCGGGCAGCGCCATCCTCGCCACATCCACGCTGCTCCTCCACCGTTCTCAAGCATTGTTCCGGGCCGTGTCAGACGGTTGTCAGACAGTTGTCAGACAACCGATGAACGGTGCCCTACCTCTGCGCCAGAGCCTTACGCGTAGGGAGTCTCTAGCGACTCGGTCACCGAGCCGTCGTCGTTGAAGACTAGGAACCGATCGAGAAGCAACATGAACCAACGATCGTGGGTGACCGCGAGCACGGTTCCCTTGTAAGCGAGCAACCCATCCTCGAGCGCGTCCGCAGAATCCACGTCGAGGTTGTCGGTCGGCTCGTCGAGAAGGAGCATCGTCGGGCTCTGGGTCTCCATCAGAAGAAGCTGGAAGCGAGCCTGCTGTCCACCGGACAGAAGCTCGAACGGGAGCTGGGACTGCTGGTGCAGCTCGTAGCGCTTGAGCGCGGAGATGGCCGAACCCAGCTCGAAGCCGCGCGCCTTCAGAACCTCGATCAGAGGCTGGCCGATCAGCTCGGGTCGTTCGTGCAGCTGCGAGAAGAGACTCGGATCGACCCGGGCCCCGAGCTTGTACTCGCCCGCGTGCTCGATCGGTTCGCCGGCGAGGAGCTTGAGGAAATGGCTCTTCCCGGTGCCATTGCCCCCCACGATCCCGACTCGTTCGCCGTAGTGGATCTCGGTGTCGAACGGCTCGACGAGACCCGGGAGCGAGAATCCCTCGAGACGAAGGACGAGCTTGCCGGTGCGCCCGCCGCCGAGGTCCATTCGGATGTCCTGATCGTCGGGCCTGTCGCGAGGTGCGTTCTCGCGCTCGTAGCGCTCCAGCTTGGTGACCGCAGCCTTGGCGCGTGATGCGAACTTCGAGCTCATAGCGGCGCGCCGCTTGAACTCTCTCATCTGCGTGACGAGGCGCGCGTGTTTCTCCCGGTAGCGCTTTTGCTCGTCTTCGATCTGCTCGATGCGAGCCTGGCGCGCTTCTGCGTAGGTCGCGAACGACTCCGGATGGGTCCATGCACCCTTTGCTTCCAGGGTCACCACACGGTCGGTGGTGGCAGCCAGGAGGGCACGGTCGTGGCTCACGAAGAGCACGGTCTTCTTGGTCGCGGTGAGCATGCCCTCGAGCCAGCGCTTGCCGGGGATGTCGAGGAAGTTGTCGGGCTCGTCGAGCAGAAGGAGATGGGCATCGGAGCGGAAGAGGCATTCGAGAGCGAGGCGCTTTTGCTCGCCGCCCGACAGCGTCCCCAAGACGCGTCCCCCCGCGTGGTCGAGCGACAGCCCGAAGGCGGCCGTGGTGCAGGTGTTCCAGAGGACCTCGGCTTCGTATCCTCCGGCGTCACCCCAAGAGATCAGCGCCGCGGCGTAGTCGGTATGGGCGGCCGTCTCTCGAGTGGTTGCAATGGCGTGCTCGGCGGCGGCCAGGGCGTGGGCCGCCTTCTGGACGGAAGCGGGAGCCAGCGAGAGCAAGAAATCCCGGATCGTCTGGTGTGGGTTGGCCGAGCCTACGAACTGGCGCATGTAGGCGAATCGCCCGTGCACCCGGAGGTGCCCACCTCTTGGCTTGTCCTCTCCGGCAATCAGACGAAGCAGCGTCGTCTTCCCCGTCCCGTTCGCTCCGACGAGCGCGACGCGCTTGCCTTCAGGGACGCGAAAGGAGACGTCCTCGAACAGGACACGGCCGCCGGGGACGGCGTAGGACAGGTTCGCGACTTCCAGGTAAGCCATGAGGAGATTGTGGCGCGCGGGCCGCTACAGGGGAAGAGAGACCAGCTGATCGAGGGCCATCGCTCCGAAAAGGAGAGCGAGATAGTAGATCGAGAACCTGAACAGTCCCCACGCTCGTCTGCTCGTGGGGTGCCGCCAGAGCTTCACGGCCCACGCGATGAAAGCGCCGTTGAGCACGAGAGCCGCGACGAGATAGATGACGCCCATCCGGCCGACGCCAAAGAACGCGAGGCAGGCGGCGAGCAGCAGCAAGGAGTAGAGGAGGATGTGACGCGTCGTCTCCTGACGCCCGTACACCACGGGCATCATCGGGACGCCGGCCCTCGCATACTCATGTTCGTAACGCATGGCCAGGGCCCAGAAGTGCGGTGGGGTCCAGTAGAAGATGATCCCGAACAACACGACAGCAGGCAGCTCGATAGCGTTG
>JBOGXB010000020.1:0-32297 GCA_050694215.1 Actinomycetota bacterium
GGGTGGTCGCGATCCCGTAAGGGCCCTCGCCTCGGGGGGCCGTAAACGTCTCGACCTCGCCGGCATCTGGATCGAGCCGCCCGTAGACGCCGCTCTGTCCCGTGAACCACAGCACGCCGCGGTTGTCGAAGGTGGCCGTGTTGAGGTTGGCGAACGCCGCGTTCTCGGGAAGCGGATAGGCCTTCACCCGCTCCGTTCTCGGATCGACTCGGACGATCGCGTTCAATCCGCCGTCGGTGATCCACGGAGCTCCATCGGGCCCGACGATGACGCCGTGGGGCGCAGACGCCTCTCCGAGCAGTATGTGCTGGGTTTTCCGGGTGTCAGGATCGAGCCTGCCGAGTTCCCCGGACCCCTGCGCTGTGTACCAGACGGAGCCGTCGGGGGCGGGGGCGACATCGTGGGGGTGGGAACCGGCCGGCACGTCGTACTCGCGCACGCGCAAGATCGACCGCCCAGCCCGGGCGGCAAGGCGTGTCCACTTGTCGGGAGTCACGCGCGCGACCAACCTGAATCCCTCTGAGCCGCGCGGCTCGAACACGGCTGCCTCGCCCTCAGCAAGCGTGACCTCTGCCACGTCGGTGATGTTGAACCCGTGCGCCACCAGCACCGTGTTGGTTCCCTCTTCCGGGGGCGCGGACAGCAAGCGCATCAGGGTATCGATGCGCTGCCGGCGGTCTGCCTCGCCTTCCGCGGTCTCGAGGTTTTCGAGCCCCGGGGCGATGGTCGTCCTCCCGAAGGCAAGCCGCGCGGTCTGGCGCGAGCGGCAGAACGGGCTGGCGAGAACGCGTCCTATTGGAATGTCGAGTCTTCCGACCCCCCGGCCGATGGTCATCGACTGTCGGCGACCCTTAACGGACAGGTTGCGCTGCGTGCCGCAGTTCCTGAGGTCGACCGGGTCGGCATCGTCCGGGACCGGATTTGTCGCGGCGTGACGGAAATAGATGACGTGGCCGCCGCTTCTCAGGGACTCGACCAGGCGCGAGCCGGACGGCTCGGCGGAGGGTGAGTCTTCCGGGGGCGCTGGGCTTTGCGCCGGCGCCGTCGTAGATTGCGAAGTAGTGCTTGGCTCAGTACATGCGGACAGGCAAACGAGGACGATTGCTATCGACAGGAGGATCCGCCTGCCGGCGGAGGCTCCACTCAAGAGAGAAGCAGAGGCATCCGGCTTACGGAGCACGGCGCGGGTCGGATCTTCGGGTGGGTTCGTGAGTGTCACGCCCGGAACTCCACAAGCGCAGACTATGCGTGTTCATTCCTTATGCGGCGATGACGAAACACGGCCCGGCGTGACGATTCTCCCGTCCTGCCGTGTGATACACCTTGCCGACTGCGGGACGGTGACCAGAGCGGGAATTGACTGAGCGGATGCTCAGCGGCAAGCGAGTTGTTCTCCGGACGATCGAGCGGGGGGACCTTCCGCGGCTCTGGGAGCTGTTGGAGGACGTTGAGGTCGCGGTCCTTTCCGAGGTGGGACCGATCGTCCCGGTCTCGCTCGCCCGGTACGAGGCCAGGTTCGAGGAGCAGGCCGAGGATCCGCCGAAGGACCAGACTTGGTTCGCAATCGAGATCGACGGCGACGTCATTGGGCAGGGCGGACTGTACGGGATCGATCATTTCAACCAGCGGTGCGAGCTCGGTATTGCTCTCGGCAGGGACCACTGGGGGAAAGGCTTCGGGCAGGATGCGATCAAGACCTTGTTGAACTACGCCTTCACCTACCTGAACGTGAACCGCGTGTCGCTGCAAGTTCTCGCAAACGATCCTCGCGCGATCGGTGCGTATCGGAAGGTCGGGTTCGTCGAGGAGGGTCGGCTGCGACAACAGACCTGGATACAGGGCCGCTTCCAGGACGAGCTGCTCATGTCGGTTCTTCGCGAGGAGTGGGAATCTCTCGAGAACCCCTAACGGCCCCGCCGAAAGGGGTATGGACTGTGCCCGCTCCCTGCGTTTGGATAGGCAGCCATGTGTGCCGTGAAGCATTCTCCGCCTCTTGCTTCGCCTCCGAGCGGCTATTCAGCGCGTTCGGCAACCGAGGACGACTTCGACCAGATCTACAAGCTGATCCACGACTACGACGTGAGCATCGTTGGTTACAGCGACTTCGCGATGGACGATCTCCGGGAGCTCTTCCACGAAGAGCATTTCGAGCCAGCGCGCCACACAAGGCTGGTGATCGACGACGGCGATCGCGGAGTTGGCTACGCGATGCTCTGGGGTCGCGAACCGCACCAGCGTTATGCGGCGTTCGCCGTCGTCCATCCCGACCATCTCGGCCGAGGCATCGGAGCTCACCTTCTGAGCTTTCTGGAGCACAGGATGCCCGACGAAGCGGTGGACAAATCGGGTGCGGTCCTGTGGAACTGGGTCGACCTCGAGGATGAAGCGGCGCAACGGATGGTGGAGGCGGCAGGTTTCAAAGAGGTTCGACGGCATTACACGATGCTCATCGACGTGGCCGACTCCGAGCCTGCAACCGAGGAGCCGGAAGGCATCTTTATCCGGAGCTGTACGGAGGAGGACGCCGAGACGATCCACCGCCTGATCGGCGATACGTTCGCCGACCACTGGGGCTTCACCCCGATCTCCTATGAGACGTGGCGCAAGCAGTCGTACGAGCGCACGGATACGCATCTCGATATGTGGTTCCTCGCGTTCGAGGGCGATGAGCCGGCCGGCTTCCTGGTCGGCCGTCCGATGGATGACATGGGCTGGGTCGCCGACCTCGGCGTCAGGAAGCGGTGGCGCAAGCGGGGCATTGGCTCCGCTCTGCTCAGGCGATCGTTCGCCGATTTCAAGCGACGAGGCCTCGAGAAGGTCGGTCTCGGGGTGGATGCATCGAACGAGACGGGCGCGGTCCGGCTGTATGAGCAGGTGGGGATGACACCCTCGCGCGTGTACCTCACCTACGAGAAGCGTTACCGGCGCTAGCGCGCCTCACACATATGGATGCCCGGGAACATTCCCGGCCCGTCCCGCCGTCCAAGCGCAAAGCGGCCGACGGACGGAAAGGGTGAGGGCCGATGAGGAGATTGCTGACGTTGACGCTTCTGATCGTGGTGGTCGCGGTGATCGGTGCCGGTCCGGCCCTCGCCTGTGGAGGCCTGGTCAACCCGAACGGAACCGTCAGCCTCGTGAAGACGACGACGATGGCCGGCTACAAGGACGGCGTTGAGCACTACGTGACGTCGTTTGAATTCAACGGAGGGGGGGCCGAGTTCGGCTCGATCGTGCCGCTCCCCGGCGTTCCTTCGAAGGTCGAACGGGCCGGCGACTGGACCCTGCAACGCCTGGTCGAGGAGGTGGCTCCCCCGGCTCTCAGGGCTCTGGATTTCGCGGTAGCCGAGAATGCCGGCGTCGGCGCGGAGGTGCTGCTCGAGACCCAGATCGACGCCCTCGACATCACAGTTCTGAAGGGCGGCGGCGATGCGGTCGGGAAGTGGGCGGAGGCACACGGTTTCCTGTTGACCCCCGATACCCCGGAGGTGCTCGACTTCTACGCCGAGCGCAGCCCGATCTTCCTGGCCGCCCGCTTCGACCCCAAGGAGGCGCGCGATCGCGGCCAGCAGGTTGGGGACGGCACTCCCATCCACGTCACGATCCCTACGCCCAATCCCTGGGTGCCACTGCGGATCCTCGGTTTGGGGCTCGGCGAAAAGGCGCCGGTGGAGGCCGACGTATTCCTGCTTACCGACAACATCCCGGCGATGCTGCCAAACCCGGTGGACGAGAAGCAGCCGGACGGGATGATCCTCGAACGTAGTGAGAGGGCATCCGGGAGCCTGCTTGCCGATCTGCGCTCCGACAAGGGGATGGGGTGGATCCCCAAGGACAACATGTGGCTCACCTACCTTCGGATCAACGAGCAGGCCGGTGACCTGAAGCACGACCTCGCCCTCGACGTCAGCGGACAGAACTCACCGTCTCCCGTTGCGGCCGGGCTGGTAGCGCCTCTCGAGGTGGAGCTTCCTCGCGAGATCGATTGGTGGCAATGGGCCGCAGCCATCGTGCTCGGCCTCGGTGTGCTCAGGCTGGCCGGCAAGGTGGCCGCCGGATGAGCAAGCATCTCCTCGGGCTCGCGATCGGTGCACTCGCCCTCTTGGGCGGGTGCACCGCGGCGGCGGCTCCCCCGGACGAAACCGTAGTGATCGAGATCGAGCACTCACGCTTCTCCGAGGAGAGGCTTCAAGTGGAGGCCGGATCGACCATCAGGTTCGTGATCGACAACAACGATCCGATCCCACACGAGTTCATCGTCGGAGACGAGCGCGTGCAACGGGTACACGAGAATGGGACCGAGCGTCATCACGCTCCGCGGCCCGGCGAGATCTCGATCCCGGTTCTCTCCGAACGCATCACGACCTACACGTTCGAGGAGCCCGGTGAGCTGATCTTCGGTTGCCATCTGCCGGGCCACTACCGCTTCGGGATGAGGGGAACCATCCAGGTCGTATTGTGATTCTGCTTTGGAATCGATCCCTCAGCTCGATGCCTGGGAGCTCATCTCCCGGATCCTGATCGCCGCCGCCCTCGGAGGGCTGGTGGGGTTCGAACGCGAGCTGTCTGATCAACCGGCGGGGCTTCGAACCCACATCCTGGTGTCTCTCGGCGCCGCGCTGTTCACGATGGTCGGCGCGTACGGCGTGGAGTCGTTCTTCGCTGGGGACGCGCCGGTGGCGCGCGTCGACCCCACCCGTAATGCCGCTCAGGTCGTGAGCGGCATCGGCTTCCTCGGGGCGGGAGCCATCCTGCGCCAAGGCGTGAACATCCGCGGCCTCACGACGGCTGCCGCGCTGTGGGTCACTGCCGCTATCGGGACCGCGGTCGGCCTCGGCTTCATCGGCGGAGCCATCGTCGTCACGGTGGTGGCCGTCGTCAGCCTGTATGGCCTGAAGCGGGTGCGGAAGGCACTCGTGCCCAGGCTCCAGAGTGGTGTGCGCGATTTCTCGATCGAGGTCGGTCCCGAGCTCGAGGTCCCCGAGCTCGCCGAGATGGTCCAGGGTCTGGGACTGAGGCTGAAGACCATGAAGCTCGTCATCGACGAGGACGGCAACAGTTTCCTCGTGGGTGAGATCAAGCTCTCCCCGAAGGTCTCCTCCGACGACTTCGCTCGGCGCATAACGGCGTTGAACGGTGTGCGCGACTTCGAGTGGGTCGACTGACGCACGGGAGGGGGTGATGGAAATGCGCGAGGCGGTGCGCCTCACAACTTATTCGCACGGTGGCGGCTGAGCGTGCAAGCTCGGCATAGACGAGCTGGCGCAGGTCTTGCGCCATGTGAAGACAAGGGATGAGGACGCCGCCGTGCTCGTGGGCCTCGACACTCCAGACGACGCGGCGGTCTACGAGATCGCTCCCGATCGCGCCATCGTGCAGACGGTCGACTTCTTCACGCCGATCGTCGACGACCCGTACGACTGGGGCCGGATCGCGGCGGCAAACGCTCTGTCGGACGTCTATGCGATGGGAGCACGGCCCGCCATCGCGCTGAACCTCGTCGGATGGCCGCGCTCTCTCGGCATGGAACTGTTGGGACGAGTCCTCGATGGGGGTAGCGACGCGTGCGCGGAGGCGGGCGTAGCGATCGTAGGAGGCCACTCGGTCGAGGATCCCGAACCCAAGTACGGTCTCGCGGTTACGGGGGTCGTCGATCCGGGCCGGGTCGTTCGCACGACGGGCGCGCAACCGGGCTGCGATCTGGTGCTCACCAAGCCGCTCGGCATGGGGATCATCTCCAGTGGCATCAAGGAGGAGCGAACGAGCGCCCCGACGATCGAGAGGGCGGTGACGGTTATGTCCACCCTCAATCGAGTCGCGTCGGAGACGATGCTCGAGTTCGGTCCGGCCGCAGCGACGGACGTTACAGGCTTTGGCTTCCTCGGGCACCTTGCGCAGATGCTCGGCGAGGACCTGTCTGCCGAGATCGACTTCGATGCGATCCCGCTGCTACAAGAAGCGATCGACCTGGCGGCCCAAGGCGTGCTCCCTGCGGGGAGCAGGCGAAACCTCGACACGCTCGGGGACCGGGTCGATACATCGGACCTCGACCAGGCGCGCAGGGCGGTGATCTTCGACGCTCAGACGTCGGGGGGCTTGTTGATCGCGATCGAACCGCAGCGGACCGACGCGCTCCTCGCCGCGTTGACGGAACGAGGCGTGGAGGACGCTGCGAAGGTTGGGCGGCTCGTACCCGGCGACGGGAGCGTGAGGGTGACACGACGTGGCAGATGAGCTACTACGTATCCCTCGACCCATCGCGGAAAAGATAATCGAGCACTGTATCGAGGGGCGGCCCAACGAGGCCTGCGGGATCCTTGCCACCAAGGACGGCGAGGTGGTCGAGGTCTTCAAGATGACTAACGCCTCTGCGAGCCCAATGCGCTACTCCCTCGATCCCAAGGAGCAGTTCGCCATGTACCGCAAGCTCGACGATGAAGGCTGGGACCTCGGCGGGATCTTTCATTCGCATACGAGAACCGAGGCGTACCCGTCTCCGACCGACGTGCGCCTCGCTAACGAGGAGGTGCCCCACCTGATCGTCTCGGTTGCGGAGGACCCGGCCTCGATCAGGGCATTCCGCATCCTCAAGGACAACTGGACCGACGAGGGCGGGGACATCGTGGAAATCTCCGTTGTGCTGGACGGTTGACTACCATGAGGGCCTGTGCTCGCGAAGGAGGCAGATGTGGCCGTTGAAGTCCGCATCCCGACCGTGTTCCGAAAGTTCACGGAAGGGGATGCCGTGATCGAGCTGGAGCCGGGGACGGTCGCCGACATCATCGATCAGTTGGACGACCGATACCCGGGGATGAAACAGCAGCTCATGACCGACCAGGGCGAACTGCATCGGTTCGTGAACGTCTACGTGAACGACGAGGACGCCCGTTATCTCGAGAAGCTCGACACGAAGGTAGCCGAGGGCGACAAGGTCGCTCTGCTCCCGTCGGTCGCCGGCGGTTGAGCAGTACGACCGTGCGCTACAAGTCCATCCTCGACACGATCGGAAACACTCCTCTGGTCGAGGTTCCTCATCTCTCGCCGGAGACCAATACGCGCCTGTGGGTGAAGCTCGAGGGCGAGAACCCCACCGGCTCGGTGAAGGACCGCATCGCTCTCGCGATGGTCGAGGCGGGGGAATCCTCCGGCGAGCTCACAAAGGAAAAGATGATCCTCGAACCCACTTCTGGCAATACCGGCATCGCTCTCGCCATGGTTGCGAAGACGCGGGGCTATCGCTTTACCGCGGTGATGCCCGACAACGCGAGCGCCGAGCGCGTGCAGCTCCTGAGGGCGTTCGGGGCCGAGATCGAGTTCTCGGAGGGAGCCAAGGGCACGAACGGCTCGGTTGCGGTGGCAACGGCGATGGCTAAGGACGAGCGCTTCTACATGCCGTTTCAGTACGGGAACCAGGCGAACGTGGATGCTCACTACCGGGGAACCGCTCAAGAGATCCTCGACGACCTGCCCGAGGTGAAGGCGTTCGTGGCCGGGCTGGGCACCGGCGGGACCTTGATGGGCAACGGCAAGCGGCTCAAGGAGCACGACCCCTCGATCAAGATCGTCGCCGCAGAGCCCGAGCTCGGTGAGCTCGTGTACGGTCTCCGCTCGCTCGAAGACGGTTACATCCCGCCCATCTTCGATCCCGACATCCTCGACGGGAAGGTGAAGGTCAGGGCACGAGAGTCGGTCATGTGGACGCGTGAGCTCCTGCAGAGAGAGGGCATCTTCGCCGGAATCTCCGCGGGGGCAGTGATCTGGGTCGCCCAAAGAGCGGCCGAGCGCCTGTCCAAGGATGGCGGCGGCGATGTCGTGTGCCTTCTCGCCGACGGTGGCTGGAAGTACCTCTCGACCGAAGCGTGGACACAGGACATCGACACGGCTGAATCTCAGGTCGAAGAGACACTGTGGTGGTAACGAGTGGCGTCTGACGACTCCGATCGGACCCAGTCGGGGCGACGGCTGCTCGATCCCTCGCGTCCGATCGGGATCTTCGATTCCGGCTTTGGCGGGTTGACGGTGGCGCGCGCCGTTATCGATCTGCTTCCGCACGAGGATCTCATCTATTTCGGCGACACAGCACGCAACCCTTACGGCCCCCGACCGCCCGAGGAAGTTCGGAGATTCGCTCTCGAGATCACCGACCTCCTCATAGACGAAGGCGTGAAGCTCGTCGTCGTCGCCTGCAACTCCGCCGAATCGACAGCCTTCTACGAAGCGACCGGTCGCTACGACGCTCCGATCGTGACCGTGATCGAGCCTGGGGTGAAGGCAGCGGTGGCTGCGACGAGAAACCGGCGCATAGGCATGATCGGAACCGTCGCCACCGTCGCGTCGAAGGCGTACGACAAAGTGGTCGAAGCGACGAAGGAGAACGTGACCTTCGTTTCACAGGCATGCCCGTTGTTCGTCGATTTCGTAGAGCGCGGCGATACGACCTCCGACGAGTTGATTGGCGTTGCCGAGGATTACCTGGCGCCTCTCAAACTAGAGGAGATCGATACCCTCATACTCGGATGTACGCACTACCCTCTGCTCACAGGAGTTATCCGGTACGTGATGGGGGAAGACGTGCTCTTGGTGTCGAGCGCTGAGACAACTGCGGCGGACGTGTTCGGGCGGCTGAAGCACGAGGATCTGTTGAACCCCTCCGATCACCCGGGCAAGCATCGGTTCATAACCACCGGCAGGGAAGAGCCTTTCGGTGAGCTCGGCAGACGATTCCTCGGCTCCGAGTTCCAACAACTCGAACGCAGACCCTGGACGACCGCCGCTAGGGTCGGGTCGTGAGCTTCGTCGTAACCGTTCTCGGTAGCTCCGGGATGTTCGCGACGATCGAGCGCGCATGCGCCGGTTATCTTGTCGAGGTCGACGGCAAGAAGCTATGGATGGACGCGGGGGCCGGAACGTGGCGACACCTCTTGCAATATGTCGACTACAAGAATCTGGACGGAGTGTTGCTGACGCATAGGCATCCCGACCACGTGACCGACGTGTTCCAGTGCGGTCACGCCCGATCGCTTGGCGGGCCGCAGCCCCTGCCCCCGATTCCGCTGTGGGCGCCGGGCGAGACGCTGGATCGGCTCTCGAGCTATTACGAAAACATCGTGGAGATGTTCGACACCAAGCCCATAAAGGCTGGGGGCTCGCTCGAGTTCGCCGGCGCGCGCTTGTCCTTCTTCGAGATGGCTCATCCGTGCGAGACGGTGGGCGTCCGGATCGAGCACGATGGAGCCGTTCTCGCCTACTCGTCGGACACCGGCCCCGAGGGTGACATCGAGCGGCTCGCGTCGGAGGCGGACCTGTTCATATGCGAGGCCACTCTTCAGGATGAGGACGAGTCGTGGGAGGGCCACATGAAGGCCTCGCAGGCGGGAGTGGCCGCGATGCAGGTCGCGGCCAAGAAACTCTTGCTCACGCACCTGCCTCCGGGTCGAGACTTCGGCCTGTCGCTCGTCGAGGGGCACGAGGCCGCCGGCGACGTGGAGGTTCAGCTTGCAGCCGATCTGATGCGTATCGAGGTCGGTTCTTGAACCGCGTCGACGGCAGGGCACCCGAGCAGCTGAGGCCGGTCGCGTTCCAGCTCGATTTCATGCCCACCGCCGAGGGCTCGTGTCTCGTCGCGATGGGCGAAACGCGGGTGATCTGCACCGCGACTCTCGAGGATGGTGTGCCGCGCTGGATGGTTGGGTCGGGCCGTGGCTGGGTGACCGCCGAGTACGCGATGCTTCCTCGCTCGACCACGGACAGGGTGCCGCGTGAGGTCAACAAGGGCCGCCCGTCGGGCCGCACGCAGGAGATCCAACGACTGATAGGCCGATCGCTTCGCGCCGTAACCGATATGGAGTTGATGGGGGAGCGGACGGTCTGGATCGACTGCGATGTGATCCAGGCCGACGGCGGGACGCGCACTGCCGCCATCACGGGAGCCTTCGTCGCGCTGGCGCGGGCGTGCTCGCTCTTGCAGGAGCGCGGCCGGCTGGCCGCCTCACCTCTACCCGATACCGTCGCCGCGGTGAGCGCCGGGATCATCGAAGGCGCCCCCTGTCTCGACCTCAACTACGCCGAAGATTCGACTGCCCAGGTAGACATGAACGTCGTCATGACGGGAACCGGCAAACTGGTCGAGGTGCAGGGCACGGCAGAGCACGGCGCGTTCGAGCGGGGCGAGCTCGATACGATGCTCGATCTCGCGACCAAAGGCATCGGCGAGCTCACCGCGTTACAGCAAGAAGCGCTCCGCGTTTAGTGAGGGCGGTCTTAGCGTCTCGGAATCGACACAAATCGAGGCAGGTCGCGATCCTTCTCCCCGATGTCGAGATCGTGCCCCTCGATGAGGTCGCGCCCGATCTAGTTCTCGAGGAGCCGTTCGACACCTTCGAGGCGAACGCGCTGGAGAAGGCGCGCCTGACCGCGCGCGCCACCAGCCTGCCTGCGATCTCAGACGACTCCGGGCTCGAGGTCGAGGCCCTTGGTGGGGAGCCGGGTGTCTACTCGGCGCGCTATGCCGGTGACGGCGCTACCGACGATGACAACAACCGCAAGCTCGTCGAGAGGCTGCGTGACGTCCCGGAGTCGCAACGGACCTGTCGCTACCGGTGCGTCGCCGCGCTCGTCATGCCCGACGGGCGAGAGCTCGTCGGAGAGGGGTCGTGCGAAGGCCGGGTCGTGCTGGAGGGCCGGGGGAGCATGGGCTTCGGCTACGACCCTCATGTCGTGCCGGAAGGCGACACCCGCACGATGGGGGAGATCCCGCTCGACGAGAAGCTCCAATTCAGCCATAGGGGACGCGCCTTTCGCGCACTCTCGGCTCAGCTCGGCTCCCTCTAGCCGTCTGGGCCCCGACTCGTTTGGCTCGCGAGGGTGACGACCTCCTCGTGCAGGGCTCCGTTGGTTGTCAAGCAAGAGCCGCCCTCCCTCCACTCTTCGCCGTTCAGGTGAGTCGTCGTCCCACCGGCCTCCCCCACGATCGGCTGCAAGGCTGCGACGTCCCAGACCGATAGCTCTGGCTCGACCATCACGTGGGCTGCGCCGCGGGCCACCAGCATGTGACCCCAGAAGTCTCCGTAGCCGCGGGTGCGCCACGACCGGCTGACGATCTCGTCGAAGAAGCTCTGCAGGGAGGTGTTGACGAAACTTTGCGCGCTGGCGAAGAGCACCGTGGCCTCGGCGAGGTCGTCCAGGGGGTCGACCTCGATAGGCTCGTCGTTCATGCGCGCGCCGAGACCGCGTCCTCCCTCGTAGGTCTCGCCCAGGGCGGGGGCATGACATACGCCGACCACGCTCTCGCCTCCGATACGCAGGGCCACGAGTGTTCCCCAAACCGGGATCCCTGCGATGTAGTTGTTCGTGCCGTCGATGGGGTCGATCACCCACGTCGGCGCCTTCGCTCGGGCCGGACCGCCGGCCGCGGATTTGAGGCCTTCCTCCTCACCGAGCACGTTGTGGTCGGGCCATGCTTTCGAGATCCGCGCTCTTATCTCTGTCTCGACGGCGCGATCGGCCTCCGTAACCCATGTGCCGTCGCCCTTGAGCTCCTGGGCAGGGTCCCGTCTGTAGTGGCTTAGGGCTATCTCCCCACCCACTCGCGCCACCTGCAGGCCGAACTCAAGGGCGAGGGACAGATCGAGCGCTTCCGTCGGGTCCGAAGACATGGCTCGACTTAGGGTAGTTGCATGGCGGGGCGCCGCACGAACCTCGCGCTCTTGGTGTTCCTTCTCGCCGCGTTCGCAACCGGCCTGCTTGCCTACTCGGCCGGAACGGGGTGGGGCTCGCCTGTAGTCATCGCCCACGGCGTCGTGGGGCTCGCGATCCTGGTCCTAGCGCCGTGGAAATCGGTCATCGCGCAGCGAGGCTTCTCTCGCAGGAGACGCGGCAAGGTCGCATCGACGCTCTTTTCGGTATTCGTGGTCGCGGCTCTGCTCTCGGGGATCCTTCACGCCACCGGCGTCCTGCGCTCGCTCGGAGTCGTCACCGCGATGCAGGTCCATGTCGGGGCGGCCTTGCTGGCGATCCCGGTCGCGGTCGGCCACATCCGCGCCCGGCCGGTCCGAGCCCGCGGCACCGATCTCTCTCGTCGAGCCGCGCTGAGGGGCGGCGCGCTTATCGGGGGTGCCGGTCTTGCATTCGTCGCGGTTGAGGGTCTCACCCGGCTTGCATCACTGCCGGGCCACCGCCGGCGTTTCACCGGCTCGTACGAGACGGGCTCGTTCACGCCCGATGAGATGCCCGTGACGCAATGGTTCAACGACTCGGTGCCCGGCATCGACGAGTCCGCTTGGCGGTTGCGCGTCTTGTCGGGGGGCGGCGAGCGGGCCTTCACCTACGACGACGTGGCCCGCTTTGACGAAAATGTGGGCGCCACCCTCGATTGCACTGGAGGGTGGTACGCCGCTCAGGACTGGGGCGGTATTCGCTTCGATCGATTGCTAGGCCAGGTCGACCCCTCGTACGAAGACGCGGGTCGAAGCATCTCGGTTGCATCCGTAACCGGGTATGGGCGGCGGTTCCCGGTGAGCGACGCAGCGAACATGTGGCTCGTCACGATGGTCGGAGGCGAACGACTGTCGGAGGGTCACGGTTTCCCGGCACGCGTCGTCGCACCCGGCCGGCGCGGCTTCTGGTGGGTCAAGTGGGTCGAGCTCATCGAGGTGAGCGACATCCCATGGTGGCGCCAGTGGCCCTTCCCACCCACCTAACCGATCACTTTGAGCGCGATAACAGGCGCTGGGCGCCCGTTTACGCGCTCAGAACGCCAGGCGATGGGTGCGAGAGGGGGGATTCGAACCCCCACGCCCGAAGGCACCAGCTCCTAAAGCTGGCGAGTCTGCCAATTCCTCCACTCTCGCGGGGTCTCGATGCTAGCCGGGTAGCAAAGGAGAGGAGGCGAGGCCCGGACGGAGAATCCTAGCCGCATCGGGCATCCCCTCGGAGGAGCTGATATGCGCGCCACGATCTCGAAGCGTTCGCGCAGGGTCCTAACCCTGGCGATCGTCGCGCTGATCGCGTCCCTCTTCCCCGCTGCGGAACCCGCGCTCGCCACGCCGACCCATTACCTCGAGATGAGCGACGGCGTGAGGATCGCCGTGAACATCCGCATGCCCAACGGCTTCAAGAAGGGCAGGAAGTACCCGACGATCTTCGAGATGTCCGGCTACGACGGGGGCTCCGCCGACGGAGATGACCCGACCGGCGGCGAAGGGAGCCGTGCCCTCACCAAGCAGTTCTACGACGACTACGTGACGATCCACGCCTCGGTTCGAGGAACCGGCTGCTCGGGTGGTGAGTTCGATCTCTTCTCGTGGCGCAGCGCGCTCGACGGCCGCGAGGTGATCGAGTGGATCGCGGAGCAGCCGTGGAGCGACGGCGACGTGGGCATCTACGGTCACTCCTACGGGGGAATCACGGGATTCATGGTCGCTGCGACGCGGCCCCCCCACCTGAGATCGGCATCAGTGTCCGGATTGATCGATGACATCTATCGCGGGATTGTCTATCCGGGCGGTGTCAGCAACTACGGCTTCCCACTTCTCTGGACCGGCGCGATCCGGCCCGTCTACGACGTCGGCGGGGGGACGTTCGACGGCATGGAAGACGGAGACCCGCGCTGCACGGAGAGCTTCCCCACGCGCGGGCGCACGATCCTGAACGACCCGATCGTCCAGGGACTCCAGGACACGGACAACACCTGGTACCAGGTCCGCAGTCTCATCAACTACGCCGAGCGGATCAACGTCCCGATCCACATCTCGGGTGCGTTTCAGGACGAGCAGAC
Source organism: Actinomycetota bacterium (assembly GCA_050694215.1). Lineage (GTDB taxonomy): Bacteria > Actinomycetota > CADDZG01 > CADDZG01 > WHSQ01 > JBOGXB01. The sequence continues at coordinate 13,772 of JBOGXB010000020.1, forward strand.
CGGACCGCGCGGCCCCTACCATCTGTTCGAGGCCGTCGACAACGCGCCGATCAGGCGTTTGCTGATGAGCAACGGCGATCACGGCACACAGCAGAGCAACGTCGTCGAAGCCGATCGCAAGAGGTTCCTCGATCACTTCTTCCTCGGTCGCGGCGCGAAGCCCGCCAAGACCAGCGTCCGTACGCTGCTGGAGATGGTCGACAACAAGCCGACCGAGACTTACGACGCGCGCACGTTCCCTCTGGAGAACACGCGCTGGACGAATGTGTATCTCCGCAAGGACGGCAAGCTGACCGATTCGAAGCCCAAGAAGAACGAGGGCTCGGACACGTACTTCTCAGGCAGCCCGCGTCAATCGTGGAGCTACCAGGCCGGTCACACCGCGGGTTCGCCTCTCACGACGGAGGAAGGTCCGGATGGCCTCACATACACGTCGGGCAAGTTCACCCGGCCCGTCGCGATGATCGGGCCCGTGACCGCCACGCTCTTCACCTCGTCGACCGCTCCCGACACCGAGATCTTCGTGCGCATTATCGACGTCGGCCCGGACGGCAGTCGCTATTACCTCCAGAGGGGCATGTTGAAGGCGAGTCACCGTGCGATCAGCCGCGGGCTCAGCGACAAGACCAGCAGCGGAATGATCTACCGGCCGCACCGGCCGCATACGAACCCGACCTTCATCGAGCCCGGCGGGGTCTACGAGTACCTGATCGAGGTCTTCCCGTTCGGCCATGTGTTCAGACCGGGACACAGTCTCGAGATCGAGATACATACACCGCCTGCCGTCGACAGCTTCTACGCGTACGTCCCCAAGCGCCCCGTTGGGATCAACACGGTCCTGCACGACGCCAAGCACCCATCGCACATCACCTTGCCGATCGTGCCGCTGAACGGAGTGGACCTAGGGCCTGAGCCCAAGCCATGCACTCTCACCGCGGTGCGCTGCGTGCCCGGTTAGACGACGCAAGTCAGGATGATCGCCGTTCGGCTTCGGCTTTCAAGTACCCGAGACCGTTCTGGATGGCTTTCTCGACTGTCTTCTGACTCGCGCCGCGGAAGAGTCGTGCGATAAGGCCCTCCCAGGACTCATACGTCGTGACCATCGTGTTGCCCGCGTGCCCTTCCAGGTGCCAGACGTGGATTGCTTTGATGGTGAGCGTCTTGCCGGTCCAGCCCAGGACGTGCGGCGGCTCGACGCGCAGGAGAGTAGAGGTGATCGTGCCCGGTCCGGACTTCCACCGAAACTGCGATCCCTCGACGAGCTCTGCGCTGAGCGAAGCCTTCTTGACGTCGGGGTTCCAATCCGGCCAGCGGTCTATCGCGGCTATGACGTCCCACACGGTCTCGATGCTTGCGGCTATCTCAACGTCGCCCTTTGCATAGACGAGCGCGCGCTGGTTCGCTTCCATGACCCTCACCCCTCCACGACGGCAGGCTAGTCCACCGCCAACGGGACGTCGTCCGCCGGACGATCGGTCGGCATGCTGAACCTCAGCCTTGCCCGTTCATCCAGGTGCCCGGCCTTCCCTGCCCGTCCTTGCAAACGTGATCAGGAGCTGCCTGCGAGACGGGCGGTGAGGCTTATGTCCACGGCCGCGAGCGCCTTGGACACCGGACAAGATCGTTTCGCTTCCTCTGCAGCGCTGACGAACTCCTCATCGGAGATGTCCGCAACCGTGCCCTCGACGTCGAGCTGTATGCCCGTGATGCCTGGGCCTGCCTCGAAGCCGACGGTGGCTGTCACTTCGAGGCGCTCGGGGGGATGTCCCTCTTTGGCGAGTCCCCCGGACAGGGCCATGGAAAAACAAGAGGAGTGCGCTGCTGCGATCAGCTCCTCGGGGCTCGTCCGGCCCTGAGGCTCCTCAGTACGCGCCGGCCACGACACCTCGATCCCGCGCATTACCCCGCTACTCTCGAGCGACACTTCACCACTACCGTCGGCGAGCGCGCCTTGCCACACCGTCCGCGCCTTCCTCTCGGTCGCCAAAATCGCCACCTCCTACCCGGGGCTCCAGCCCCCCGATGGACACGGAAACGTCCACACCGTACGACGCGCAGAAGGGTAAGTCGGTGGGCACAGTCATCCTGCGGGATCACCGGTTTGTCACGAGAGAAGCGTGATGGCACCGGTGAGAGTGAGGGCCGCACCCGAAGGCAAAAGGCCACGAAATCGGATCGATGGTTGGTTTGGTGACGATATGGCAGAGTAGGCACTCAGGAAATCCTGACGGGAATAAGGGGGGGGCCTCGCCCCACGCTCGTGGATCAAATGCACGAACGCCTTGAAGAGATTCCAGAGGACTGGACCTCGATACTGCTGGTGGAGCAGGACGTCGACGCCGCATTGCGTCTCGCCCAGCGCGCGTACGTAATGGAGACTGGTCGCATCGTTGCCGAGGGAACCGGGGAACTGCTGAACGATCCGCGCGTCCGCGAGGCTTATCTGGGAGTTGCCTAGAGAGATGGACGCGCGCTACCGGCTCGCCTTGACGGATTGGCTGGCGTGCGCGTTTGGGGGGCGGCACGAGAACGCGGCGACCGCCGCGCGGGCAGCCGGAAGTGAACTCACGGATCGCGTCCTTGCCGGGGGAGCGGCAGGCCACGTTCTCGACTTCGACGACACCTACCTGCCGGGGCTCGCGCACTTGAGTGGACCAGTTGCCCCCGCCGCTTGCCTCCTGGGCGCGGAAGTAGGTGCGACCGTCGGAGATGTGCTCGACGCGTATGCAGCCGGATTCGAGGCGATGGGTGCGGTGGCTCGTTCCGGGCATCCGACGCTTTACGACCGAGGGTGGCACCCGACGGCCGTCTGCGGGGTCATCGGCTCCGCGGTGGCATCCGCGAAGCTCCTGGAACTGAGCGACACACGCGTTGAGTCGGCGAAGGCGTTATCGCTGCTGTCGGCCGGAGGGCTTCGGTCTGCGTTCGGCTCCGACGGGAAGTCGCTGCAGGTCGGCTTCTCTGCAGCGGCTGGTGTGCGCGCGGCGCGTCTCGCGGCGCAGGGCGCGAGTGCCCCCGAGCGAGTGCGAAAGGGGTTCGAAGCCGCGTACGGCGCGCCGTGGGCCGAGCCGGATCCCGCCCGCCCGGCTATCGCGGAGAACTGGATCAAGGCCTACCCATGCTGCCTGCAGACGCACGGCGCGATCGAGGCCGCCGACAAAGCGCGTGCCGCAGGCATATCACCACCGATCGAGGTCGTCGTGCACCCCGTGTCGCGCCAGGCTGCACCGTACGACGACGTGGAGGACGGGCTTCAGGCGAAGTTTTCAATCCCGTACACCGTGGCGTTCACCCTGCTGCACGGACCTCCGAGCGCTAGCGACTTCGAAGCACTAGACCTGCGCGCCCAGGAGCTTGCGTCGCATGTGTGCGTCACGACCGACGCGCACTTGTCGGAGTCGGAGGCGCGCGTGAAGGGGCAAGACGGATTCGAGGGGAGCGTCGACGCGGCACTTGGCTCGCCCCTCAGACCAATGACCGCCGAGCAGCTGCAGACGAAGGTGGCTTCGCTTGCGAGGAACGCGCTGGATGGTGTCCTCGACGATCCAAACGAGCCTGCGAAGCTGCTTGTCGACGCGGCTCGCCTTCCATGAGTGCGTTGCTCAGGCAGAGGGCCAGAGCCGATGTTCACCACTAGACCGGAGCTCAAGGGCAACTTCGGCATGGTGGCCTCGACGCACTGGCTCGCGTCCGCCACGGGTATGAGCGTGCTTGAAGAAGGCGGAAACGCATTCGATGCCGCGGTCGCGGCCGGCTTTGTCCTCCAGATCGTCGAGCCGCACTTGAACGGCCCGGCGGGCGAGGTGCCGATCATCCTCTACAGCGCTCAGCGTGATGAGGTCGTCGTGGTCGACGGGCAGGGAGTCGCGCCGGCGGCCGCATCGATCGCGCACTTCCGGGACGTGGGCCTCGACCTCGTGCCCGGCACCGGCCTGCTCCCCGCGTGTGTCCCGGGTGCATTCGGCGCATGGATGCTGATGCTCGGCGAATTCGGCACGATGCGGCCGGCTGAGGTGTTGTCTCACGCCATCGGCTACGCGGAGGAGGGCTATCCGGTACTGCCCGGCATCGAGAGCGCGGTTAGTCGGGTGGAGCACCTGTTTCGGACCGAGTGGATCGATTCGACCCCCTTCTACCTCCACGGCTCCGGACCACCGCGCGCCGGTACCCGGTGGCGCAACCCGGTGCTCGCCCAGACCTACCGGCGCGTCATCGAGGAGTGCGAATCGGCGGGGCCGGATCGTGACGCTCAGATCGAAGCGGCGCGCCGTGCCTTTTACGAGGGTTTCGTAGCGGAGTCGATCGACGACTACGTCGCGCGCAACGAGATCCTGGACTCCTCCGGTAGGCGCAACCGGGGGCTCCTGAACGGCGCGGACATGGCGGCGTGGCGCGCGGCGCTCGAGCCGCCGGTGGCTCTCGACTACGACGGCTACACGGTGTGCAAGACGGGTCCCTGGGGGCAGGGGCCCGTGTTCCTTCAACAGCTCGCGCTCCTGGCGGGTTTCGACCTGGGGTCGATGCCTCCTGGAGGCGTCGATTTCATTCACACCGTGGTCGAGTGCGCCAAACTCGCGTTTGCCGATCGGGAAGCATGGTACGGAGATCCGAAGTTCGTCGACGTTCCCCTCGCCGCGCTGCTCGATGCGGGTTACAACGACCGGCGCCGGTCATTGGTGTCCGACGTTGCTTCGCTCGAACTGAGGCCGGGCAGCGTCGAGGAACGGACGCCCGTGCTTCCCGATCTCTTGCTCGAACGATCCTCTGCGGGCACCGCCGGGAGCGGAGAACCAACGATGGCGGGGGACACGCCGGGCGACACCTGTCATGTCGACGTCGTCGACCGCTTCGGGAACATCGTCTCGGCGACTCCGAGCGGCGGATGGCTCCAGAGCTCTCCGGTGATCCCGTCGCTCGGGTTCCCTCTCGGCACGCGCGCCCAGATGTTCTGGCTCACGGACGGGCTCCCGAACGCCCTGGCCGGTGGCAAGAGGCCGCGCACGACGCTCAGCCCGTCGCTCGCGCTTGGAAACGGCGAACCGTATCTAGCCTTCGGAACACCGGGAGGCGACCAGCAAGACCAGTGGTCGCTGATCTTCTTCTTGCATCACGTTCACGGCGGCCTCGATCTCCAGGCAGCGATAGACGCACCGATGTGGCACTCGAGCCACTTTCCGAGCTCGTTCTATCCGCGCGACGCCCATCTCGGGGAGTTGCACCTAGAGGAGCGTGTCGATCCCAGCGTCGTGGACGAGCTGCGCGCCCGGGGGCACCGCGTCGTGGTCGAGCCCGGATGGTCGCTCGGACGCGTGAGCGCGGCCGGCCGCGACCGCGAGGGTTGGCTGAAGGCCGCCGCCAATCCGCGCGGGATGCAGGGTTACGCAGTCGGCCGCTGACGAGGTCCAGTGCGAGATCCTCGAGGACTCACGCGAGGCACGGCCATCCGTTTTTTCGACGCCAAGGTGAAGGGCACTGAAGGTGGTTCGCTGTCAGCAGCCCCCGGGCAGCCGGATGTGCCGGTTGGCTTCGACTCCCCTCAGGTTTGCGATCTCTCCGTCCGCGAGTTCGATTTGCACGTCGGCGGCCTCTTCTGGCCCAAGACCGAAGTGAGCTTCCGCCACATGGCCGGTCGAGTAGCCCTCGGAGGCGGTGATCTCCCGCATGCCGATCAGGCCATCCGGCCGCCCCAGATCTCCGGCTTCGTAGACGGACACCCGCGCGCCGACCCCTACACCAAGTTCCGGCCCAATCGACACCTCCAGCCAGTTGCCCGATCCCGTTTCGTTTCTGAGAAGTAGGGAGGGGAGCGCAGGCTCCCACTCCACGAGCAGAACGTCGAGTCGGCCGTCACGGTCCACGTCCGCCGCCGGTCCGGTTATCCAGTACTGGGGATTGCCCAGTCCCGAAGGGGTCACGAAGCGCGGAACGTCGCCGTCGAGGCCGGCGTGTCGGAAGACGGTCGGGCGGGTCCCGTCCAACGCGGAGGCCGTTGTGAGTATGTCCGGCCATCCGTCGTTGTCGAAGTCGTTTATCTCGACATGTGGAGCCTTGGTCGGAAGCCCGGGCAGTCCGCTTGCCTCCGTTACGTCCTCGAATCGCGGATCACCCGCGTCGGTTAGTCCTGTGTGCATGTAGACGCGCACCGGGACTCGCTCCTCGAAGTCGAGTGTGCTGTTGTAGTGGTGACCAAGCACGATGTCGGGACGTCCGTCTCGATTCAGATCGCCGATCGAGACCCCCGACACGTCGTCTTCCTCCCCGTACGTCTCCCATGCGAACTCGTCGTTATCAGCTTCCCGAAAGGTGCCGTCTCCGTTCGAGATGAACATCCTGTTGGAGCCGGCGACAAAGAGGTCCGGATTCCCATCGTCGGTGAGATCCGCCGCCGCGACCCCCAGCCCGTGCACATCGGCTGGTAGGCCCGCCGCGCTGGTCGCGTCGCCAAAATGCAGCCCGCCCTCGTTGCGCAGCAGGGCACTGGAGCCTCCCGACCAGCGATCCTCCGCGACGAAGAGGTCTAGCAAGCCATCCCGGTCGAAATCCAGCACTGCGACCGACCGGCCGACCAGATCCTCAGGAATCCCGGAATCCTCGACCGCCTGGAAGCGGCCGGACTCGTTGCTGAGTATCTCGGTAAGCCGGCCCCCGCGCGCACTCGGGCGGGTGTTGCGGGAGACGACGAGATCGAGATCGCCGTCACCATCGAGATCGACGAACACGGCACCGCTGGTGCGCCCGAATAGCTCGGGAAAGCCGCTCTCTACCTGAAACCCGTCGGGTCCGTTCAGAAGGAGGCGATCGGGAGACGGGCCGGTGGCACCACGCATCCGGTACTCCTCCTCCGGACGATCTGCGAAACTACCTACGAAGAGGTCCGGCTCGGCGTCGCCGTTCACGTCGCCCCATGCTGCGGCGTGCCCGTAAATGCCCTTCAAGGGCTCCAGAAGTCCAACCTCGGCGGTCGCGTCGACAAAAGAGATCTCACTCGAACCCGGGCGCCGGTTCGCCGCCCAGCACACAAGTCCATCCTCGTCGGAGCCGCGAGACGAATTTGCGTCCGGCGCGGGAGTGCCCGACGGCGAACCCGCAGAGGGCGAGGGAGCCCGCGCGGCCTCGTTGGAAGCGGTGCAGGCGACCATCAGCGCGGATAACCCAACGGGCAAGAGAAGCGACCGGATCACGGCAGGTGAACGATGAAGAGGACGATCTCGCCGTAGGGATCCTCGGCATCGGGCCCGCCGGCGTTCATGCCGACGTACACGATCCGGCGTTCTCTATTCACGGCCACGTTGTAGCTTCCCGACAGGCGGAGATCCAACGAGTCCCGGGCGAGCTGGTCTAGCTCGACGAGGACCTCTTCGGCACCGGTCTCGGTGTCCACGCTCACCAGGGGTGCGCCTTCCTCGACTCCGTGCGCGTCCGGGACGTAGAGGATGTTCTGCAGATCGGGATCAAGGGCGATCGAGGCCGTGTACGAGCGCGCTTCACCGATGGTCCTTATCTCTCCCGACGGGAGAAGAGCGAAGAAGTTCTCGGGGTTTGCGGTCACCCCATAGACGACGCCCTCCTGTGTTGGATAAGTGGAGGCGCGCAGCTGGCCGCCGGGGATGGGCGAGGAATGCTCGCTTACACGGTTTGTTTCGGGGTCGTACACGGCGAGCGACCCCGAACCGATCGAGTAGTAGGCCCGGCCCCCAGAATCGACGGCGATGTTGCGAAATCCGATGTGGGCGGGGTCGTCGTCACGAAAGACGACTTCGCCGCGTGCGATGTCGTAGGCGAAGAATCCGCCCTGATCGGGATCTGATGCCGGATCGACCACCTCGCCGTAGAGGAGACGCCCCTCCGACCATCCGGCCAGTGACGGGATGCCCCTCTCCGACACGGGCACTCCGAGATTGGCAATCGAGCGGTCTTCGGGATGGAGCCGGAAGAGGAGGTCTCCTGTATACGACGATCCGTACTGCAGGCCCGTCCTGCTCCCCCAGTAGGTAGAGAGGTAAACCTCGTCACAGTCACCCGCCACCATTTGACTGTGAATCTTTCCGTAGCCCCATGTCCCTTCCTCGTGGTCCGTGTGGCCGAGCACGTCGGTCATCAGTGTGAGGGTGCGTTCGTCCGGCGAGTACTCGTAGACGTATGAGTTTGCGTCAGACCCCAGGTGATCTCCGATCGCAGATAGAAAACGACCGTCCGATAGGACAACCCCCTGGCCCCACTGCGACCACGGAGATCCTTCGTAGTCGGGATGCGGGTAGACCACGGCCTCCACCTTTGCTACCGCATCACCACCCTCGAGGACCGTGGTGGCTTTCGCAACGAGCCCCGGCTCCGGTAACGGGCTGCCTGGCGGCTGCTTGCACTCCTTCGAGCTTGACTGATCCGCCGGCGGCGAAGGTGTCGTCTGTGGAGACGGTGCTTGTGTCGTCTGCGGAGTAGAGCCGGTCGAGTTCGTTGGTGGGACTTCATCGCTGCACGCGACCAGGACGACCACGAAGCAAGCAAGAACGCTATGGCGCGCGAGCACCCCTGCCTTCGCGAGCACAAGAGCACGATAATTTGCCACGGGTATGTCTCCGGTCGGGGGTCGAGTCGCTCACCTAGCAAATCCTCTCTCGGAAGATAGCGCGGCCGCTCGAATAAGCGCATCCCTCGAACAGCGTACGCGGCACCCAGGTCAGATCTAAAGACCGGGTCGATGCCTGACGACCGCCTTCCCGGGGGTCTCTCCTGGGCCCTGCTCGTCCCCTAACCCGGACCTTGGCTGCTCGGGTGGCATGGATACTGAGTTCGTGGACCTCTTGGGCGCATTCGGCCTGATGGCCGTCATTCTCACGGTATCGGCACTAGCGGCCGGGATCGTCGAGCGAGCGCCTCTGTCTTTCCCGATGATCTTCCTCGCCGTCGGTTTTCTGCTGGGGCCGCGCGGGCTTGAGGTCATGCATCTCGACATTCATTCGCCCGCTCTCGAGGCGGTTGCGACCGTGACCCTGGCGCTCGTGTTGTTTTTGGACGCGGTGAACCTGGAGCTCGCGCGCGAGCGTCACGAGTGGCTCGTCCCAGCTCTAGCGCTCGGGCCCGGCACCGTGGTGATCGTCCTCATCGTCGCGGGGGCGGGGATCGTTCTGCTGGATCTATCCCCGGTGATCGCGTTGCTGCTCGGCGCCGTCCTCGCCTCCACCGATCCCGTCGTGTTGCGAGACGTGGTTCGCGACCGACGCCTTCCGTCGTCGGTGCGTCAAGCTCTGAAGGTCGAGGCGGGGACCAACGACGTGGTGGTGCTGCCCCTCGTGTTGGTGTTGACCGCGATCGGAACGGGAGATGTCGGAGGCGCCGCTGATTGGATCGTCTTTGCGTTCGAGCTCCTCCTCCTCGGCCCCGCGGTCGGCTTCGCCGTCGGAGCGGTCGGTTCTGGGCTCATGGCTCGCGCCGATGCCCGCTTCGGGATCCGCCGGGAGTATCAGGCCCTTTACGGGATCGGTCTGGTCCTGGGCGCTTACGCGGCAGGTGTCGGTGTGGGAGGGGACGGGTTCCTTGCCGCGTTCGCGGCGGGATTCGCGGTGACGGTGCTGGACCGGGAGCTGTGCGACTGTTTCCTCGAGTTCGGGGAGGCGGCGGCGGAGATGGCGATGCTGCTCGCGTTCGTCATGTTCGGGGTTGTGCTATCGGAGTCGCTCGAGCTCTTGCCCGTGGCGCAGACACTGGTGCTAGCGGTGGTGACGATTTTCATCGCACGCCCCCTGGCCCTTGGGGGGATCCTCAGCTTCCGCGCGGTCGCGCTGAGTCCTTCGGCCAGAGCCTTTATCGCGTGGTTTGGCCCCAGAGGATTGAACTCGCTCCTCTTCGCGCTGCTGGTGGTGTTGACGGATCTCCCCGGCAGCGACGTGCTGTTTGCGGCGACTGGTGCCGTCGTGGTGGTGTCGGTCGTTGCTCACGGTGCAACGGCGACGCCTTTGACGGGCTGGTATGCGCGCAAGGTCGCTCGAGACACGCTCGCCGAGGAGCGGGAGGGTTCGGCCGCGGGATTGTTCGTGGCACATCTCGACGATATCGAGCGGGTGACTGTGGACGAACTTCACGCGATGCAGCAGGGAACCGATCCGCCCATCGTGCTGGATGTCAGGACGCGTTCGCAATACGAACGCGATGCTTCAGCCATACCGGGGAGTGTCCGAGTGCTGCCCGATGACGTGGCCGATTGGGCCGAGACGCAACCCGAGAAGAAGCTCGTCGTCCTCTACTGCACCTGACGCTCGGAGGCCACCAGCGCCCGTGCGGCGCTTGCGCTCAGAGCGAAGGGTTGGAATGCGAAAGCACTTGCAGGTGGATACGCGCAATGGCGTGAGAGATATCCGGTTGAGGACGTAGAGACGGCCACCCAATAGTGATGCCCGGGTGTGGGGGCCGGGAAATCGAACCCTGAACCTACCGATTCAGAGCCATTGCTCGGCTGACGAGATCCCGGACCTCTGCAGAGGGCGCGAGTCCGAGCTCGGCTCGAAGCAGAGACTCGTAGAGTGCGAAGTGCCGCACCGCCGAGGCCCGGTTGCCCTCTGCGAGGTAGGCCTTAATCAGAGTCCGGTGCGCGCTCTCCCGAAGAGGTTCCGCTCCCACCGCCAGCTGACAGGCCTCTATTGCGTCGCCGAACCTGCCTGCGCGCACGAATTGCTCGGCGAGGGACTCGAGAGCATGCAGCCTGAGCTGGCGAAGCCGCTCGCGATCGATCACGACCCACTCGTCGTCCCACTCGGGTAGCAGGTCGTGCGTAAATAGTTCCTTGGCCCCGCCCAGACGCCCGACGTCGAGTGAACCACCCATCACCATCCGCGCAGCCGAGGCCATCCGGGATGCGTCGATTTCGATCGAGCGGTTCAGAACTAGCGCTCCACCGATCGAGCGGACGAGCCCAGGCTCGGTCCCGTTGAGTCGCCATAGTGCCGAACGCAGACTTGCATGCGAGCGGTCTTCGGTCGATTCGGGCCACAGGGTCCCCGCCACGTGGGAGCGCGATTGCGGTCGGTCATGGAGAGCGAGGTAGGCGATCATCCTCTGGGAATTGAGGGAGGGGTTCGGTGCCCTGGTGCCGCAGAAGAGAGCGAATCCACCCAGCAAGGTCACTCGCAGCGCGCCGTCGCCGTTCCGGTCCTCGCGCCGAGAAGCGATCTGCGCGGATGAGCTAGCCGCGTTCACGCCCGGGGCCCCTTTCCCACCGCTCGCATTCTGATTATCTAGTGGAGCTCCAGGCCTGGGTATCCCCCATGAGTGGTGGCCCCGCGCTGCCGATGGGGGATGGCTTAGCGGGGAAAGGCCGGTGCCCAGGGGGGGCGCCCACAGTGCCGCCACAAACTCAATCGTCGTCTCGTCGATCCGGGTGACGGCCCGGTGACGTGCTCGTGATGGCCCGGTGACGGGCCTCTTGGAGATTCGTACCAGGCGGGAGAGCGTCCTCACTCAGGAGGTCCACATATGACTACGACCACCACCACAGGTCCCACCGCGCAGACGTTAAAGCTGCCCGAGTCCGGTAGAGGGATGCTCGTCGGCATACAGCCCGACGAGTTCCTGTTCCCGAGCTCGAAGGTCAACGTCCAGACGAGTGCGCCGATGGACAAGCTCATGGCACTCAGGGCGATCGGGACGTCGAAGGCGGACAGCGTCGTGAGGTTCAGCTCGGACGCGAGGCGCGCCACGTGGTCGCCGGCCGAGAACCTCCAACCCGGCCGGCACGTTCTTCAGATCGGCCCCCTCCTGTCCGCGGAAGGCAAGGAGATCACCGGTGAGGTCGCGATCCCGTTCCAGTTCGTAGAGACCGCAGCGAAGATTCCCCCCACAGTCACCGTCGAAAGTATGGTTCGGCTTCGCCTGACCTCCAAAGGCGTTGAGCGGCTCACGCTGTTCGCCCCGGTGCGCGGCAAGTTCATTGAGATGATGAAGGGCATCGATCGCCGGACGCGTCGTCCCATCTCGATGGCATTCGACGAGACCGGGAGGCGTCTCGATGCGAATCGCTTGTTCCGTCGGGCAGAGGCATCGCGAGCGAAGCGTCTGGGGAAGATGCACGAGGACCTTCACGCTCGCCTGCAGGGCGCGGCCCCCGACGAGCTCGTAAACGTCGCTGTGTGGGCACTGGTCGACGAGGAGATCGGCCCCGACGATAAGCGGGGGCTCGAGCAGGTGGATCGCGAGCCCAAGGTACCGAGGATTGTTGGGCAACGAGCGAAGATCATCCTGGAGCGGACTCGGAGCCTCGCGCAGGTGACCGAAGAGATGGGCGCGCGCGACGTTCGTATGGACGATCACGCGCCGGTTGTGTTCGCGCGGATTCGCAATGACGCGGTGCGTAAGTTGGCGCAACGGGACGACGTGCAGGGCCTGTTTCTCTACGACCCGAAGGGGATCGACGACCTGCAGAGCTCAATCGATGTTGCCAACTCTGACGACGTCCACTCGGCCGGAGCCGAGGGGAGCGGTGTCAGGGTCGCGGTGTGGGAGAACGGCCCGACCAGCACGTCGAAACTCACAATCGAGGACCGTTACACCTCGTCCCCTTCGACCTCGGACCACTCGCAACACGTGCATGGGATCATCAAGAACAAGGAGTCGAACAAGCCGCACGGCCATGCTCCCGCCTGCTTGCTGCACTCGGCTAACTCGACGGACCTCGATGCACTCCGGTGGGCGGTGAAGGACAAGAGCTGCACGGTCATCAACCAGAGTTTTCACAGGTCCTCGGAGCCGGGCTCGGGAAGCCTCTCCTTCGACGACATCTACAAGGATTGGCTCGCCCTGCACTGGCCCTACCCGACCATCCTTCAGGCCGCCGGCAACTACTGGAACGGAGACCCCGACGGCATTTCACCCCCGAGCAACGAGTTCGTTAACCACAAGGGTTACAACAGCCTTGCGGTGGGCAACCATGATGACTCCGCGGGAGCTATGTCGTCGTCGTCGGTGTTCCGCAACCCAACTACGTTGCGAAGCGACCGAGAGCTGCCCGAGATGGCCGCCAACGGAACATCGGTCTCGACCGTCGACCTCACGATGAGTGGCACCAGCATGTCCTCCCCTGCCGCGGCCGGAATCACGGCGCTGCTGCAGAGTGCGGCTCCCACTTTGAAGGCATGGCCCGAGGGCTGCCGCGCGATCCTGCTCGCGGGCGCAACGCGCAATGTCGTTGGAGACACGTGGTGGCAAGACGTTGTCGATGACGATGATTCGGCGGACGGCAGCGGCGGAGTCAACGCGCGCGAGAGCCACCTCATCACCCAAAACCGGCGGAGCCGGAACTCTTCTGGAACGAGGCGAGGCTGGGATGTGGGCACGCCCGACAGCGGCGACTTTGACGCCATGGGCATGTCGAATTTCGTGTACCGCATCCAGGTGCCCAGCTTCTGGTTCGGCCCTCGCCATGTGAAGGTGGCGCTTGCCTGGGACAGCAAGGTGACCACGTTCTCGGTCCTGGGGATCGAGATTCCGCTTACTTCGCAGCTGTCTGTGGATCTCGACCTCAAGATCTTCGACAGCTCCGGCTCGCAGGTCGGCTACAGCGGATCGTGGGACAACAGCTACGAGATCGCGGAGTTCGACGCCAACCCCGGTGAGACCTACGAGGTCCATATACGCCGGTGGTCCGGCACCGACTGGACTTGGTACGGCATCGGGTGGACGGTGACGGGGAGCCTGTTCGATCTCTTCAGGTTCCAGCGCTTCGGCGACGCCGAGCTGAGGCGATTCGCCTCGGAGATGCCGGACCAGATCGATCTGACGGACTGAATCCCTGGGGAAAATCGTGGTGCAGTCACCTAACGTGCAATGCTCGCTCGAGGCCGCTTGGTTAGTCGCATCGATTTGGCTAACCCACGGATAGGGAAACGTGATGGCAGAGCTCTTTGGTAAACGGCGTAGGGAATCGAGCACCGACAATACTCGCGGGCGATCGTCGAATGACCTCCAGATGATTGAGAACCAGTTGCTGGCCGAGTGCATATCGATGATCAAGTTTGCTTCGGCATCCGGCTTGAGTCTCCCGCCATCCGCCGTTGAGGTCGTAAGACACTTTCAGGAACCTGGAACCGGAACGCCCACGCCTTCCCCTTCGACTGAGGGCATAGATCGTCTGGTCATGGCGCACACGCGACTTGCGCGGACCATTGCGCCGGCAACCCCGCGCTCGGTTCGACTTCTTGAAGAACAAAAGCCACGAACCCAACTTGGCACAGTGCTCGGCCCGGTGCGCCTCATTCGCCAAATGATGATTTTTGCTCTTGCGCAGTTATTGATCTTCGTACTCATTCTCTCGCTCACCGACGTAGCGGCTATACAAGATCCGGTACGCAGCATTATCGAGACAGGATCGAATTGGACGGCGCTTTGGACGTCTCTCTTCTACCTGTCGGCGGCTGGTTTGGGCGCTGCGTTCGCCGGGCTTTTTTCGGCAAACCGAGCTGTATCCGAAGGGACTTACGACGCGACTCAGGAGTCATCCTATTGGACCATGATCGTCCTAGGACTAATTGGGGGAGTCCTCCTTGCTCAAATACTCCCGAACGATTTTCAAGGCCTCGGTGAACTCACCAAACCGCTGTTAGCGCTTCTCGGAGGGTTCTCCGCCCCCGCTGTTTACGGCATCTTGAATCGGCTTGTACAGACCGTCGAAGCCTTGGTTCAAGGTGATTCCCGCGACGTGGTTGCTGCGCAAGAGCGTGAGACAAAGGCTCGAGGTCAGGAGGAGGCTGTTCAGCAAAGGATGCAGCTGGCAGCAAAGGTGGTGAAACTACAAGAGCAAATTTACAGAGAAGCCGTTCCGGACCAAGTCAAGACGCGTGTGGGAAGACTTCTAGACGATGTTCTTGTCGGAGATTTGGAATCAATACCAGCCACGGTCAAGCTGGATGATCATCAGGTTGATGCCGGAAAAGGTTGAGCCCCCGCGCGTGAGTCGATGATTCCGGCGCGGCCCGTGTTCGTTTGGACGGACGGCGCGCTCGCCGGCCGGTCTCAAGCGCTGGCCAAGCGCTCGGCAATTCGATCGAAAAAGGGCCCCCAACCCTTCCCGGCACGGTCGTATTGCTCGGGACTCATGTATCCGCGCTGCTCGAAATGCATCTCGGTCCGGCCGTCCCCCAGGTCCGTGAGGACTACGGTCACTAGCTCGTAGCGCTCGTCGGGCCGGTCGGAGATAGTAAACGTGAGCCGCTCGGGCTCCACTACCTCGCGGTACTCGCCCTTCCACTGGATCTCGCGGCGACCGGGGTTCGTGAACATCGTCGCCCGCCACCTACCGTCCGGCCTGACGTCCATCGAGACCGTGGAAAGCGGCACGTCGGATTCCGGTCCTCCGAACCAGTCGGCGAAGCGCTCGGGGTACGCACCGAAATAAGCAAGCGGCCTGGATCATCCCGGCGCCACCTGGGCGACGACGCCGGCTCACGCGGCGCGATGATTTTCGCCACGCGCGGCGGTCTTAGTTGGAGTACCCGACGACGATCGAGGCGGTCACGAGGATCCAGGAGGAGCCATGGCAAAGCTCACACCCGACATCTCGCAGTCATGCCCCTACGCGTTGACGCCGCACGGCAGGCGACCGCGTATCAGCCCGATGCTCAACAAGTCATAGATCTCGTTCAGGTGCCCACATTCACGAAAGGAGAGCTTCCATGCACAGAGTCATCCGATCCGGCGAACTGCAGCCCAGCCCCGGCGGCACGGTGACATTTGAAGGCGAGCCATACGGCTCGGGCGTCTCGTTCTTTCTCGTTAACAACGAGCCCGGCGCGGGACCAGACCTACACAGGCATCCTTATCCCGAGACTTGGATCGTCCGGTCCGGAACGGCGCGGGTCACGGCAGGTGACGACGAGATCGAGGTCGGCGCGGGTGACATAGCGGTGGTGAGCTCGGAGACTCCCCACAAGTTCAAGAACATCGGAACCAAGCGGCTCGACATCATCTGCATCCACCCATCGCCCCGGATAATCCAGGAGGACCTTGAGTGACGAATCAAGCCCACGACCGGTCGCTAAGTAGCGTGCGAGTACTGGGCTGGATCAAGGTTGAGCAGAGATCGGACCTCGAGTGCGTCGAAGGTCGTTCGGGTCGGGGCCGAGACGCAATTACCCAGGTCGGACGCTGAGCCCGAGGCCCGTAAAGCCCACGCGTTTCTTGTCACCGCTGACGCGTAGTCTGAACTCATGAGGAAGAACGAGGTCTGTCCCCACTGTGGTAGGCGAGAGGCCGCCGAGATTGCCTACGGCCTGCCCGACGACGAGGGTGTGGCTGCCGCCATGCGAGGTGAGATCGTCCTGGGCGGGTGTGTAGTCGCCCCCGACGACCCCACGGACCAATGCCGATCATGTGGATCGACCTGGGCCATCGGCCCTGATGTAGGAGCCTCCGCGATCAGCGAGAAATTCGCCGAATACTTCAGAAACTGGGACATCCGACTCCCGCTCGGAGCCGAGGATGCGAGATCGCGTGGCGAGATCCACAAGGCGGGCTGGTTCATTCGATATCGCTTCGACTTCGAGGGGGGCGAGAAATTCCTCGAGTTCTATGCGACGCATCGGATGACCAACTACCGGCGGCTGCGGATTTACGATTCCGGTCGCACCGAGAGCAAGGACGCCATCCACAGCTTCATGGTTGCCGGCAGGGAAGAGGAATATCGGGCGCACAACCATCGGGTGGCGCAGGAGCTGCGTCAGCTAGGTCTTTATCCAGAAGGCGATATCAACGCGTACCTTCGAACCGACGACGGCCCGAAGCCTTAGAGATCGGACCGTGGAGCCTCTCATCATCGCGGTCTTCGCTGGAGTCCTGTTCGGTCTAGTTCTGCTGAGCCTCATCTGGAAGATCGTTTCGCGCGCAGTCGACAGCGGGCTCGACTGGCTGATCCACACATTCGGCAACGAATCACGGTGTGAAGGACGTCGAAGGCTCGCCTGAGTCCGGGCTACTGGTCCCGGCCGGCACCCCCGGGCATCACCGGCTCGTGACGGACGCGGTCCCGGTCCTCGCGGTAGTGGATGACGTCGTAGACGATCAGGGAGCAGCACACTCCCGCCAAGAGAGCCAAGGCGACGAGCGCCGGCGTCTCCATGGTCATGGGCAGGAGCACGAGGCACGCGAGACCGGCGGTCGTCCGTCCGGGACCTATCAATCCGGGCCGATCGGAGGTCGTCTGGCGAATGCTCAGAACGAGACGTATGCGCATCGCTACGTGCGTGGCGAAGTACAGCGCCAGCCCACCACAGAGCGCGGCGGCGGGAACCGTGGCGAGCGGATCACCGACATGCTCGAGCGTCTTCTTCAAGCCCAGCGCGAAAAGGACGACTCCGGCGATCATCGGAAGATGGAGGTAGCTGTAATAGTCGCGCGCTAGCGTTGCCCGCGCCACACCTTGGACCTGGGCGAGGTAGCGCTGAGCTGCGATGGCGTAAACGTCGAAGTACGCCCACCACAACGCCGCGATAACTGCCATCCCCAGAACGGCAGCCATGACGACCCCGCTAGAGAGTGGAATCCCCGCCGCGCCGATCCCGATGGCCACTATCGACTCGCCGAGAGCGATGATGACGATGAGGTGGTGCCGTTCGGCGAAATGTATGGGTGAAACCCGGAAACCCCGCATTCGGCCGATCAGCACTCCGAGATAGTCGATCGCCAGAGCGCCCATCCACAGCGCGGCCTGGGTGGCTCCGTCGAGGAAGCCGGCGACGATCAACATCGTCGGACCGAGCGTGGACGTCGGGAGCATGCGGATGACGGCACCGAGCAGATCTCGATCTTGCCGTCCGGGGATCATGTAGAGAACGAGGTGCAGGACCCGGACGACCATGTAGGCAAGCCCGAAGAGAACTCCATCGTCGCCGAAGGCCCCGGGGACGGCCAGGGCAACGAGCAACACCGAGGTCATGGCGGCGAGCATCGCGAGCCGCACCGCCCCCTCGTCGGGATCGAGGGTGTTCGTTAACCATGCGTACGCCGCCCATGCCCACCACAGCGCGGCGAGGATGAGCAGCCCCTGACCCAGTCCAGACCACGTCGGATCGTCCGACATCAGGCCCGTTACCTGAGTGATCCCGAAGACGAAGACGAGATCGAAGAACAGCTCGAGAGCGGTTACCCGCTCCTCGCGTTCGGGCACTAGTGCCCAGCCTTTCGCGCCACCACAATGGACGGCTGGACCTCATCGAGGGTCATTGAGGATCCATTCTTCCTCATGTCGCTCGTCTCTCAGCCTGTTGCGTCTTGGTGGGCGACCTTGGTCCTGCATCTCTTGGACGAGGAGGGCGGAAGCGCTCGAGGGGCCCGTGTCCATGAGGGATTCTCGGAGAAGATCCTCAGCAATGGCTAGATTTGGCTAATGGTCTATGTAGCTCTACTGCGCGGCATCAATGTCGGCGGGAAGAATAAGGTCGGGATGAGGGAGCTGAAGGCCGTGTTCGAAGAGGCCGGCATGGCGTCGGTGAGGACCTACATCAACTCCGGCAACGTGATCGTCTCGAGCGCTATTCGAGGGCGAGCT
>JBOGXB010000021.1:0-32200 GCA_050694215.1 Actinomycetota bacterium
TCCTGGGACCCCTTCGCTTGCTCCGAAGATCCGTGGTCATCGGAGTCGCCGACCTCGAGCCGGGAGGTGACCTCCCCCTCGCTCGTCCGCAGCGACGACCCACACCGGGAGCAGAACTCAGCCTCGACATCCGAGATCTCGGCACCGCAACCAGGACAGCGCATCGCGGCCCATCCTAGAAGCGCGGCGACCTGTGCCGGGTCCCGCAACCACTCCTCAAGCTGCGGGACCCGACACTAGACTCGGACCCGTGAAAGAGACGATCTTCCGCTTGCTCGAGACCGGGGACAACTTCCTCAAGTACGCAGCCGAGGGCCGGGAGCAGCGCGCTGCTGAGAGGGCGCGCGAGAAATACGAGAGGGCGGCCCAGCTCGCTGAGGACCTCGGGGACCTCGACATGCTCGAGCTGGTGAGGATCAGACTTGGGGATCTCCAACGGCGGCATGACGGGCCGGACACCGCGGGGGGCGAAGAGACTCGAGCGGCCGAGGAGGCAATCCTCGCGGAACCTCCCTCGTACGGACGCGACCGTGTGCCCCCCGGTCAGCGAGTGAAGAAGGGCTGGCCGGTTCTGCACGAGGGGCCGATCCCGAGTTTCGATCGTGCCGCGTGGCGACTGCGCGTCTGGGGCGCGGCAGCGCGTCCTGTAGAGCTGTCCTATGAGGAGCTGACCTCGCTTCCGAACGTCACGATGACGTCGGATTTCCACTGCGTCACCGGATGGTCGAGGCTCGAGAACCATTGGCTCGGCGTGCGAGCACGCGACGTGCTCGCGCATGCGCGACCCGACGGTGCGCACCACGCCCTCGTCCATGCCGAGTACGACTACACGGCCAATCTCCCCATCGAGACGCTGTTAGAGGCCCACGCGCTCCTGGCGTGGGGACACGACGGACGCGATCTCGAGCCCAAGCACGGCTGGCCGCTGCGCCTGGTGGTCCCGCAGCTGTACGGATGGAAGAGCGTGAAGTGGGTGCGCGGTTTCGAGTTGCTGGAACGCGACCGGCGCGGCTTCTGGGAGGTCCGTGGCTATCACAACCGGGCCGACCCGTGGCGGCAGGAGCGCTACGCGTATCAAGAATGATCTTTCCGCCGGCGCGCCGTAGATGAAGAAGGCGCTCGGATCCGACTTCCGGGTCGGTCACTGGACCGATCCCGAGGGCCGGACGGGATGCACGGTCGTCCTTCCCCCTCCGGACAACGTCGCCTCCTGCGATATCCGGGGGTCGTCGCCGAGCTCGCGTGAGCTGACGCTGCTGGACCCGGATCGTCGATTGACCGAGGTTCACGCCGTTCTGCTCACCGGCGGGAGTGCGTTCGGGCTCGCGGCCGCGGATGGCGTGATGCGATGGCTGGAGGAGCGCGGCGTGGGCTACGAGACCGCCGTCACGCCGGTACCGATCGTTCCCGCCGCGGTCGTGTTCGATCTGGGCGTCGGCGAATCCGGTCGCCGGCCCGGCCCAGACGCGGGAAGGGCTGCCTGTGACGCCGCCACGTCAGATCCCGTGGAGACCGGTCGCGTCGGGGCGGGCGCGGGGGCAACCACCGGCAAGTGGGCGGGGTTCGAATGGCACTCCCCCGGAGGGCTTGGGATCCATACTGCGACGTCGGAGGGGTCCGAGGTATCTGCACTCGCAGTTGTCAACGCGGTCGGCGACGTCATCTCCGAGGATGGGAGCGTGCTCTCGGGCACGCGAGCCCCCGAGCCCACGTATCGTCCCCCGCCGCCGCGAGCGCGCGAGGTTCCCCTGAACACGGTGCTGGCAGTCGTGGCGGTGCGCGCAAGCATCGACAAGAGAGAGGCGCGCTTCCTTGCCTCACGGGGATCGGATGGGATCACGATCGCAGTACGGCCCGCCCACACTCGCTACGACGGCGACGTCGTCTTCGCCGTAGCCGTCCCGGACGCCACGAGTGAGCCCGCCAACGTCGATCTGCTCGGGATGCTCGCGACGCAAGCGGTGGCGGGGGCAATCCGAGACGCCGTCTCCTGATTCCGGGCGGGTTCGGCCCGGACCTCGTCATGCCAGACCCGAAATCGTCGTACCCCCTCGCTAGGTTGTGATCGGGCCGCCACTCCCGGACCGGTAGGAGGTGCAACAGCATGACCTCACGAAGGTCCGGTTCGGCGCGTGCCGCCCGGCCGAAGAGCCCGCTCTGTTATACGTGCGGGAAGCGCATACGCGTCCCGAAGGGCTGGGACCCCGGGTCAGCGGTGCGCAAGCACTACTGGGCCAAGCACCGCGATCACATGTTGCGGCGAAAGGCCGGTCGGTGACCCCGGAAAGGCAGCCCGACCTCGGCGACCTCGTGCTGGTCCTTCTCGCGAGCACGCTCGCGGGGCTGCGGGACCGGCTCATCGAAGACGGGTTTGAATCGTCGGGAGAGATCGTGGCCGATCTCGTCGAGCTCCTCGACGACTACATCTCGTCGGTGGCCGCCTGAGGAATCGGCGGTGCGATACCCGCTTCGTCTACCCGGCGGAGCGGCTCTCGTCCAACCGAGCCACGATGTTCACGACGCGGTCGGCCTCCTTCGCCGCGGTTTCGACCAGCTGGCGCCTGCGATCGTCGTCCATCCGATCCCAACGCCTGACGAGCAATTGCAGGCACCCCTTCACCGAGGTCAACGGCGTGCGGATGTCGTGGGAGAACTGCCGCAGGGAGAGCTGTCCCCCGCCCGGGGTCTCGCTGAGAGCCTTGAGCGTCTCGGTGAGCTCGTCGAGCTCCTCCGAGAAGGGTCCCGCCGTCTCGAATGCGTCGCCCGCCGTCACAGCATGCCTCCATCCGACTGATCGGCAGTGTTCCCGGATATATCGACGTAGAAGCCGCGCATCCTTAGCTCAGCGCTCCCTCGGCTCCCGGCGCAACGTCGAGCGGCGCCTCGAGGATCTACTGCGTTCACGCCGCAGGAGCCGACTAGTCCTGGGATTCTCTCTTGCCGAAGATGCTCTTGATGTGCCTGATGTCATCGACGAGGCGCATCCCTGCGTAGGCAGAGGCGATGGCGACCAGGAACTGAAGTCCTAGCAGGCCGATCTGCAAGCCACCGGTTGAGTCCATTACTTGCACAATCGGCAGAAGCGGCCTCGACTTCACTACGTAAGTAAGGAAGTGGAGCGCCCGGCCGTCCGATCGGGAGCGATGCGCACTGCCGTTCCGCAGGCACCCGGAAGCAGCAGCACGACCGCCACCAGGCGCTTCATTCAGGCTCCCCACGAACGAGGGGCACGAAGCGCGCGGGCGTCAGCAGACCCAACTCCACGAGCTTCCCCTTCCTGCGCTCGAACAGGATCACGTCGTCGCTCCCGCGGTGTTTCAGCGGGATGACGAGCCTCCCCCTTTCGTCGAGCTGCTCCACGAGAGCCTCGGGCATCCGGTCCGCCGCGGCCGAGACGACTATCGCGGCGTAGGGAGCCCGATCGGGCCATCCCTTCCAGCCATCCGCCGAGTGCATCTCGACGTTGTGCAACCCCGCGCGCTCGAGGTTGCTCCGAGCTCGCTCCGCCAGCCGCGGCGACCTCTCGATCGACACGACCTCCTTCGCGAGCACGGCCATCAACGCGGTCTGAAAGCCGTAGCCGGTCCCGATCTCGAGCACTCGGTCGTCCGGCTGGACCGCGGCTGCATCGATCATCCGCGCTATCAACGAAGGCTGGCTCGTGGTCTGCCTCTCGGGAATGGCCACCGGCCGGTCGACGTAAGCCTCGAGCTCAGAGCCCTCGGGAACGAAGTGGGCTCGGTCTATCTTGCGGAAGGCCTCGGCTACTCGAGCCCCGATCCCCTCGCGCATGATCAACCGCGCCAGCCCTTCTTGGTCTGCCGGCATGCATCGACCCTACCCACGGCGCTACGATGGCGGTCGATGGCCGCCTATCAGCGACTCACGGTGCTCGACGAGCTCTTTTTGCACCTCGAGGGCCCCAACACGCACATGCATGTTGGGGGCGCGGCGATCTTCGAGGGCCCCCCGCCCGACTACGAAGACGTGCTCAATATGGTCAACGGCCGCCTGCAGAAGGTTCCCAGGTTCAGGCAGAAGCTGGCCACCGTGCCGCTCGGGCTGGGGCGCCCCGTATGGGTCGACGACACTCACTTCAACCTCGAGTACCACGTCCGCCATACCGCCATGCCCCAGCCGGGAGACCACGCGAAGTTCAAGCGGTTGGTCGCTCGGATCATGGCGCAGCAGCTCGATCGCTCCAAGCCCCTGTGGGAGATGTGGTTCGCGGAGGGGATTGCCGGGGACCGCTTCGCCCTGATATCCAAGACCCATCATTGCCTCGTCGACGGTGTATCCGGCGCGGACATCATGTCGGTGCTGCTCGATCCGGGGCCCAAGCCGGACGACGTCGAGCTGCAGCGCTGGATCCCCGACCCAGAGCCCACCGGCGACCAGCTGCTGCTCGACGCCCTGAAGGAGCGGCTCACCTCCCCTGCCGAGGCGATCCGCATGTTGCAGTCGAGCGCAATGAACCCCGGCCGAGTGCCGAACCGGCTCGTCGAGGGCCTGCGCGCGCTGGGTTCGTTCATCGGCGGCTCTCTGGACTTCGCGCCTACCTCAACGCTGAACCAGCCGATCGGACCCCACCGCCGCTTCGAGACGGTGCTCGTGGATCTCGACGAGATCAAGCGAGTGAAGAACTCGCTGGGCGGAACCGTCAACGACGTCGTCCTATCGGTTGTGGCCGGCGGCCTCCGACGCTTGCTCAAGGGGAGGGGTGAGCGAACCGACGATCTCGAGCTCCGCGCGATGGTTCCGGTCTCGGTGCGAGCCGACCACCAGAAGGGAACTCTCGGGAACCAGGTCGCGACCATGTGGGCGCCGTTGCCGATACACGAGGCCGACCCGGTACGTCGCCTGCATCAGGTGAGCGAGAAGATGCAGCACCTCAAGTCGTCGGGACAGGCCGTAGGCGCCCAGCTGCTTACGACGTTGGGCGAGTACGCCCCCCCGACGATCCTGGCGCAGGCGGCCCGGCTCGTGGCGCGACAGCGGGCTTTCAACCTGGTGATCACCAACGTGCCCGGCCCCCAGTTCCCGCTCTATACGCTCGGGAAGCAGATGCTCGAGGTGTATCCGGTGCTTCCGTTGTCGGACAACACGACGATAGGAGTCGCGCTGCTCTCGTACAACGGCACCATCGGGTTCGGACTGCTGGCCGACTACGACGCGGCCAGCGATCTCGGCGTGCTGGCCGAGGGCATCGAGAAGTCGATCGCCGAGCTCAGCGCAGCGATGGGCTAGTCAGCGGCGTAGGAAGAGCGTGACCTTCGGATGGATCCGGGCGCTGCCGTGTGCGCGGATCCTGCCCATGTCGACACCGCTCAGCTGCCACGGCGAGCACTCGGTCACGGTGGCTCCGCTCCACAGGTCCGCGAGATCGAAGCGGGTGGACGTCTTCAGCCGGTGGCCGAAGATCCTTCCGGCGGCCTTCGCCGCCTTCACGATCCCCCCACCTTCGCCGGTACCTTCCTCCTCTTCACCCTCCTCGTTCCTACCGGCGCACCCCTCCGAGTATGAGTAGAGGCCCGGATCCGGCTGGGTCGCGGTCCAGCCGACCATATGGCGCCGTCCCCCGTGCTTCACCGAGATCGAGGCCGAGTCGAGGAGCGGGTCCATGTGGAATCTCGACGCTGCGATCTCCTTGCCGAAGCCTCTTCCCCCACAGCCGATCGACCACCCGCCCCTGCTCCTCTCGACTTCACACGGCCCCCTGAACATCATCGCCACCGCCGTATCGGGGGACTCACGTGCCTCGCTGAAATCGATAATCCATGCGAAGTAGCCCATGTATCCGGTTGGGCCCTCCCCTCTGACGATCCAGCCGGACTCGGCCTGGCGGTCGCGGCGCACCTGGTCGGGAACCGATGCCGGTGCCGCAGCGACGGACGGCGCGCCCAGAACGGCGATACAGACGACGAAGAGCGCCCACCTCAGCCCGTGCATGCTCGCGAAGGATTCGGCTCGAATGCTCGCTTTCCTCTGCAGGCCGCGCGGGGGCCGGGCTTACCCGGTTGAGTACATGTCGAGGCGGCGGCATACCTCGATCGCCCGGCGCTCGAGCTCCTCGTAGTCGCCTTCTGCTGCGAGGTCCGCGTCGAAGACCTGGGAAGCGAAACCGCATAGCTCTGCCCCCGCGTCGAGGTAGCCGAGGTAATTGGAGGTCGTGAGCCCGCCGCTCACCCATATGGCTGTGCCGTCGAGGGGGCCGAGGAGCTGGGCGACGTAGTCCGGTCCCCCAAGTGACTCCGCCGGGAACACCTTCACCCAGTCGGCCCCGGCCCCGCGCGCTGCGAAGACCTCCGACGGAGTGGCGGCACCCAGGATCGCAGGCATCGAGAGCTCGTGTGCGGCGTCGACAACCTCTGGGACGACAACGGGGGTGACGATGAACTCGGCCCCCGTGTCGTAGGCCTCCTTCACCTGCTCAGGGGCCGTAATTGTGCCCGCGCCCACGATGGCGTCGACACGGCCGGCTACCTCCGTCATGGCGTCGGTGGCGTCGGGCGTGTTCATCGTGATCTCGACGGCCTCGAAGCCGCCCCTCACGGCGGCATTGATGCCCTTGACGGCGTGCTCGGCGCTGTGCATGCGGAAGATGGCCACTACCGTGGCGTCGCGCAGGCGCTTCGCTCTGCCCTCGAACAGCTTCCTATTCATGGATCCAGGGTACTAGGTGAGCTTTGGTAGCAACGCTTTAGCACGCTTCCGTACCGTTTGTCCGCCCTGCTGCGCTTCGGCCTCATGGATCGGTCTCGTTTTCGGTATCGCCCCGAGCGACATCCCGCCGCCTGGGTGCTACGGACATGCCTACTCGTTACCGGCCTCGTGTTCCCGCGCTCTCGATTAGATGTTGCAGGAATTTGCGAGGGCCCGAGTTCGTTGGCCGCGTGGACGGTTTGCTCTCAATACGAGGAGGAGTAAATGGATAACGCGATCGAGGTCGAGGGCCTCCACAAGACCTTCGGCTCGGTTCGGGCTCTCGACGGCATCGACATGGTGGCTCGTGAAGGCACCGTGTTCGGTCTGCTTGGTCCCAACGGTGCGGGCAAGACGACCGCCATCCGCGTGCTCTCGACCCTTCTTCGGCCGGACGCGGGCCGGGCCTCGGTCGGCGGCTACGACGTCGTTCGTGAGCCCCGCGAAGTGCGGCGCCTCATCGGGCTCACCGGCCAGTACGCGGCCGTCGACGAGCTGCTCTCGGGCCACGAGAACCTCTACATGCTCGGCCGCTTGCTCGGCTTCTCCCGGTCCGATGCCCGCGCTCGAGCACGCGAGCTTCTCGAATACTTCGACCTCGCGGACGCGGCCACCAAGATCGTCAAGCACTACTCCGGCGGGATGCGACGCCGGTTGGATCTTGCTGCGAGTATCGTCGGCCGGCCCCGCTTCCTCTACCTCGACGAACCCACCACCGGCCTCGACCCAAGAAGCAGACTGGAGCTGTGGGAGATGATCCGCACTCTCGTAGCCGAAGGCACGACGGTGCTGCTGACCACTCAGTACTTGGATGAGGCCGACCGGTTGGCCGACGAGATCGTCGTCATCGATCACGGCCGTGTGATCGCGGCGGGCACACCTCAGCAGCTCAAGACCCGGGTCGGAGGCCACGTCTTGCAGGCGCAACCGGCGGACCGCGCGGACCTAGGGGCGACCGAGCGCATCCTCGCGGACTTCGCCGATGGTGACGACGGCACCTACATCGATGGTCATCTCGTGAGGGTGACGATCAATGATCGATCGGCGCTAGGACAGGTGGTCCGGCGTCTCGACGAGGCCGGCATCCCAGTCGACGACCTCTCGCTTCGCAGTGCGAGCCTCGACGAGGTGTTCCTCGCCATCACCGGGCATCGCGCCGAGGAAGAGGACCAGGTTGACGACCCGCGGGAAAGGAGCCGCTCATGAGCACCGCCGCACTTCAACCGAGTGCACATGTGAACGTCGTCTCGAACACACTCACCATCGCGCGCCGCAATCTGCTGCACATCAAGGCCAACCCCGAGCAGCTCGTTGAGATGAGCGTCCAGCCGTTCATGTTTCTGGCGCTGTTCGTCTATGTCTTCGGCGGCGCCATCGCGGGCTCGAGCCGCGACTACCTTCAATTTGCCCTTCCAGGGATTCTCGTCCAGAGCCTCGCGTTCACGCCGTTCACGACCGCCCTCGGACTCAACGCCGATTTCCAGCGCGGCCTGGTGGACCGGTTCCGCTCGTTGCCAATCGCCCGCTCGGCCGTGATCGGTGGGCGCATCACGGCCGATGGAGCGCGCATCGTGTGGAGCATCCTGATCATCACCGGGTTCGGGGTCTTGCTTGGGTTCCGGTTCGGAGGCGGCGCGGCCGAAGCCCTCGGCGCGATCGTGTTGCTCATCGCGTTCGGGCTCACGATGTGCTGGCCAATGGCCTTCATCGGCATCACCGCTCGCAGCCCCGAGTCCGTGAACACCTGGGGCTTCATGATCATCCTGCCCCTGACGTTCGCGAGCTCCGCGTTCGCGCAGGTCGAGACCATGCCCGGGTGGTTGCAGGCGTTCGTGAAGGTGAACCCGGTGACGCACGTGATCGACGCGACGCGGGGCCTCATGCAAAACGGTCCAGTCGCGGAACCGGTGATCGACTCCGTGATCTGGCTGACCGCCATCACAGCGGTGTTCGCGCCACTGGCGATCGCCCGCTACCGGCGCCGTGCATGAGGTTCCAGGTGCCTAAGTCACACTCTTAGGCGCAAAACCTGTCACCAGTGAACGGAAACGCGCCAAAGAATTTCAAAGCCAGCGCCGGGGAGGCGCTAGCGACCTGCCGGCGGGGGCCGGCTCAGGCTGTTGATTTCCATTAAGGAAGCTTCTCCCGCTCCTCCCATCCGGCAAAGGGAAAATCCCCCTCGTGGCTGGGCCATCCACCACTACCGTCTCGGATAGCCGCAAACCTGTCGCACCCCCTCGATACAGTCTCGGCAGGAGGTGATAGGTGGCCGGTGAGCCAAGCGGTCGGATAGGGAGGGTCCTGGGCACCGAGGACTCCACCCCACTGGAGTTCTGGGTGGGCCTCGAGCAGGGCAGCTATCTCCAGCTCGACGAGGTCGTCGCGACCGACCGCACCCCTCCAGGGGGCGACGCCGTACGCATCTACGGCGTCGTGTCTCAGGTGCGAGCGCGACACGAAGGTGCTCGCTTCGACTCCGACGTCTTCTTGATCGAGGAGGGCATCCTCCCCGGCGAGGTGGTCGAGGCCGCCCGCGTGACCCTGACGCGAGTCGAGCCGGAGGTCTTCGTCCCTCCGCTGCCGGGCGCCGTCGTCCGGCGCGCCGAGGGTAAGGAGCGGGATGAGGCTCTCTTCTTCGACGGGATGGAGAAACGCCTACCTGCAGGGCTCACCCGCGACGACGAGCCCGTCTACATCAACCTCGAGTTCCTCGACGGGACGCGCGGCGCACACGTAAACATCAGTGGCATCTCCGGCGTTGCGACCAAGACGACTTACGCGACGTTCCTGCTCTACAGCCTCTTCAGCTCGGGGGCATTGGGGAAGGACGCGCTCAACACCAAGGCACTCATATTCAACGTCAAGGGCGAGGATCTGCTCCACCTCGATCACACCAACATCCAGCTGGGTGACGACGACCGCGAGCGCTATCGGAAGATCGGACTCGAGCCTGCCCCGTTCGCGAGTCTCGGGTTGTTCGCTCCGCCGCGGATCGACGATCGCAACGCGTCCCCCGACGTTTCCAGCCGGACGCACGGCGTGACGTCGTTCTTCTGGACGCTCGAGGAGTTCTGCCGCGAGGAGCTGTTGCCCTTCTGCTTCGCCGATGCCGAGGATGACCGCCAGCACTACACGATGGTCGTCCACAACGTGGCGGCCAGGCTGAAGAGGGAGGCCGTGCCGCTGCCTGAGGGTGGCGTCAGCATCGAGGGCGTCGAGATCCGGACCTTCCGCAAGTTGGTCGAGTTCATCGAGCAGCAGGTGCAGACGGCCGACTCGGACTGGGCCGGACCTGTGATAGGGGCGGGGACGATCAACGCGTTCGTCCGCCGCCTCCATGGGGCGGTGCGCTCGTTGGATCGCGTCATCCGCGGCGACGTCCCGAACGCCGCCGAGCACCGGGTCAAGCTCGAGAAACAGATCACCGTGGTCGACATACACAACCTTCCCGATCGCGCCAAGCGCTTCGTCGTGGGCGTCGTCGTGCGCCGCACCTTCGACGAGAAGGAGCGCTCGGGCCAGCCCCGGCCGCTGCTCTTCTTGGTGCTCGACGAGCTCAACAAGTACGCCCCGCGAGAGGGCACGAGCCCCATCAAGGAGATCCTGCTCGACGTCGCGGAGCGCGGGCGTTCACTCGGGATAGTCCTGATCGGCGCCCAGCAGACGGCCAGCGAGGTCGAGGACCGCATCGTGAGCCAATCCGCGATCCGCGTCGCCGGCCGTTTGGACTCCGCGGAGGCCGAGCGCGGGCAATACGGATTCCTGCGCGGCCCCGCGCGCGACCGGGTCACCATCATGAAACCCGGGACGATGATGGTGTCCCAGCCCGAGATCCCGGTCCCCCTCGTGTGCGAGTTCCCCTTCCCCGCGTGGGCAACCCGCCCAAGCGAGGCAGGAGCGGGGCCCGGCACAGGCAGCGAAGGCCCCGGCGATCCCTTCGAGGGCCTGCCCAAACCGCGGACCTGACATGAAGCTCCTGCATACGGCCGACTGGCACGTCGGGAAGGGCATAGCGGGGCGCAGCCGCGCCGAGGAGCACAGGGCGGTGCTGGCCGAGACCGTATCGCTCGCTCGGCGCGAGGAGGTCGATCTCGTCCTGGTCGCGGGCGACCTGTTCGATTCCGCGTCGCCGTCGCCCGAGGCGGAGCAAATCGTCTACCGGACGCTGCTGTCGCTTTCGGATGTCGCCCCCGTGGTCGCCATCCCCGGTAACCACGACAACGAGCGCCGACTCGAGGCGATCGCGTCGGTATTCGAGCTCGTTCACGTCGTCGTGCGTCCCCTCCCCGATCCGGAACCGGTGAGGCTCGAGACCTCGGGCGGAGAGCCGGTGTGCGTGGCGACGCTTCCCTGGATCTCGCACCGGTACGCGATCAGGGCCGACCAGCTCATGGGAAAGGACGCCTCCGACCTCACCGGGGACTTCCGAGATCGCATGGCCCGAATCATCGAGAAGGCCACCGAGCCGTTCTCCGGGGACACCGTCAACTTGCTCATCGGCCACGTCACGATCGCAGGAGGGCAGATGGGTGGTGGGGAGCGCACCGCCCAGACCATCTTCGACTACTGGATCGATGCAACCGCCTTCCCTGCAGACGCGCACTATGTCGCCCTCGGTCATCTCCACAAGGCACAAAAGATGCCGGGAGCATGCCCCATCCATTACTGCGGGTCGCCGCTGATGCTGGACTTCTCGGACACCGGCGACTCGCGAGGAGCGCTCATAGTGGAGGCGGCGCCCGGAACGCCGGCAACCGTGGGCGAGCGACCGCTGAGCTCAGGACGCAGGCTCCGCACCGTGAAGGGCACGCTGGACCAGCTTGCTGCGCTCCGGGACGAGGTAGGCGACGACTACCTGAGGGTCAGGGTCGAGGAGAAGGCGCGCACCGGGCTGGGAGACGAGGTGCGCGAGCTCTTTCCCAACGCCGTCAAGGTGATCGTGGAGTCCGGCAACGAAGACGCCAAACGCGCTTCCGGCCGTCTCGAGCGTGCGACCACGTCCCCTCGTGAGCTGTTCACCGAATATCTGGCCGAGCGCGAGGTCGAGGACGTGAAGCTCGTCGACCTGTTCCAGAAGCTCTACGAGGAGGCGTCGGCATGAGGCCACTGCGGCTCGAGCTTCAGGGCTTCACCAGCTTCCGCGATCACACCGAGATCAACTTCGGCGACGCCGAGTACTTCGTAATCGCCGGGCCGACGGGCTCCGGGAAGTCCACGATCATCGACGCGATCTGCTTCGCGCTGTATGGCTCGGTCCCCCGTTACGGCCACAGGGGCCTGGTCGCGCCGGTGATAACGCAGGGCCAGCTCGAGGCGAAGGTGCGGCTGGATTTCTCGGTCGAAGGCACCAACTACACCGCGGTGAGGGTCGTACGTCGTAGTGGATCGGGAGCCACGACCAGGGAGGCCCGCCTCGAATGCAGGGGCGAGGTGGTGGCCGGCACCGCCGACGAGCTGACCGAAGCCATCACCGAGATCGTCGGGCTGTCGTTCGACCACTTCACGAAGTGCGTGGTGCTACCCCAGGGCGAGTTCGCTCGCTTCCTTCATGACAAACCGGCCGACCGCCAGGACATGCTGGTGCGCCTATTGAGCCTCGGCATCTACGAGCTGATGCGTCAGATGGCCCATTCAGAGGCGGTCAAGGCCAAGAGCGAGCGCGATGTCGTCGAGCAGCGTCTCGGGAATGAATTCGTCGACTACACGAAGGAAGCTCTCGCCGAGGCCAAGACGCGGGTCCGTAAGCTCGAGCGTTTACGCAAACGCGTTGACGAAGCGCTGCCCAAGCTGGAGGCGTTGACCGACGACGTTGCCACCGCGGAGGCCGCGGCCGATCAGACGGAGGCATGGGTCGAGTTGCTGTCCTCCCTCCAGGTACCCCACGAGATGGCTGCGTTCGGGGACGAGATGGCCCACGCGCTGAAGGCACTCGAAGAGGCCGAAGAGATGGTGAAGGGGGCTTCGGAATCCGTCCTCGCGGCGGAAGCCGTGCGCAGGGAGCTCCCCGAGCGCGGGCCTCTCGTCGACGCTGCAAGCGCGCATCGTCGCCGCGTTGCAGGTCTGGAAGCAGCTGCGGCGAAGGCCAAGGCCCTGGAGAAGCTCGAGGCTGCCGAGGCGAAGGCCCGGATCTCCCTGGAGGCCGCCGCCGTAAAGCATGACAAGGCGCTCGAGGCAGAGGCCGCCGCGCGCGAGAAGCACGCCGCCCTGCATCTTGCCGCCTCCCTCTCTAAGGGCGAGCCGTGTCCCGTTTGCCTGCAGCGAGTCAAGGAGCTCCCAAAGCATCGCTCGGCCCCGAGGCTGGAGAGGGCGCAGGCGGCCGTCGAGCAGATGGGGACGGCGAGGAAGGAAGCCGAGAGCAAGCTACAGGACGCCTCGAATGCCACCGTGGTGAAAAGGGCGGAGGCAGATGCCGATGCTAAGCAGATCGCGGCTCTCAACGAAGAGCTCGAGACCTATCCCGACTCCGAAGAGGTCGCCAAACAGCTCGCCCTCATAGATGCAGCGGACAAGTCGATCGATCAGGGGCGCTCCAAAGAGTCCTCGGCGCGCACCGACGAAAAGACCGCCCGCGAGGCGATCGCGAAGCTCAAGGAGCGCGAGCGCGACGAGCGCAAGCACTTCGAGGAACAGCGGGACCGTGTGGTTCCTCTGAACCCGCCCGCGGCCGCGCGTACCGAGCTGGTGACGGATTGGGAGCAGCTGGTGAGGTGGGCGGGAACGCAGGTGCCGAAGCTCACGAAGGATGTGGCCGCGGCACGAGCAAAGGCACGGAAGACCTCGGCCCAGCGTGACGATCTGATGAAGGCGCTGGCCGAGTCGTGCATCGAGTGCGATGTCGAGATCGAAGGAGGGGACGTCAAGGTAGCGACCGTCACGGCGGAGACGAATGCGAAGGGGAAGGCAGCCGAGGTCTCCAAGGGGATCGCGACGGCCGAAAAGCTGCGGGGAAGTCTCGAGGCGAAGTCGCTCGAGCACGCAGTGGCGGCGTCCTTGGCCCAGCATCTGAAAGCTACGGGCTTCGAGAGATGGCTTGTCGGTGAAGCGTTGCTCCGATTGGTCGAGGGAGCCACCTCGATCCTGCAAGAGCTCTCGGACGACCAGTACTCGCTTGCCATCGACGGGAAGGGGAACTTCCTCGTCACCGATCATCACAACGCGAACGAAGCGCGGTCGGCCAGAACCCTGTCCGGAGGCGAGACCTTCCTCGCCTCGCTCGCCCTTGCGCTGGCCCTGTCGGACCAGTTGGTGGAGCTCGCGGCACAGGGCTCGGCGCGGCTGGAGGCGATCTTCTTGGACGAGGGTTTCGGCACACTTGACCCCGAGACCCTCGACACCGCGGAGGCATCGATCGCCAACCTCGCCGCGAGCGGGCGCATGGTTGGTGTGATCACGCATGTGCGCGACCTCGCCGACCGCATACCTCTGCAGCTCAGGGTGACCAAGGACACGCGTACCTCAACGGTGGAAAGGGTCGAGGCATGAGGTTCTCGGTCGAGGCGTGGGCAACCGAATACGGGTCGCCGATGGAGGTTGACGAGCGAGAGCTCAGCGACACCAAGGTAGATGTCGGCGTCGAGCGTCCGGCGAGCAAGTGGCAACCACTATCCCCCACGGGTGAGACCGAGATCCCAGAGACCATCCTGTTCACCGACGGCGTGAGGCGGATAGACGCGCGCGTATGGATCGACATCGACGACGACCGGGCGCGGCCGGGGGTGTGCGCGTCGTACGCCGCAGGAGTGATGCGGTGCGATGGACGAGCCGAGCTTGCGGGTTGGAAGGTCGAGCGGGGATTGTTCTCGGCCGTTGCAAACGCGGCGCCGATCCATTGCCGGCACGCTTCCTACGAGGTCCGCAGATCCGATGGTGACGCGCCCGAGGACCTGTGGCTCGCTATCCAGAAGCGAATGGCCGAGCTCGAATCCGCGCTCGCCTCCGCCGAGAGCACCGATCTGGTGGTGGTCGACGGTCCCCTACGGGGCGACCTGCAATCCGGCTCCCGCGTCGGATACGTCAAGACCCATCACGTCGCCTACCTGCCCCCCGAGGTCGAGGGCGTGGTCGCCGCGCTCGAACCGGGACAGCGCACTCCCCTGTTCCTGACCCTGGGCAGGTGGGGACGCTTCTGCTGGTACACGAGGCTGCCCGGGGGGACGGGGCATTCGTGGGCCGGCGTGGTGCGCTGCGAGACCAGCGCCGACATCGAGAAGGCGGAGGCAGTCAAGCTGGCCGAGGCGGTGACACTCGCTCTACCCCGCTTCGCCTCGGTTGGCCACAAGGACCCGCGCGCGCCTCAGAACCTCTATCCGATAGCAGGCCTCGAACGGGAGCTGCGACGCAGGCTGGGCGACCCGGCTCTGTTGTATCGCGACCTCCGCGTAGCCGCCGCCCCCGCCCCCGCCATGTCGTCGTAGGCGGCGGGTCGTCCTAGCTGGCGACCCACGGCGGCCCACGGCCGCCCAGCCTGCGCGCCAGGGTCGAGCCGCGCGCGAAGCAGAGGTATCGGTCGATCGAACAACCGATCAGGGCGTCAGGGCCGCGTGGACTCCGGCTAGCATGCGGTCGACCATCTCCTCGGTTGCGGTACGCCCCATGAGGCCGATTCTGATGGTCCTGCCGTGCACGGGAGTGAGCCCACCGGAGATCATGATGCGTTCGTGCTCGAGCAGGTGCTTCTGGATCGCGCCCGGATCATCCGCCCACGCGGCGACGACCAGGTTGGCTTCTGCTCCCGCCGCGGGGATCGGCTCGAGGCCGAGATCACGCAGGCCCTCACGGCAGCGCTTCGCGAGATCGGCTCGCGCCGCCACCCACGCGTCAAGTCCAACCTCCTCCATCCGCTGGATGCTGGAAAGGAGAGAGAGGACGAGGTTCGAGGGCATCGTTACGGGGTGGGGATGCCACCCGCCCCACTCGCGCCTATACCAATCCCAGACGTGGAGGTCGAGGTACCAGGATTCGGGTCGCCTGCTGCGCGCGGCCACTCGCTCGCGGCCCGCCGCGCTCAGCGCGATAATGCCGAGCCCAGGAGCAGCTTCCAACCCCTTCTGCGACCCCGTCACCAGGGCGTCGATGCCCATCTTCTCGACGTCGACGACCTCGCCTCCTACCGAGGCGATGCCGTCCACCACGCAGACCGCGCCGGCATCGTGAGCGACCCGAACGATCTCCTCGATTGGATGCCGGACGCCGGTGGCCGTCTCGACGTGCACCGTTATGACTCCGTCGGCACCCTCCAGCTCGGCTACGACACGCGCGGGGTCCACGGGCTGGCCGACGTCGACCCCGATCTCCGTTACTTCGAGGCCGTGCTGGCGCGCGAGCTCCATGAGCCGGCCGCCGAAGAACCCCGTTGCGGGCACCAAGACTCTCTGCCCGGGCTCGAACAGATTGAAGATGGCGGCGTCGAGACCGATACTTCCGCTGCCGGGCATGATGTAGGGCTTGTCCGCACCCACGATTCGGCCGACGGCATCCACAGTCTGCTCATGGAGATCGGTCCAGATGTCGCCGTAGTGCGCGACGACCTGCCGTCCCAGTACCTCGAGGTCCTGCTGGTGGAGCTCGCCCGGCCCTGCGATCATCAACTCCGGCAAACCGAGTGAGTCCCAGTCGGAGATGCGACGGGGCGACTTTGCATCCGTCATGGCGCAGATGCTACCTCTGATGAGTCGCGGCCCGTAGCCGACAACCGGTGGTAGTAAATGCTGCTATGGAAAGGAAGGTGAGGACCGCGGGACGCCTGGTGGCGTTGTCTGTAGCGGCGTGCGTGCTCTTCGTGGGGTGTGAAAGTGATGCCGAGCCGCGAGGAAGCGATTCCACACCGCAGACAGGGGTTACTCCAGGGGAGCCCGTGGCACAGCCGCCGGTCGATCCCGACGGACTCGCCCAAACCGTGGCGAAGACGATCGTCGCCATGCTCGCCAACGGAGACCAGCTCACGCCGGAACGTTACGCAGCCGACGTTCAGGACCGAACGGGGTGCAGCGTGCAGACCTCAGGTGTGGCGTACGCGGACAGCCCCAGGAACCGGTCGCTCGAACGCAGGCACCGCACCGAGTTGATCGAGCAGCTTCTCGGGCGTCCCAAGGTGACCGCGGTCGGCCACGCGCGCCGCCCGGTAGGGACGGAGCTTCCCCCGACGATCGGCAGCGGCGCCAGGGCCGATCTCGTGGGTGTCGTCATCGCGCTCAGCTGCGACTAGTGCCCCCTGGCTCCCTCTTGCTCAGCCCGACGCGGGCGAGAGGATCTCGATCACGTGATTGTGGGTCCCCCGGTTCTGCCATGGGATCTCGTCCACGCTGCCGGCCCCCAGCGCGTCGAAGACGATGTTCTCCGCCTCCTTGGACCATTGGGACATGTCGTCACCCTGATCGTTCTTAAGCGTCGCCACGGCAGTCTCGAGAGCGGCGAACACAACATCGGGGCAGGTCTCCGTCCGGCCCCTGGTTTCCCGGTCATCGCAGTAGTCGAGCGCGAACCTGTTTTCCGCCGCGTCCCCGTCGAAGAGGATGTCGAGGTAGGACGAGAAGTCGAAGAAGAAACTCGAGCCCTCGGCGGGCGAGTAGTCGGAGATCGGGGCCGGGATGACCTGGTCGAAGTCGTTGCCCAGCTCGTCGTCGAAGATCTCGTGGACGAGGATGTCGTACCACGTGTCGAAGACGAGAAGCGGGACCGGTTCGTCCATCTCGCCATCACCGTCGCTGTTGAAACGATGTGCTCCGGACGCAACCCAGCCACTTACGGCCTTCAGCACGGCCGCCTCGTCCGAGCTCGAGCTCCCGATGCGCGCTTCGGCCCAGCGCGTCATCTGGCGACCGAGATAGACGGCGCGGGCATCGCGGGTGGCTGCATCACGGATGACGTCCACGATGTCCGACAGCTGCGCCCGTGCCGGCCCATCGAGAAGCTCACGCATCCGGTCCTGTAGGAGCTCGACGCGATGGATGGACCCGAACTTGAAGTTGTCGAAGTTGTCCCATGCGCGCGCGGGTTTGTTGTTCCAGTTGGCAACCCACCCCTGGTCGGGGTTGATCACCTTGGGGTGACGGCGCCACGGGAAGCGCCCTCCCCACTCCCAGCGACCCGTTCCCCAGATCGGCAGGGACGGGTGGACCCCCTGTTCCCTTCTCGGGTAGTAGCCGACGTGGAAGTAGCCGATGTCTTCTGAATCCGCGTAGAAGGCGTTGAACGACATCGTGAAGTCGCGCGCGGCAGACCGGAAGTCCGCCAGCGAATCGACCTGGGTGTTCCAGCGGAAGAACTGTGGGACCGAGTCGATCTCCTTCTTCCAGAAGAAACGCTCCTTGACGAACGCAACCGGCTTGCCGTCTACCGTGCCTCGAGCGAAAACCGGGCCGTGGATCGTCCTGTCGAAGGTGTGAGTCTCCGTTCTGGGTATCCCGGGCGAGATAGGAGTCGGCCGGACGACGAAGGTCTCCTCGCGCGACGACATCTTCCGGCAGCGACTTCTGAAGCGATAGAAGTTCGAGGTCTTGGTGACCTCTCCGGTGGGGTTGCAAAGCCTCTCGGCGCGCACGTCGACGGCGTCCGAGAAACCGGTCGTGAGCGACCAGGCATAGTCCGTGCCGCGTCCGAGGGGGATCAGAGCGGCTGCTCCCGGAACGGCGGGGCCGCGGAAGTGGACGCCCTCGTCGGGGACGTGGACGTCGATGTCCATGAAAAACGAAGGCACCGCGTAACCCACCTGAGGTGCGCCGATCTCGAGCGGGTTGCCGCTTGCCGACTCCCCGGCCGACACGAGAAGGGCGTTGGACGACGGTGCCCGCAACCCGAGATCCGCGAGCACCCGACGACGAGACAGCTCGCGCGCCGACGTTTGTTCCGCGAGCTCCACCGCGTCATCGGGGATGGCGAACGACCGGGGGTCGACCCTTCCGAGATCCTGTGACGGGAACGTTGCTTGGTTCTTGTCGATAGACGTCGCAGCACGAGGTTCGTTCTGGAACAGCAGATCGTTGAAGACCCGCGATCCGAGCCTCCTGCCCAACCGTTTCTGCAGGCGAGCGTAGACGGCCGCGTTGTCGAGCTCACCGCCGGCGGTCTCCCCGAAGACCCTGAGCTGTAGCACGACGAGGAACAGCGTGTCTGCCGGCGCCCATTCGTCCGGTGACGCTGGACAGGGCTCGAGGATCACCTTGTATTCAACGGCACAGTCGAGGGCGATCGTGGGGTCTGTCTTCAGCTGATCGATATAGGCATTCACGCCGTTGCTATACGCAACAAGCCCTTCCTGAACCACCTGCCCGTTCGTCCCGAACTTATCGTCGAGCGAGTCGAACATCCTCTGGATCTCTTGCTCCGTGTACCCCTCGCGCCGGGTGTCGATGTCCATCTCGAGGAAGTCATCGTCATCACCCGGGCCGACGAACTCGGACAGAGTGCCACGGGCGGCGTGGCGGAAGACGTCCATCTCCCACATGCGATCCTCAGCCGAGACGTAGCCGAGCGCAAAGCCCGCCTTGGCGAGGTCGTCCGCGTAGATGTGGGGGATGCCGAGCTCATCGCGGTAGACGGTGGCTCCCTCGGTCGGCGAGTACTCCCTCTCGACCTCACCTTGAGGCCCAAACTGCATGGAATGGAAATAGGTCGCCAGCTCATCCTCGGTCACGTCGTCGTCGTTGATCAGCTGTGCGTACATGTCGAGCTGGTCGTCGTAGTGGGGGCCGAAGCTACCGGTCGCCAGCTCGGTATCCGAGACGTTGCCCTCCTGTCCCGGAGGAACGATCGAGAATGCCCTCATTGGATCATCGACCTGAGGGGGACTCGTTTGGGCGACTACCACACCCGACCCGAGCGCGGCACACAGCAGACTGGATAAGACGATCACCACCGTGGCTCGGCGCAGCATTCGCCCTCCGGGGAGTTGGGTCAGGTTGATGATTTGTACGAAAACCCGCGAACTCCTGCGCCGCCAACCGAGTCTAGGTAGGAAAGAGGCCGCTCGGCCGGGTATAGGAAACCTTAGAACGGGCAATAAGCAGTCGATGCGTTCCGGCACCCTTGTACAAGCGCGCTACCGGCTCGACCAGCCTTTGGGCCGGGGAGGGATGGCCGAGGTCTGGTCTTCCCTCGACGAGCGTCTCGATCGAAGGGTAGCCGTCAAGTTCCTCGCTCCCGAGCTATCGGATCAACCCGACTCGCTCGTCCGCTTCTTCACCGAGGCTCAGGCCGTCGCTCGCATCTCGCACCCGAATGTCATCTCGGTCCTCGACTTCGGGCAACACGAGAGCCGCCCGTTCCTCGTGATGGAATACCTGGAGGGCGCCTCCCTTCGGGATCGCGTGGGAGAGCCCTTTCTGGTCGAGCGAGCATTCGAGATCGTGGAGGATGCGGCCCGAGCTGCAGGAGCCGCTCACTCACTGGGCCTTGTCCACAGGGACATCAAGCCGGGCAACATCCTCATGGATCGAGAAGGCCGCGCGAAGCTCGCCGACTTCGGGATCGCGTCATCGAACGTCGCGGAGCAGCTCACGTCGACCGGGGTGGCCGTCGGCTCGCCGCATTACATCTCGCCCGAGCAAGCATCAGGACACGCATGCACGCCGCAATCCGATGTCTACTCACTCGGCGTCGTCCTCTACGAGATCCTCACAGGCAAGGTGCCGTTCGACGCTCCGAATGCGACTGCGATCGCCATCGCTCACGTCGAACAGCCACCTGAGCCTCCCAGCGCGCACGTGCCCGACCTCGATCAAGGAGTCGACTCGATCGTGCTGCGCTGCCTGGCCAAGGACCCAGCCGATCGCTTCGATGACGGCACCGCGCTCGCGGCGGCCCTGCATTCCAGAGACGCACGCAGCGGGCACTCGGCCCCCATGCACGACGACGAGGAATACCTCGCCGCTCCCTCGGGCGCGCGCCGGGCCCTCGTCGCGATGCTGACGGCCGCTCTGCTCGTCGGACTGCTCGGGCTCGTGGTTTGGGCAGCGTTCAACGAGCCTCGTCGCGACCTGCCCGGTGCCGGCACGAGCGAGCAACCCGGGCAAGACCGATCCCGCTCCGCCACGCCCGCGGTCACTCCCTCGTCCGAGCAAGCCGTCTTCTCGTCTGATCATTCGCCGGACCCTGCGGCGAGCCAATCCCCCCCGTCGAGCGAGGCCGGGGGACGCGATGGAGGCACGGCACCCGCCGGGGACGCCGGAGCTCCGGCCCAAGGTGGCGCCCCCGCTCCCTCGCCCGAACCCAGCCCGGAGCCGACCCAGGAGCCCACGCCCGAGGCCACGCCCACCGAGGCCGCGGACTAGATCGATCAGGACAACGGAGACGCGTCGGACCTAGCTCCCCAGCTCCTCCACCAGCGGGATCTCGAACCTGCGTCTGCCTGTGGAGCTGATGGCCCGCCCGATCTCGAGTCGGAGCTCGCGTCTGTCTATCAGCACGCCGAGAGCTGCGGCCTGCTCCTCACACCCGTCTAGAAGCCGCCTCACCCCGCGCTCGGTGGGTTTGCCGGCCCAATCGAGCTCGATGTCTTCGAAGTACGCACGTACGCGATCCGCAAGTGCTCCGAAGGGCGCATCGTCGCGCCCCACCCGCATCGCCATCTCCACCGTGTCGAAGGGTTGGGGACCCCACCCCACCTCTTCGGGAGTGAACCTACAGTCGAAGCCCTCGGCTGTGGGAACGATCTCCTCTTGCTTTAGCTCCTCCCCTGCATCCTCGACAAGCGCTACCGCCTCGGCGAGGGTCAGCCCCCCGATGTCCACCCCGTCGACACGCACTCCGTGGTGTACGCGTCCGGCGCTGAGCCCGAGGTCGATCAGCACGAGATAACCGGCAACCACGAGCACGATCGCCAGCCCGAAGACGCCCTTAGTGGCGCGAGAGACATTCACGACCCGATGTTAGTCATGGAACGCTGTTGCAGGCATCGTTCCCCAGGGAGAGCTGCCTCCCGAGCCTAGGATCGCAAACAATGAAGAAGGAACACATCGCACGGTGGCGGATGCACAATCTGCGCCTATCAGGAGCTCCGCCCGAGAGTCCCGAGGAAGTCGTCCACCGGCTGGGTGCGGTGCAGTCCCAGGACTACGGCCCGGCGAAATGGTCGGTGGCCGAGCGCACCACCGGAGTCAGCGACGCCGCCATGGACCTGGCCTTTGCGGACGGAACCATACTGAGGACTCACGTCTTGCGGCCTACCTGGCACTTCGTCCTGCCGGCGGACATCGGATGGATGCTGGAGCTCACAGCACCCCGCGTCCGCGCACTGACCGGCTACTACTACCGTCAACTGGGGTTGGACGACTCGGTCCTGGACAGGTGCAGTGCGCTGCTCGCCGCCGCCCTGCAGGGCGGAGATCAGCTGACGCGGAAAGAGCTCAGGGCCATGCTTGGGAACGCTGGCGTCGTCCTGGACGCCTCGCGATTCTCCTTCGTCCTGATGGACGCCGAGTTGAGGGGCATCATCTGCAGCGGCGCGCTGAAAGGCAAGCAGCACACCTACGCCCTTCTCGAGGAGCGAGCGCCGCAGGCGAGGAGCCTCACCAAGGAGGAGGCCCTGGCTGAGCTGACCCTGCGCTACTTCACCAGTCACGGCCCCGCGACCCCGAAGGATTTCAGGTGGTGGTCGAGCCTGCTCGCGGCCGACATCCGCAAGGGGCTCGAATTGGTCGAGTCTCACCTCGAGCATGAAGTCGTCGATGGTCTCGGCTACTGGTTCGTCACCTCGTCACCAACTCCGAAAGCCGCGCGCCCGACGGTCCATCTGCTGCAGGGCTACGACGAGTACATCGTGGGTTACAGCGAGAGCAGGTACTTGCTCGACGCTTCGCGCGTCGCCCGATCTCTGCCTCAAGGCGGAGCCATTTTCAACGATGTCGTCATCCTCGACGGCCAGCTGGCCGGTCACTGGAAGCGCACCCTGAAGAAAGACTCGGTCATCATCGAGGCAGCCCTCTACACACAACTCGACGACGCTCAGACCCAGGCCCTCCAGGCCGCCGCGGACAGACACGGAGAGTTTCTGGGCCTGACCCCCACCGTCCTGACCAGCAAGATGTGAGGGCAATCACCCGACCAGAGATGGACGGTGATGTCTCTTCTCTCTCGGGTCACTAAGGTTCCCCATTGCACGTGGCGGCCGCCCAGAGCCCAAGTTCTGCCTCTCGGGCCTGGCGTTGGAGCTCGACGAAGAGATCTGTGTGCCTGACATTGGGCGGGTAGGTGTAGGCCGCCGCGTAGCCGTTGATCACGAGCCGGGCGTTGGCCAGCTCGTGGCCGAGATACACGTACCGCAGGAGCCTGTCGTAACGGTCCGATTCCTCGACGTCCTTCACGAGCCTCACGATGTTGCCTTGGAGCAAGGCCTTGGCAGCCGCCGACGACTCCCGCCCGAAGCACTCTACGGGGGAATTCGGTTTCACCGACTCGGGCGTATCGATCCCGATGAGACGGACGGGGTAAGAGCTGCCGATCCGCGCTTCCCCCGCACCAGGGCCGTCCGCGCGCCCCGTGACCCTCACTTCGATCGTGTCCCCGTCGACGACGCGAGTGACCTCGCCGGTTTCGTGCCCGGGTGGCTCGCTGGGGAAAGTCGCCGGTGCTTGGCGGCTGAGCACGACTCGGTGAGGGGCGCACGAGGCAGTCGCCGCCCCGATCACCGTCAGGGCGAAGACCAGGACACAAGCTCGCGTTCGGGATCTCCCGTCACCGGGACTGGTTGACATGGGCCTCCAGCGCATGAGGTCACCCTAGTCAGGCGCGCCGACAAGAAATGTGTGCCGCGCCACTCTCGTAGGGTGGGTGTCGTTCGAAGATCAGAGGAGGGGAGTGCAGATGAGCGAACAAGGGGTCAGGACCGGCTCGGGGGCTCAGGAACAACCGGATCCCGGCCAGCTTGCCGAGATGGTGAAAGGACTGTCGGACGAGGAGCTGGACGAAGCCGTCCGCAACCTGGGTGTCGACGAGGTCCTCACCAACATCTTCGACGGGATGCAACAACGGTTCACTCCGGAGAAGGCCGCCGGCGTCGATTGCACGATCCAATACGACATCGCAACGGACGGAGACACGAAACAGTGGATGGTCAAGTTCGCGAACGGCAGTTGCGAGACTTCTCCGGGACCTGCCCCCAGCCCGCGCTTGACTCTGCAATTGTCGCTGGTCGATTTCATCAGACTCGTGCTGGGACAGGCCGAGGGCTCGCAGCTCTTCATGGGAGGCAAGCTCAAGCTTCAGGGAGACATGATGTTCGCCATGCAGATGCAGACGTTCTTCGACCGGGATTTCTAGGGCGTATCCGCCCACATAGATCCTCTGGACCTGACAGTCAAGTTTCGGGCCGCTACCGTGAGGCTTCACCGAAGAGGAGGTGAAGCGAAAGTGGCAGTGACCCTGGAGGAGATGCGTGAAGCCGGGCTGCTGACGGAGTCTCTCGAGCCCCATCTGAGCCATCGGGGAAGAGATCTCCTCCGGGCTCTCGAGGATCTCGAGACCCAGGACATCGTGGACACGAATGAGGCGGCAGCCGACCTCGTTCTCTCCACGAACGGCCTCTTCCGCTAGACCCTCCGATCGAGGAGTCCCGGCCCCGTCCACGGGGGCTTCGTCGCGCCGTCGGTGCGCGTCAGGACTCCTCCGGCGCCCGCTATTAGGCTGGGATGGCACCCACCACCCGAAGGAGACCCTCTATGCCTGAAGCAGTGATCGTTGCCGCCACTCGCACTCCGATCGGAAGAGCGAAGAAGGGATCGCTCGTCGACGTGAGGCCGGACGATCTCCTCGCGTTTGCCATCAAGGCCGCACTCGAGAAGGTCCCTGAGGTCGATCCCGGCGAGATCGTCGACGTCATGGTCGGCTGCGGCTTCCCCGAGCAGAAGCAGGGGATGAACCTCGCTCGTCGCGCCGGGCTGCTCGCAGGTCTGCCCGACCACGTCCCCGGCACCACCGTCAACCGATTCTGCGCCTCGAGCCTCCAGACGATCCGGATGGCCTTCCACGCGATCAAGGCCGGAGAGGGCGACGCGTTCGTCGCGGCCGGCGTCGAGTCGATCTCGCAGGTCGACGGCTATCCGAAGGACATGGACGAACTGCATCCCAAGCTCTTCGGCGACGATGCGGAGATCGCCAACGTCTACATTCCCATGGGGATGACGGCGGAGAACGTCGCGGAGCGCTACGACGTGAGCCGGGTGGACATGGACCGATTCGCGCAACGCTCTCAGGAGCGAGCCGTCGCAGCCCAGGAGTCCGGATTCTTCGCGCGCGAGATCTCCCCCTATGGGAAGGACGACGGCACCGTGTCCGAAAAGGATGACGGCCCTCGCGCCGGCTCCACGCTGGAGAAGCTCGCAGCCCTTGAGCCTTCGTTCAAGCCGGAGGGGAAGGTGACGCCCGGTAACTCCTGTCCCCTCAACGACGGCGCCGCCGCGGTTCTCGTGATGAGCGCAGAGCGCGCCGAGCAGCTCGGCGTCACACCGCTGGCTCGCATCATCGCTTCATCGGTGTCCGGTGTTGCTCCCGAGATCATGGGGGTTGGTCCGATAGAGGCAGTGCGAAAGGT
The DNA here is from genome assembly GCA_050694215.1 of Actinomycetota bacterium. Lineage (GTDB taxonomy): Bacteria > Actinomycetota > CADDZG01 > CADDZG01 > WHSQ01 > JBOGXB01. The sequence continues at coordinate 25,226 of JBOGXB010000021.1, forward strand.
GCTCAAACAGGCGGACATGTCGCTCGAAGACATCGATGTGGTCGAGCTCAACGAAGCGTTCGCTGCACAAGTCCTTCCCGTTTGCAGGGAGCTCGGCATCGATCCCTTCGGGGACGCGCTCAACCCCCACGGAGGGGCGATCGCCCTCGGACATCCCTACGGCATGACCGGCGCGCGCATCATGTGCACGCTTCTGAACGATCTACAGACGCACGACAAGACGATGGGGCTCGAGACGATGTGCGTCGGCGGGGGTCAGGGGATGGCGATGATCATCGAGCGGCTGACCTGATCGCTCGAACGGGAACGGTCAGCGCGGCGAGGTCTCGGTCGCCGGCGACTCGCCTCCGCACAAGCTCAGGCAGACGCCGATCAGGTCCCCTATCCGGTCCTTGATCAGGAACGAGTCTGCCCAATCCGGTGGGTCTTCAATGACGGCAGAGAAGGCGACGATCCTCGATCGCGGCGAGTGCTTCCGGATGAACTCGGCCGCCTTCGATCCGTCCCATCGCGGCATGAAATAGTCGAGGACCACGACGTCTGGGTGGATGTCGGCCGCGAGCATCGCTCCCTCAAAGCCGTCCACCGCGACTCCACCGATACGGAAACCTCCGTGCATCCAGAAGGTGGTCGACAAGAGCTCCCTCATCGAGGGGTCATCGTCTACCAACAGGACGGTCGGTCTCATGGCCATGGAAAAAGGGTGAGGCCGCTCGCCCGGGTAAGCAATAGTCAATCGAGGCTAGTCACTCCGGCGTTAGAGGGAATCTTGCTGAGGAGCCGTCGGTCAACGGAGCGAAGGAGCATAATCGTCACCGTCGTTCCACTCGACCCCGTCCGGATCTCTCCTCGCCCCCCCAGCGCTTCGACCATGGTCTTGACCAGGTGCAGTCCAAGCCCGGTCCCGCTGTGTACGTTCTCGTCAATCCGCTGGAGCGGTTCAAGCATGAGGGGGAGCTTGTTGGCGTCCATGCCGGGACCGTCGTCGTCGACGGTGATCGTCACGATGCTCTGATAAGTCTCCAACGCGACGCGCACCGATCCGCTCGTATAGCGAAGAGAGTTGTCCACGAGATTCGATACCACTTGCTCGAACACCGTCGGATCGATCACTGCGTGCACGGCGGCCCGCGGCAAGGTGACCTGGATCCTGGAACCATCCTCCGTTCGGAACGGAGCCAGCGCCTTCTGGATCGAGGTCCTCAAGTCGTGGATTCCCGGCTCGATGGAGACACCATCCAACTGCACGCGTGCGGCTTCAAGCATCCTCTCCACCACACGATCGAGTCGATCACCCTGGTTGCGAATCTCGTGTATGAACTCCCGTCGCTGGGCATCCTCGAGGCGTTGCCAGTGGTTCTCGAGCGTTGCCGAGTAACCGATGATTGAGGTGAGCGGCGTCCGAAGCTCGTGGGAAACGGTCGTGAGGAACCTGGACTTGACCTCGTTCGTCGCCTCCAGAAGGGCCAAGGAGGCACGTTCCTGAGCGAGGATGCGCGCTTTGTCGAGGGCGCGTGCCGCCTGATCACTGAAGCGAACAAGGGCAACCCTCGTGACTTCCTCCAGCTCGTAGATCTCCGGGGGCAGGTGGAGCTTCAACTCCCCGACCATCCTCGAGTCCACCATCAACGGAAGGACCACCGGGGGCCGGATGGGAGCTCCTGCCCCACCGTGGGGCGCGGTTGCCCGCGTCTGGGCGACGCCCAGATCCCCGTCTCCATCCTCGAAGAAGTCGACCGAACCGCCTTCCGCCTCGACGAGCTCGATAGCCGCGTCGAGGACGACCTTCAAGACGTCGTCGACACCCAGCGGAGCGTTCAAACGGTCACCGGCATCGAGCAACGACTCCAGGACACTAAGCCTGTTTTCGAAAGCAGCCAGGAGAAGTTCCTGCTTCTGCATGACGCGCGCAGACCGCGTCAGCTCGTTCTCTCTCTCCCAGACGAGGGCGATGAACGCGAGGGTGAGAAGAAGCACACCGATGCGGGCGGAGGTCGGGGTCAGATGCAGTGGGCGGGTGAAAGAGTCCCCTAGGAAGCTGAGCCCCACCGACAAACCGGCGAAAGCCGTCAGAAGCACGAAGACGGCCATCAGCAGGCGTCCTTGTCCCCGCTCGACCTCGGCTCGCGTCTGCGGCCGCATTTCCACACCCCTCCAGTCAGTCCCCCACCTAGTCACGATGGACTAGATGGAACATCGGAATGGGACTACCAATCCTTGAACCTTTCCCGCCCGAATGCCCGTGCGAAAGGGTGTGAATGGGACAAGGCAGGACCAACTGCCGGAGCGAAGAGCTAGACGGACCAAAGCGCAGTCGAGACGGAAGGGGAGCCCAGTCCATGCGGACGACCGGGTGGCCAACGCGGGGTTGCCGTGACCACGGGGGCCCTCCTCGTGGTGACGGCCCTTGTCGCATCCCCCCACGGAGCTCCGGCATCGGCTCGTTCGGATGGCTCCGGGGGCCGCGCTGTGGCGCATCACCCCAGAGCGAAGGTCGTCTCGTCCCGATCAGCCAGGCTGCGAGCGCCGGACGCGAGGCTCCACCGGATCGAGATCAAGGTGTGGCAGGCCGGTGAACGACCACCAAACTCTGTTCTCCGGCCCGCCGGCCGGGAGCACCACGATCGGGTACCCGAACGTCGTCTACTACTGCTGGAATGACGTGGGCAGCTCTTCGTGCAGCAAGTCACTCGACGGGGGCATTACCTTCATCCCTACGGGAACTCCGGCGTACCCGGGCATCGATCCCACCAACGACGACCCGGGCTTCGAAGGTGTCCCGGGCTTCTGCGGAGGGCTCCATGGTCACGGTTTCGTCGCCCGCGACGGAACCGTGCTGCTGCCGAAAGGTCATTGCGGTCAGCCGTGGCTTTCCATCAGCAAGGACGAGGGCAGGACCTGGACCCGCGTCCAGGTGGCGAAGAACGGCACCGCGGATCACGAGGCAGATGCGGTGATGGATCGCAAAGGCAACATCTATTACACGTGGATCGCCCGGAACCGGCTCCCTTACCTCGCCGTATCACGGAACAAGGGAAAGACCTGGAGCAAGCCGATGATGATCGCTCCTCCCGGAGTCACGGAGGCCAATCTCCCGGCGATGGACATCGGCGACACCGGCAAGATCGCCATCGTCTACATGGGCTCAGAGAACGCACGTGGGCCGGTCGGAAGGCGCAAGTACGCCAAGGTCACCTGGAACGGCTACATGACTATGACGGCGAACGCCCTCAACCCGAGGCCTATCTTCTACACGAGCACCGTTAACAAGAAGAGCGACCCGCTCATCCGCAAGGACTGCGGCCCTGGGCGCTGCCATGCGGTGTTCGACTTCATAGACGTCGTCGTCGCCCGGGATGGGACTCCCTGGGGAGCCTTCGTAGATGGATGCATCGCCGTGTGCGCAACCCGCGCCGGGGTCACGAACATCGGCGCCGACGCGATCGTTGGACGGCTGGTGGGAGGCCCCGCGCTCCGGTAGCCGTCTCAGAGATCCGCTCTTTAAGGCGTGCCGAGGAAGGTGAGGATCGCGCCGGCTATGACTTCGCCTTTGTCTTCCTGAAGGAAGTGTGACGCTCCCTCGATCGGAACGCAGGGGCCGGCTCCCGGGATTCGTTCGGCCATCTTCTCGCCGGCCCGGAGGGGAAAGACGGGGTCCGAGTCGGAGAACGCAACGAGGGCGGGTTTCTCCCATCGAGCCAGAGCCTCGGACACCTCGGCCATCTTTTTCGCACCGGGATCTCCTTCTGAGAGGGGAACGATCAAGGGAAACGCCGCGGCCCCCGCCTTCGACGACGCCGTCGGAAAGGGGGCCTCGTAGGCCGCGATCGTCGAGTCCGACAGCTCGGTTGTCGTTGCCCCTTGCAGCACGAAACCGACGGGGAGATCAGGATTGCGTTCGGCGAAGTTGCGCCATTGAAGGAACCCTTCGTTCGGCCACTGGGGCCCGGGCCGGAAGATACCGGTGTTGAGTATCACCAGCCGTGCGAACCGGTCTGCGTTCTCAACCGCGCACCGCAGGCCGATCGGTCCGCCCCAGTCCTGCACGACGATGGTGATCCCTGTCAGATCGAGCGCATCGATTAGCTGCACGATTGAGTCGACGTGCCGGTCGTAGCTGTACCAGCCGATCTCGGTGACTTTGTCCGATCGGCCAAAGCCGATGTAGTCGGGCGCGATCACGCGTCCCGCCTTCGACAGGGAAGGGATCATCTTTCGGTACAGGTAAGCCCACGTCGGCTCGCCGTGAAGCAACAGGATCGGCTCACCCTCACCTTCGTCGACGAAGTGGAGCCTCAACCCATCGAGATCGCCGGTGAGGTCGAGATAGCTCGGCTCGAAGGCATAGCCATCGAGACCGACAAAGCGTTCCTCGGGCGTACGGACGACGTCCGCCATGACGCCCTCGACTCTATGGCACCGAAGCGTCAGGCGAAGAGTGGAGGTGTGCGCTCAGGGTCGATGTGGAAGCGCTTGATCGCGTCCGACACGAGCTCGGGTTTCAGATCGCCGAACTCCGCAAGGGCCGCGAGTGTCGCGACCACGATGTGCTCGGGGTCGATCTCGAAGTGCCGGCGCAGCGCGGGTCGGTCGTCCGACCGGCCGAATCCGTCGGTTCCCAGCGGCACGAAGGGTGCAGGCACCCAGCGCGCGATCTGATCGGGCACCACCTTCATGAAGTCACTTACCGCTACGACGGGTCCCTCTACCGATTCCAGCGAGCGAGTAACAAAAGGTTGCCTGCGCGCTTCCTCTGGGTGCAACCGGTTCCAGCGCTCGGTTTCGAGGCCATCGACGCGCAGCTGCTGGTACGAGGTAGCACTCCATACGTCCGCCGACACCTCGTACTCTTCTGCAAGGACTTCTTGTGCGCGCAGCGCTTGCTGCATGATCGATCCGGATCCGAGCAGTTGCGCCTTGTGTTTGGCATCGTTCGGCGCCGTTTTGAAGCGGTACAAACCCTTGACGATGCCCTCCTCGACTCCTTGGGGCATCTCGGGCATCGGGTAGTTCTCGTTGTACAGGGTCAGGTAATAGAAGACGTCCTCGCCCCCGTCCATCATCCGGGACAAGCCGTTTTGGACGATCAACGCGGTCTCGTACGCGAACGCGGGATCGTAGGAGAGGCAGGCCGGGTTGGTCGATGCAAGCAGCGGGGAGTGCCCGTCCTCGTGCTGCAAACCTTCCCCGTTAAGGGTCGTTCGTCCGGCCGTTGCGCCGAGCAAGAACCCGCGTCCGCGCTGATCGCCGAAGGACCAGATTAAGTCTCCGATCCTCTGGAATCCGAACATCGAATAGAACATGAAGAATGGAATCATCGGTTCGCCATGCGTCGAGTAAGAGGTGCCGGCGGCCGTGAACGATCCCATCGATCCAGCCTCGCTGATCCCCTCCTCGAGGATCTGTCCGTCCTTGGCCTCTCGATATGCGAGGAGGTGTGCGGCGTCCACAGGCTCGTAGAGCTGGCCGCTCGCGGCGTAGATCTTGAACTCGGGGAACAGCGACTCCATACCGAAAGTACGAGCTTCGTCGGGGATGATGGGAACGACGCGCGTACCGATTTTCTTGTCTCGCATAAGCCCCCGCAGGAGCCGAACGAAGGCCATCGTGGTCGAAACCGGTTGCTTCGAGCCCTTGGCGAATTCCGTGTAGATGGCCTCTTTGGGCAACTCGATCGCCTTGGGCTCAACCCGTCGCTCGGGCACGAAGCCACCCAACGCATGGCGGCGTGCCAACATGTACTGAACCTCCACGGAGTCCATGCCCGGGTGGTAATAGGGAGCGACGCCCTCGTGGATGTCTTCGTCTTTGATCGGAAGCTCCAGGCGTTCGCGAAAGACCCTCAGCTCGTCCTCGGACAGCTTCTTCATCTGATGCGTCACGTTGCGGCCTTCGAAGCTCTGCCCCAGAGCCCACCCCTTTACGGTCTTGGCGAGGATGACCGTGGGGGCGTCCTTGAGCTCGATCGCCGTGCGATAGGCCGCGTATAGCTTCCGGTAATCGTGGCCACCGCGGCGAAGCCTGGGCAGGTCCTCGTCGGAGAGATGGGCGACCATCTCCTTGAGCCGCGGGTCCGGGCCGAAGAAGTGCTCGCGGATATAGGCACCTGACTCAACGACATACTTCTGGAACTCGCCGTCGAGCGTCGTGTTCATCTTGTGCACGAGGACGCCGTCTGTGTCCTTCGCGAGGAGCTCGTCCCACTCGCGGCCCCAGACAACCTTGATCACGTGCCAGCCGGCGCCTCTGAAGATCGATTCGAGCTCCTGGATGATCTTCCCGTTGCCGCGCACCGGCCCGTCGAGCCGCTGCAGGTTGCAGTTGACGACGAAGATCAGGTTGTCGAGGCCCTCTCTCGCCGCCAGGGAAAGAGCGGCCATCGACTCCGGCTCGTCCATCTCGCCATCTCCGACGAAGGCCCACACTCGCTGTTGCGATGTGTCCTTGATGCCGCGGTGCTGTAGGTAGCGGTTGAAGCGAGCCTGATAGATCGCGTTAAGAGGAGACAGACCCATCGACACGGTGGGGAACTCCCAGAAGCGGGGCATCAGGCGCGGATGGGGATAAGAGGACAATCCCCGACCGGTGGTCTCGCGCCGGAAGTGCTCCAGCTGGTCCTCGGTCAGACGACCCTCGAGAAAGGCGCGTGCATAGATGCCGGGGGTCCCGTGTCCCTGGATGTAGACCTGGTCACTCCCCCCTTCTGCGTCGTGACCCCGGAAGAAGTGGTTGAAGCCGACCTCGTACAGAGACGCCGAGGATGCGTAGGTGGAGATGTGCCCCCCGATACCCTCGAACGACTTGTTTGCTCGGGACACCATGACGGCCGAGTTCCAGCGGATGATCTGACGGATCCTGTGCTCGATCTCTTCGTTGCCGGGGAAATACGGTTCCTGCTCGGGAGCGATGGTGTTGATGTAGTCGGTCGAAACCATCGAGGGCAGACCGATCTGTCGGGATCGAGCATGCTGCAGG